>NZ_JBHVWW010000001.1:328007-399056 GCF_042882025.1 Kitasatospora sp. NPDC058243
GGCCGTTTCCTTTGTTTTTGCTCGGGTGTTCTGGTTGGGAGGTTGGGTGTATCGTGGAGGCGTTGGCGGCTCCTGCCACCAAGGCCCATGCCCGATGGGACAGTTGGCCGCAGGGGCGGCGTCAGACCTGGTAGCGGTCCGGGGCGAGCAGGTGCAGGTGTTCGGCGACCCAGTCGGAGGTGTGGCGCAGGCCCTCGTCCAGGCCGACCTGGGGCTGCCAGCCGGCCAGGTCGCGCGCCTTGCGGTTGTCGGAGAGCAGCCGTTCGACCTCGCTGCCGCCGGGGCGCAGCCGGGTCGGGTCGACGACGATGTCGGCGTCCCGGCCGGAGGCGACGATCAGGGCCTTGGCCAGGTCGCCGATGGACACCTCGCTGCCGGTGCCGAGGTTGACGGTCTCGCCGAGCGTGCGGTCGGCGCGGGCGATGGCCAGGAAGCCTTCCGCGGTGTCGGTGGCGTAGGTGAAGTCCCGGGTGGGGGTGGTCGAGCCGAGCCTGATCTCCCGTGCGCCGGAGTGGAGTTGGGCCAGGATGGTGGGGATGACGGCGCGGGCGGACTGGCGCGGGCCGTAGGTGTTGAACGGGCGGACGACGGCGACCGGCAGTTCGAAGGCGTGCCAGTAGGAGAGTGCCATCATGTCCGCGCCGATCTTCGAGGCGGAGTACGGGGACTGCGGCTGGAGCGGGTGGTGCTCGTCGATGGGTGCGGTGATCGCGGTCCCGTACACCTCGCTGGTGGAGGTGTGCACCAGGCGGGCGCCGTGCCGCAGGCAGGCGGCGGCGACGTTCTGGGTGCCCACGACGTTGGTCTGCACGTAGGCCTCGGGGGCCTGGTAGCTGTAGGGGATGCCGATGAGCGCGGCGAGGTGGAAGACGGTGTCGCAGCCGGCGACGGCGTCCAGGACCCGGCCGGCGTCGCGGACGTCGCCGGCGAGCATCTCGACGGGGCTGCCGGGGTCGGCCAGGTAGTGGGCGAGGTATCCGCGCTCGGCGTACGGCTTGTAGTGGACCAGGGCCCGGACGCGGGCGCCGCGGGCGACCAGCAGGTCGACGAGGGTGCTGCCGATGAAGCCTTCGGCGCCGGTGACCAGGACGGTCCGGCCGGTCCAGTCCTGGTGTGCGGCGGGGGTGTTGGGGTGGGCGGGGCGGTTCATGGTGGTCCTCCGGTGGTTCGGGGCGGGCGGTCGGCGGTCAGTGGTCAGCGGTCGAGCGGTCGAGCGGTCGAGCGGTCAGCGGTCGTACGGGCCGGGGGCGGGGGCCGGGACGGCGGGCGGCGCGGGTGCCGGGGTCCGGCCGATGACGCGGAGCACCTTGGCGGCCAGCAGGTCGGCGGCGCGCGCGTGGTCGCCCGGGTCGGCGGCCTGCGCCATCGCGGCGAGCCGGGCCGGATCGGCGAGCAGGGGTTCCACCAGGGCGGCCAGCCGTTCGCCGGTGCACTCGCCGTCCGGCAGCAGCAGGCCGGCGCCGGCGTCGGAGAGGACGCGTGCGTTGTGGGTCTGGTGGTCGTGCGGCGCGTGCGGGTAGGGCACCAGCACGGCGGGCATCCGGAGGCTGGAGAGTTCGGCGACGGTGGCCGCGCCGGCGCGGCACACCATGAGGTCGGCGGCCGCGTAGGCGAAGTCCATCCGGTCCAGGTAGGCGACGGCGTGCGCCACCGGGTTGCCGTCCAGTGCGGCCCGGACCTGTGCCAGCGCGGCCGGGCCGGTCTTGATCAGCAGCCGCCGGTCGGTGCGGTGGCGCCAGCGTCCGGCCAGTTCGACGGCGGCCGCGGTGAGGCGGGCGGCGCCGAGGCTGCCGCCGTTGAAGACCAGCAGCCGGACGCCGTCCGGGACGGCGAAGTGCCGACGGGCCTCGGCGCGCAGCGCCGCCCGGTCGAGCTGGGCGACGGCGCCGACCAGCGGCATCCCGACGGTCTGCGCCGAACGGCCGGCGGGCAGGTGCTCGCGGGTGCGGTCGAAGGCGAGCGCGATGTGCGGGGTGAGCCGGGCGGCGAAGCGGTTGGCCCGCCCGGGCACCGCGTTCGACTCGTGCACCACGCTCGGCAGCCCGGCCAT
Organism: Kitasatospora sp. NPDC058243; assembly: GCF_042882025.1. Lineage (NCBI taxonomy): Bacteria > Bacillati > Actinomycetota > Actinomycetes > Kitasatosporales > Streptomycetaceae > Kitasatospora > Kitasatospora sp. NPDC058243. The sequence continues at coordinate 330,058 of NZ_JBHVWW010000001.1, forward strand.
CTTGGCGCCGACGATCACCGGCGCACTCGGGTAGCCGCCCATGCCGACCGCGACCTGCGCGCCCTGGGCCCGCAGGATCTCCCGGCAGTCCCGGCCGGAGCGCAGCAGCGCCGCGGGCAGCAGGTAGCGGCGCGCGCCGAGGGAGGCGTCGAAGGGGATCATGTCGACGGTGTGCAGCCGGTAGCCGGCCTGCGGGATGAGGGTGGTCTCCAGTCCGCGTTCGGTGCCGACGAAGGAGATCACGGCCCGCGGGTCGGCTCTGCGCAGCGCCTCGGCCAGTGCGAGGCCCGGGTAGATGTGTCCGCCGGTGCCGCCGGCGCCGATCACCACCGACAGGGGGCGGGCCGGATCGTGGTTGGCATGGTTGCCGTGGTTGCCGTGTTCTGTCCGCATGCCGTCGAGCTTGCTGAGGCCGCCTAAGAGACTTCTCAGAGTCGTTCTGCGGGGCGAGGGCGACGGACACGCCCAGGCGCGACCGGCGGCACAGAGGTGGCAACGCCCGGCAGAGGGCCCTGCGGCCGCCGCGAGGACGAGCTAAGAGGCTTCTCAGATTCGTTCTGAGAGGGTTGTCCGCATGAACAACGGGCAGAGAGTGCTGGTCGTCGACGACGATCCGGAGGTACGGGCCGCCGTCGAGGACGGGCTGGCCGTCGAGGGCTACCAGGTGCGCGGCGCCGCCGACGGGCTGGCGGCGCTGAACGAGGTGTCCGGCTGGCAGCCCGACGCGATGGTCCTCGACCTGATGATGCCCGTCCTCGACGGGCTGGCCGTCTGCCGCCGGCTGCGGGCCCTGGGCGACCGGCTCCCGATCCTGGTGCTCACCGCGCGCGACTCGGTGAGCGACCGCGTCGACGGCCTCGACGCGGGGGCCGACGACTACCTGGTCAAGCCGTTCGCCCTGGACGAGCTGACCGCCCGGCTGCGCGCCCTGCTGCGGCGCAGCGCCCCGGCCGCCGAGGAGCCCGGCTACCGCTTCGCCGACCTGGAGGTCGACCCGGTCACCCGGACCGGGAGCAGGGCGGGGCGGCCGGTGGAGTTCTCGCGCACCGAGTTCGCGCTGCTGGAGGTGCTGCTGCGCCACCCCGGCCAGGTGCTCCCGCGCGAGGTGATCATGGAGCGGGTGTGGGGCGCCGACTTCGGCCCCGACTCCAACTCCCTCGCCGTCTACGTCGGTTACCTGCGCCGCAAGCTGGAGGCCGGCGGCGAACCCCGGCTGGTGCACACGGTGCACGGGGTCGGCTACCGGCTGGACCGGGCTTGAGGGCGCACGCGCGCTGGCGGCGCCGGCGCCCGCTGCGCACCCGGCTGGCCCTCGCCTGCACGGCCGCGGTCGCCGTGGTGGCGCTCGGGATCAGCGCGGCCGCGTTCAGCATCGTCCGCTACGAGCTCAACCACCAGCTCGATCAGCACCTCACCCAGCAGGCCACCCTGGTGCAGCAGCAGCACCGCGACCAGGGGCCGCAGGTCGTCTACGGCGAGTGCAACTACCTTGCCGCCCCGGCCTGCGCGCAGATCGTCTCCGCCGACCCCGGCAAACCACCGAACGAGCCGTACCTGCTGCCCGTCACACCGGCCACCCGCCAGGTCGCGAACCGGCAGCGGGCCGGCTACTTCACCGACCTCACCATCGGCGGCCACCCGGCCCGGATGCTCACCACCCCGATGATCGCGGCGCCGCCCGGCGCCCGGCAGGCCGTCCAGGTCGCGCTGCGCGCCGACAGCGTCCAGGAGGGGGTGCGGCAGGCCGGCGCGCTGATGGCGGCCGTCGCGGCGGCGGGCCTGCTGCTGGCCGCCGTACTCGGGCGCACCGTGGCCCGCACCGCCCTCGCCCCGGTCGCCCGGCTGACCCGCACCGCCGAGCGGATCGCCGACACCCGGGACGCGGGGCTGCGGATCGACCTGCCGCCCGGGCGCCGGGAGGACGAACTGACCAGGCTGGCGGGCAGTTTCAACACCATGCTGGGCGAACTGGAGCAGTCCGTGGCCGCCCAGCGCAGGCTCGTCGCCGATGCCTCGCACGAGCTGCGCACCCCGCTGACGGCGCTGCGCACCAACGCCGAACTGCTGGCCCGCGCCGACCGGTTGACCGAGGGCCAGCGGGATCGGGCGGCGGCCGCGCTGCACCGCCAGCTGCGCGAGGTGACCGGGCTGGTGAACGACCTCATCGAGCTGGCCCGCGACGAGGAACCGCAGCCGCTGCTCGAACAGGTCGCGGTCGGCCGGCTCGTCGGGCACTGCGTCGACACCGCGCGCGGCCACTGGCCGGCGATCGCCTTCACCCTGGACGACGACGCGGACGGCGCCCTGGGCCACGGCGCCGCCGAGCGCACCGTCCCCGGCGTGCCGGCCCGGCTGGCCCGGCTGGTCTCCAACCTCCTCGACAACGCGGCCAAGTTCAGCCCGCCGGGCGCCACGGTCGAGGTCCGGCTCACCACCGGACTGGAACTGACCGTCCGCGACCACGGCCCCGGCATCGCGCCCGAGGACCTGCCGTACGTCTTCGACCGCTTCTACCGGGCCTCCGCCGCCCGCGCCCTGCCCGGCTCCGGGCTCGGGCTCGCCATGGCGCGGCAGATCGCCCACGCGCACGGCGCCACCCTCACCGCCGAGGCCGCCCCCGGCGGCGGGGCGCTGTTCCGCCTGCGGCTGCCGGGCTGAACGGGACGGCCGGCTTCTGATCCGCCGTCCGAGCGCCCACCCGTCACCACGCTCCCGGTTGGCGGCATGGGAGAATCCGCAGGTGAGCCCCATATCGCCCCAGAAACAGGTCCAGCTGTGTGCGGATGCCGGCTGTTCTCAGCCATCCGCGTACCGGACACGTTCGCGCGATGCCTGGTGCGACGATCACATCACAGGCATCCTCCGCGCCGGTGGACTGGAGCCGCTGGAGCCGTTCGCCAAGCCGACGGCATGGCGCCTGACCCGGTGCCTGACGTGTGACTGCGAGGCTCACTACCGCTTCGAGTACACCCTCGCCAAGAACGCGGAGGGCGAGGCGACCTGCCGGGCGTGCTACTGGCGCCAGTGGGCGCAGGACGAACGACGGCGCCACGGCGCGTACGCGGACCTGACGCCGGTTTCCGTGGCGGAGGCGAGGGAACACGCGGAGAAGCACGGCTACGACCACCTGGCAGCGCTGACCGACCCGTCCTACTCCGACGACCCCCACCATGTCCGGTGCAGGTACTGCGGCCGCCTCGCCGCCGAACGGCTGGGGGACATCGCGTTCGGCTGCCGGTGCCAGACCAACCCGAACCGCGCACGACAGACCCCCAACCCGCCCGGGCAGAAACAGCGGGCCCTGCTCAAGGACTCCGGGCTGCCGGTCCTCGACTGGTGGGACCACGAGACGAACGACCTCGCGCAGTGGGAGACCGTCACCGTCACGGCCCGCCGAGAAGCGGCCTGGCGCTGCCCCGGCTGCGACCTGCGGTTCACCGCCCGGGTCCACGACATGATCCACCGGGTACAGTGCCCGACGTGTGAACCGAAGCACCGCGCCCAGTGGCAGGCGGAGTACGAGCGCTACGAGGTGACGCCCGTCGCCGACGTACCCGAACTCCTCTCGGCGTGGGCCGACGACGAGGACCCCCGTACCGTCACCGTTGCCGGGCTCGGGCCGCTGCGACGGTTCCGCTGTCCGCAGGGGCACCACCCGCGAATATCCCCGTACACCTACCTGCACTCAGGCTGCCCCTCCTGCCGGAGCCAGGAGACCCGCACCGCCCGGCTGGAAGCCGTCGCTGTCGAACCCGCCCCGTTCAGGATCGGTCCGGAGATCGCTTCCCAGTGGCACCCGACCCGCAACGGTCGCATCAGCCTGGCCAAGCTCTCCCCCCGGTCCCGCCGGACCGTGTGGTGGCAGGACCCCAACTGCGGCCATCAGTGGCAGGACACACCGGAACAGCGGGACAAGGGGCAGCGCCTGCGCTGCCCCGAATGCCGCACGATCCTCGACTCACTCGCGTTCCACTTCCCGGAACTCGCCGCCGAGTGGTCGCCCGTGAACCCCCTCTCGGCCTGGCACGTGCGCCCCAGCGGTCAGACGGCCTTCGTCCCGACATGGGTCTGCACCGCCGACCCCACACACGTGTGGCAGACACCCCTGGCCTCCCGCGCGGCCGGCAGCGGGTGCCCCGAGTGCAGGGAACACGGCAAGTCCCAGATCGAGCTCGACCACCACGCGGCCGCCGAACGCGCATTCGGCAAAGCATCGTCCGGTCAGGCCGTACGCCATGTCGCGTTCGTCCGGCGCAGCGTCTGGCACGTCGACATCACGGTCGAACTCGCCGGCGGCCGGAAGCTCGCCGTGGAGTACGACGGGTCCTACTGGCACGCGGACAAGGCCGATGTCGATGAGGAGAAGTCCCGTGACCTGCTGGCCGCGGGGTACCTCGTCGCGCGGCTGCGCGAGCATCCGTTGCCCGCTCTGCCGATCGACGATCCCGGGTACGCCGAGTTCACCGTCCACTCGACCGTTTCCGACCCGGATGGTGTGATCGAGCGGGTGAAACGCTGGACGTCCGAACACTGAAGGCAACTGCCAATGATTCGCACCGGAACTCGCTCCGGTCGCGGTGTCGTTCGGCACGGTTCGGCGGTGATGGTGGCGGTCTCGTCGCTGCTCGGCCTGGCCACCGCCTTTTGCGATTGTTGTCGACACGATCGGGCTTCGGCCGGGACGTCGGTCAGGCCGTCGCCTGGCGCTCGCGCAGGACGACGACCCCTTCGCCGTCGAGCTGGTCGCAGTAGGACGCGCGGCCGGCCATCGCCATGACCAGGGCCAGGGTGGTGCCGGACACCCGTGGGCCGTCACCGGCGACGAAGAGGCCGTCGGTGGCCGCCAGCCGCAGGCCGGCGGCACGCTTCTTGGAGAGGACGGGCAGGTCGGAGCCCTGGTAGTAGACGGCCAGGGCGGTCAGCACGTCAACCGGGTAGTCGCGCTCGATACCGAGCGGTCGGCGGATGTCCTCCGCGTGCACGACGGTCTCCCCGAGCATCGCCACTCTCGGCAGGGGCGGCTTGGTCGTGCTGGTGATCACCTGGCGGAACCGCGCGAGCGTCTCGGCCGGAGCGGCGCCCATCTGCTCGGCCAGCCGCAGGGCAACCTGCCGGTCGAAGTCGAAGCGACAGCGGATCACACCCGCCATCCACCGTGCCGGGCCGAGGCTCGCCCCGGCGGTCATGTGCGCGAGCACCTCGCGGACAGTGAACCGGTCGCAGAGGGACCGGGTCGCCCACTGCCCCTCGTCCAGTCCTGCCAGGTCAGCGGCCAAGGCTGCCCGTTCGGCGTGGACCTGCTCCCAGGTGCCCGTCACGGGTCGAGGACTGTCGTTCGGTGTCGACGGTGGCATGCGGGCACTGCTCCTGTGCGCTAGTCGGACGGGCGCCGAACCGGGCACCGGCGAAGCGCAGCTTCGCACGCCTGAAGCCACTGCGCATCCGCCCATCACCGCTGTACAAGGCGCAGGGCTTTGAATCCGGGGGTGGCGACTTCGCCCCGTCGGCCCTCGGAGTTGCCCGCCGTGGCGCGGCCCCGGAACCGAACGCGCCTGTGGACAGGGCCGTGGGGTTCCCGTCGACGAGAAGCGGGTAAGGGCCGGTCCGCGTGTTGCCCGCGCACCATGGTGGACGGCCCGTACGGTGGGGCTCCCCACGTGCGCCCGCGCGGGTACGGCCGTTGGCGCCCGCACACCGTGGCGCGGCGGCCAACTCCCCTGTGAGCGGTACGAGTCACGGAGGTGCAGTCGTGGAGCAGTGGACCAGGCGCGAGGACGAACGGCTGCTCACCGGCCGGGGCCGCTTCGTCGCCGACATCGAGGTGCCCGGGTGCCTGGACGCGGCGTTCGTGCGCAGCGGCGTAGCCCACGGCGTGCTGCGCGGGGTGGACTGCGCCTCCGCCCGGGAGGTGCCGGGGGTGGTGGGGGCCTGGTCCAGCGCGGATCTGTCGGAGCCGGGCCCGCCCGGGACGGCGGCCTCCGGCTTCCAGGGGCTTCCGGCGGTGCCGTACACGTTGTTGGCCGGGCTGTCCACGGAGGAGGCCGTGGCCGGCCGGGAGTGGCCGGCGCTGGCGAGGGACCGGGTGCGGTACGTGGGCGAGGCGGTGGCGGTGGTGCTGGGCGAGGACCGTTACCGGGCCGAGGACGGGGCGGCGGCGGTGTCCGTCCGGGTCGACCCGCTGCCCGCAGCAGTCACCGCGGGCGCGGCGGCGACGGACTCGGTCCAGTTGTTCGACGGTCTGAGCAACACCGTCTTCCGCGGGGAGGCCGGGCGGCCGATCGACGATTCGGTGTGGCGGCGGGCCGCGGTGGTGGTGGAGGGCCGCTACCGCCAGCAGCTCCTGCTGCCCTCCCCGATGGAGTGCCGGACGATCCTCGCCGTGCCCGAAGGGGATCGGCTGACGGTGTGGTCGGGGCACCAGATGCCGCACCGGCTGCGGCGCGAACTGGCGGCGCTGCTGGGGTGGCCGGTCGACCGGGTACGGGTGGTGGTCCCGGACACCGGCGGGGCGTTCGGGTCGAAGAGCGCGGCGTGGCCGGAGTTCGTCGTGGTCGCCCACCTGGCGGTGCGGCTGGGCCGGCCGGTGCGGTGGATCGAGGACCGGCTGGAGTCGATGACGGCAGCGCCCCGGGGCCGGGGGCAGGACCAGCGGGTGCGGCTCGCCGCAGACGCCGAAGGACGGTTGCTCGCCTACGAGTTGGAGGTCGAAGCCGACGTGGGCGCCTACCCCCACCTCGGGGCCGGGCTGCCGATGCAGACCGCCCGGATGGCCACCGGCCCGTACGTGACCCCGCAGGTGCACGCGACTGTCCGCTCGGTGCTGACCAACACCATGGTGACGTACCCGTACCGCGGTGCCGGCCGACCGGAGGCGGCGATCGCGCTGGAGCGGGCCATGGACCAGATGGCTCGTGAACTCGCCATCGAACCAGCCGAATTGAGGCGGCGAAACTTCATCCCGCCGCACCACTTCCCGTACCGGACGCCCACCGGCCGGTGCTACGACAGCGGGAACTACGCCGCCGCGCTGGACCTGGCGCTGGAGACCCTGGACTACCCCGGGTGGCGAGCCGAGCAGGCCCGGCGCCGAACGGACCCTGACGCCCTGCCGCTGGGCATCGGCCTGTCCTGCTACGTGGAACGCTCCGGCGGGGAGCCGGGCGGGCTCCACGAGTTCGGCGGCGTCGAGGCCGCAGCGGACGGCACGGTCCTCGTCCGGTGCGGCGCGGCCCCCGCCGGCCAGGGGCACGAGACGGTCTTCCCCGCGCTGGTGGCCGAAGCCCTGGGCGTGGACCCGGGCCGGGTCCGGCTGGTCGAGGGGGACACCGACGAGCAGCCCGAGGGAATGGGCTCCTTCGGCAGCCGCTCCGCCCAGGTGGCCGGCGCGATGCTGCGGCACGCCGCGCAGTTGCTGCTCGACGAGGCACGCGAGCGGGCCGCGCGGCTGTGGAGCGTTCCCACCGAGGCCGTGGACTGGTCCGACGGCGCCGCGCGCCTCGTCCGTGGCGGCTCGCCGGCGATCGAACTGGCCGAGCTGGTGCGGGCGACCGGGCCGCTGCGGGTGGACGACCGGTTCGAGGCGGGCATGGCCTTCCCCTTCGGCGCCCACGCGGCGGTGGCCGAGGTCGATCCCGAGCTGGGCACCGTACGGCTGCTGCGGGTGGTGGCCGTGGACGACTGCGGCGTGCAGCTCGACCCGGTGATCGTGCGCGGGCAGGCCTTCGGGTCGGCGGTGCAGGGCATCGGCCAGGCCCTGTACGAGGGGATCCCCCACCGGGACGACGGCGTACCGCTGTTGGCCTCCGGGCTGCTGGACTACCTGCTGCCGACCTTCACCGAAGTGCCGGCCATCGAGGTCAGGGACACCTGCACCCCGGGCCCGGGTACGCCGCTGGGCGCCAAGGGGGCGGGCGAGTCGGGCTGCATCGGCACTCCGGCCGCGGTCGTCAACGCCGTGGTCGACGCGCTGCGGATCGCCGACCCCGACCTGTTGCAGATGCCGCTCACCCCGGACGTGGTCTGGCGGGCGGCCCGTGCCCCGAAGCTTGTGGAGGCGGCTCGGTGAAGCCGGCCGCCTTCGACTACGCCGTACCGCGCACGGTGGCCGAGGCCGTCGAGGCGCTCAGCTCCGCGGACGGGACGGCCCAGGTGCTCGCCGGCGGGCAGAGCCTGATCCTCGACATGCGCCTGCACCGCGTGCGCCCCGGGCTGGTGGTCGACATCAACCGCGTCCCGGGACTCGACCGGGTCGACCCGGACGGCGGCACCCTGCGGGTCGGCGCCCTGGTACGACACCGCGCGTTCGAATCGGCACGGGCCGTCCCCGGCCCGCTCGGTACGCTGTTCGCCCGCGCGGCGGTCCACATCGCCCACCCTCCCATCCGCTCGCGCGGCACGATGGCGGGCAGCTTCGCCTGGGCGCACCCCGCCTCCGAGTGGTGCGCCGTGGGCGCCGCCCTGGACGCCGACGTCGAGCTGTCCGGCCCGCGGGGCACGCGCACGGTCGCGGCCCGGGACTACTTCCGGGGGCCGCACCTGACCGCTCGCCGACCGGACGAGCTGCTGACCTCGGTGGCCTTCCCGCTGCTCGACGGCGACACCGGGGTCGGTTTCACCGAGCACCGCCGTACGCACTTCTGCTTCGCCCAGGTCGCGGTCGCCGCCGCCCTGACGGTGCGGGAGGGGGTGGTCGCCGAGGCCCGGATCGGGCTGGCCAACTGCGCCGACCGGCCGCTGCGGGCCCGCGCGGCCGAGCAGGCGCTGATCGGCGCCGAGGCCTGGGCACCCGTCGGCGGACACCGGCTGCCCGACGGGCACCCGTTCGTCCGGGCCGGCGGGATCGCGGCGCAGCAGGACGCCGCCCCCGTGCCGGAGCCGTACGCCGACGTCGAGTACAAGCGGCAGGCCGTCGCGATCCTGGTCGCCAGGACGCTGCACCAGGCGGCGCAGGACCTGCGATCCCGCCGCGCCGAGCCGGACGGAGACCGCGCATGAGGATCACCCTGACCGTCAACGGCGAAACGCACCGGCTCGACGTGGAACCCCGCCGCATCCTCGCCGACGTGCTGCGGGAGGACTGCCGGTTGACCGGCACCCACCTGGGCTGCGAGCACGGCGTCTGCGGGGCGTGCACGGTGCTGGTGGACGGCGAGGCGGTCCGCTCCTGCCTCGTGTTCGCCGTGCAGTGCGACGGGAGTTCGGTGGGCACCGTGGAGGGCCTCGCCGGGCCCGGCGGCGATCCCCACCCCCTCCAGCGGGCGTTCTCCGCCGAACACGCCCTGCAGTGCGGCTTCTGCACCCCGGGGTTCCTCATGGTCGCCGCCGGCGCCTTGGCGGCCGACCCCGGCCTCGCCGACTCCCCCGAGAAGGTCGACGCCCTCGTCGGCTCCAACCTCTGCCGGTGCACCGGCTACGAACCCATCCGCCGCGCGATCCTGCGGGCCGCCCGCGAGCAGAACGCGCCGCGCCCGGACGACATGCGGGATCCGCCGCAACGACCGTCCGCTCACAACCGCCCGTAGAAGACATCTCATGTGGAGAGTCGGCGGGTGCAGATGGGGGCTGCGGCGGTGCCGGCGAAGGCGGCGAAGTGGTCGGCCTTGCGTTCGTAGCGGAGGTGGAGCCGGCGGAAGCCGCCGAGCCAGGCGGTTGATCACCCAGCGGTGTCGGCCGAGGCGTTGCCTGCGGCCCGGGACAGGCTCGCCCGGCCGGTCAGAGGAGGGCGCCGCCGGAGACCTCGATGCGCTCGGCGGTCACCCAGCGCAGGCCCTCGGAGGCCAGCGTGGCGATGGCGTCGCCGATCTCCTCGGGTTCGCCGACACGGCCGAGCGCGGTCTGCCCGGCCAGAACCTGGCGCATACCGACGTCATCCCGCATGGCACCGCCGTTGAAGTCGGTGGCGGTCGGCCCCGGGGCAATGGAGTTGACCCGGATGCCTCGGGGGCCGAGTTCTGCGGCCAGAGCGCGGCTCAGCGCCTCGACGGCGGCCTTCGAAGCGGAGTAGACCGACGTCGCGGGACTGGTGTGGCGAGTCAACGACGACGAGACGTTGATGACGTGGGCGCCCTGCGCCAGCAGCGGCACAAGCGACTGGATGAGGAAGAACGTGCCCCGCACGTTCGTGCCGAACACCGTGTCGAAGTCGTCGGCCGTGACAGCTTCCAGCGGGCCGAAAACGCCAACCCCCGCGTTGTTGACCACGATATCGAGCCGCGAGGCCCCCCAGCGCTCAAGCAGTGCGCTCAGCTCGGAAGTGAAGGCTCCGAAGGAGGAGACGTCGCTGATGTCGAGACGCACGACAGCGGCAGTCCCACCCGCAGCGTGCACTCGCTGCGCCGTCTCCTCGGCCCCGGCCGCATCACCGCGATGGGTGACCACGACCCGCACCCCGCGCGCCGCCAGGGCAAGAGCCGTACTCCGGCCCAGGCCACGGTTCGCACCGGTCACCAAAGCGATCCTGTCGGCTGTCATCAGCTGCTCCCTCATCGCACGGCACCAGAGAGACATCGGGCACCGCCATCAGATACGAGTCGGTTGACTCGCCTTTCCATTGCAGCGTAGGCGTGCCGAAAGAGGCGAGTCAAGTGACTCGCCTCGGAGCTAGGGCATACTGCACACATGGCAGCAGAGCTCTCCGCACATCACCGCCGTCTCGCCCAGCAGAAGCGCGAGGCGATCATCTCCGCAGCCACGGACCTCTTCCTGAACCGCGGCTACGACGGAACCTCCCTCGCCCGCATCGCCGAAGGGGCGGCCGTCTCGAAGTCCACCCTGTTCAAGCAGTTCCCCACCAAGGCAGCCCTCTTCGAGGCCATCGTCACCGAGTCCTGGCAGCGTGACGCCGCAGGCGCCGTCGCACGACCTCAGACCGGAGACCTGCGTTCCGGCCTGACCTCCATCGGCCACCGTTACGCCGACCTGATCGGCCGGCCCGGCATGACAGCCCTGTTCCGCATCGTCATCGCCGAGCTGCCCCGCTTCCCCGAACTGGGACGGATGCAGTTCCAACTCGGCAAGCTGCCCTACTTCACCTCGGTCCAGCGCTACCTGGAGTCGGAGCACGAGGCCGGCAACGCCGACGTCCCGGACGCCGAGAGCGCCGCCAACCAGTTCCTCGGGATGATCGCCAACTACGTCCTGTGGCCCCGCATGCTGCTGACCGACTGGAACCCCGCAGCCTCTGACATCCGCTACGCCGTCGAGCAGGCGGTAGAGACCATGCTCGCCCGCTACACCTCCGATCGACCAGCCTGATCCGAAGCTGGAATTCGCACGCCGCCGCCCAGCGCTGCAGGGGCCCGCGGAGCCGTGATCGTGCGGGCCCTCGCTGTCGGCAAACGATGGCGAACTCAAGCGGTCAGCGCATCACCGCTGTTGAGGAGGCGAGACGGCCGGCCGTGCGCCGGGAGGCAACGACGGATGCGCGCGCAGTCCATCCCCCTGCCCCGCGCCGGGCTAGTTTCGGCCTCCCAGGCAGGCCGGGCGACCCCACGCGATCGTCGCGGGGCACGGAGGCCGGCTGCGACCCCACACCAGACGAAGGCCGGCGCAACGATGACCGATCTCCGCGACGGGCAACCACACAGCACCCCGGACGCCTTGTGGTGCCCCTTCCCCTCCCTGGCGAACCCCCACGCCGAACAGGCCGACCGGCAGAGCCTGGACTGGCTGGCGCGCCACCGGCTGCTGGACGGGCGGCTACGGCAGTCCGACCGGATCGGACGCCAGCGCAGCGGCCACCTGGCCGCACGGACCAACCCGGAGGTCTCCGCCGAGATGCTGCGCCTGCTGTCCGACTGGTACGTCTGGCTCTTCGCCTTCGACGACGGGTACTGCGAGGACCGTGAACGCGGCCACCGCCCCGGACCGTTGGCCCGCACGACCGCTCTCCTCGCCCGGGTGGTCGACCCCGAGCCGCCCGGCGACGAGATGCCCGGACCGGCCGGCGCCTACGCGGCGGCCCTGCGGGAGATCCGGGACCGGGTCGCCGCACACGCCTCGCCGTCACAGCTGTTCCGGTGGGAGTGCACGGTCCGCGACTACCTCTCCGCCCAGGTGTGGGAGGCCGCCAACCGCGAGGCGGGCACCGTACCGGGCCCGTCCGAGTACGCCGCCATGCGCAGGCACGCCGGGGCGACGTACACCTGCCTCGCCCTGGTCGACATCGCCGCCGGCTACGAAGTCCCGGCCGCGGAGGCGGACGGGCCTTCGCTGCGCAGGCTCAGGGACCTCACGGCGAACCTGGTGAGCTGGGACAACGACCTGTACTCCCACGCCAAGGAGACCGCGGGCGGCCAGGACCGCCACAACCTGGTCGAGGTCCTCGCCCGCCACCACCACTGCTCTCCGGCCGAAGCCCGACGGTCCGCCGTCGCCATGCGCGACGCCGAGATGCGCGCGTTCATCGAGCTGAGCCGAACCATCCACACGGACGGCAGCGCCGCGGCCTCGGCCTACGCCCGCAGCCTCGGGCTGTGGCTGCGCGGACACATCGACTGGTCCCGCGACACCTCCCGGTTCGACGTGCCGGCCCCCGCGGCGGGGCACTGATGCGCGAGGAGGACACCCCGCCCGGCACCGCGCCGTGCGCGCCGGGCCACCTGCCCCTGCTCGGGCACCTGCTCCCGCTGCTCGCCCACCCCGTGCCCTTCCTCCAGTCGCTCGCCGACCACGGCCCGGTGGTGCGGATCCACCTGTGGCGCAGACCGGTTCACGTCCTCACCGATCCCGAGCTGGTCCACCGGCTGCTCGTTCGGGACGCCGCGAAGACCGAGAAGGGCTTCGTCTTCGACAAGGCCCGCGGCCTGCTGGGCAACGGCCTGTTCACCTCCGAGGGCGCGTTCCACCTCCGCCAGCGACGCCTGGTCCAACCGGCCTTCCACCGCGACAGCATCCACCGGTACGCCGCCCTGACCGCCCGACTGGCAGCGGCGGCGGTGACCCGCTGGGAGCCCGGGCAAGCCGCGCCGATCGAGCCGCGAATGCACCGACTCGCCCGGGACGTCGTGGTCGAGGCACTGTTCGCCACCCGCCTGAGCCACGCCCAGAAGGCCCGGATCGACCGGGCCGTGCCCGTGGTCCTCACCGGATTCGTCCAGCGGGCGCTCTACCCGTCACCGCTGCTGGAAAAGCTGCCCGTACCGGCCAACCGGCGCTTCGACACAGCGGTCCGGGACCTACGCACCGTCGTCGACGAGATCATCGCCCAGGCCGCCGCCCCGCACCAGGGCCCGGACGACACGCTGCTGTCCCTGTTGCTGACCACCCGCGACAAGGAGACCGGCCTCGCCATGGCACCGGCCCAGGTCCGGGACGAAGCGGTCTCGCTGCTCCTGGCCGGCACCGAGACGACCGGCACCACACTCGCCTGGTTCTTCCACGAACTCGCCCGGCACCAGGACCTGCAGAACGAGCTGAGCGAGGAGGTGCGCGCCGTCGCCACCGACGGCGCCGTGTCCCCTGGCGACCTACCACGTCTGGAGCGCACGGGGCACGCGCTCAGCGAGACCCTCCGCCTCCACACCCCCAACTGGATCCTGATGCGCCGGGCAGTGGCACCGCTCCGGTACGGCGGCGTCGTCCTGCCCCCGGGGGCCGAGATCCTCTTCAGCCCGACCGCGCTGCACCGCTCCCCGCGGCTCCACCCCGACCCCTTGCGATTCGATCCCGACCGCTGGCGCCGTCCTGCGGGCCACGCCCCACCCAGACTGTTCATCCCCTTCGGCGCAGGCCACCACAAGTGCGTCGGCGAGTCCTTCGCCTGGGCCGAGATGCTCGTCGTCGCCGCAGCCGTCCTCGCCCGCCTGCGACTCAGGCCCGCCACCGCCACTCCCCTCCGGGAGAGCGCCACCGCCGCCACCATCCGCCCGCGCGGCCCGCTGCTCATCGCGATGAGCAGCGGGCCGCGCGGCACGGGAGCACGAGAACGTCGCCGGGAGGGCATCGAGCCGGGGTGCATCAGCGAAGCACCGATACTGACAGATCGTCAGTTCCGCTTCTCTCCTAGGACATTTCCCGTGCACTGACGCGGACCTTCGGCGAACTCTTCGGCGTCCTGCGACAGCTCGGCAACGACGGAGCTCCCAGCGCGGCGCAGGAGTTCGAGGATCTGGCCAACGGCACTCGCACCCTCCTGCTGGCCCACGCACTCGCAGTCGCCGCCCCCGCGCACCGGGAGCACCTGCTGGACCTGCGGGCCCGGGCCGGCACCGATCCGGGCGCCCGCGGGGAGCTGCGGGCCGCGCTGCGGGATCCGTCCGTCCTCGACGGCTACGAACGCCGGGTCGAGTCGCTGCGGCAGCACTGCTGCGCGGTGCTCGACCGACTCGCTCCGGACGGCCCGTGCCGGGAGCTGCTGCACGGTCTGGTCCACACCTCCGCCCGAACAGTGCCGAACGGAGTGTCCCCGTGCGCGAGTTGATCGACCGACCGGAGCTGCTGCGGTCGATGGCCGCACGGTCCGCCGGGGCCGCTCCCTTCGCATCGGGGCTGCTCGCCAGGCTCGCCGACGACGTCGAGCACGGCGGGCCGGTGACCCGCCTGATCGGACGGCACCCACAGGCCGGCGCGCCCCTGTTCACCATCCGCGCCATGGCCGGGGTCCAGGGCCTGCTGACCGCCGGGCGGCTTCCCCGGCTGACCGCGCACCTGGCCGAGTCGAGTGCGGCGGACGGAATCGAACCGCGCGGCACCGACCGGTCGTGGGACCTCTTCGTCACGGCGATCGCCAACCACCCCGCCGAGATCGCCACCGCGCTCGACAACCCGGTGCAGCAGCACGAGCCCGTCCGGGCCGCGACACTGCTGCACGGGCTCGCACTGGTGCGGGCCCCGCGGATCCGACTGCTCGAACTCGGCGCCTGCGCCGGACTCAACCTGCTGATCGACCGCTACCGGTGGTTCGGGCCCGGCTGGGAGTGGGGCGACCCCGCCTCAACGGTCCGGCTGCCCGCCCACGGTCCGAACCCCGGAAGCATCCGGATCGTGGCGCGCGCGGGCTGCGACCTGCGTCCCCGCGACCCCGCCGATCCGGCCGACGTGCAGACCGTACGGAGCTACCTGCCCTTCGAGCACACCTTCCTGCGAGCCGCCCTCGACGACGCGCTCGACCTCGCCGCCCGCACCCCGGTCCGGGTGGAACAGGCGGATGCGGTCGGGTGGCTGCGGCGCGAGCTGGCGACGCCGGCCGATCCGTCGGTGCGCACGGTGGTCTGGCACAGCCTGTTCTGGGGGTTCCTCGAACCAGGCCAACAGGACGCCCTGGAAGGGATCATGACCGATGCCGCCGCCACCGCGCCGCTCACCCGCATCGCCTTCGAACCCCACGACTGGACGATGCCGCCACGGCTCCAGCTGATCCAGTACTCCTGAGCCCAGGGCGTTCACGGCACTCGCTCGACCCAGAAACCCGATCCCTACGTGAGGAATCCCGGCATGCTGCCCGGCGAGGCATTCCAGTACCTGGCGTCACCCACCGGCCGCCAGAACCCCTATCCCGCGTACGCCGCCCTCCGGTCCCACGGGCCAGTGGTGCGCCTGCGACCGGGGTTCTACGCGGCGACCGGGTACGACGCCGTCAACGCACTGCTGCGGGACCCGCGACTGGAAGTCCGGGGCTGGCCGGACGGTGCCGCCGCACGCCTGATCGCGGACTCCATGATGAAGGCCAACGGGTCCGACCACGCCCGCGTCCGACGGCTCGCCGCAGACGCCTTCTCACCCCGCGGGACCGACCGACTGGAGGAAGTCGTCACCGCACGGGCGACCGCCCTCGCCGACCACCTGGCCCGGATCGGCCGCGACGGCGAGGCCGTGGACCTCATGGCCGAGTTCGCCTACCCGCTGACGATCCGGATCATCGGCACACTGCTCGGTGTCCCGGACGGCGAACACCAGTGGTTGCGCGAGCGCGCCCAGGAGACGACCGCCGTCCTGGAGCCGTTGCATCCCGCCGGCCCTGCCACCGCGGCCGACCGCGCGGCCCTCGAACTGGAAGCGTACGTCACCGAGCTGACCCGGCTCCGACGTGCCGAACCCGGCGAGGACCTGATCACCGCACTGGTACTGGCGCACGACCGCGACGGCAGCGAACTGTCCACCCGCGAACTCGTCGTGAACCTGGTGTTCCTGCTGCTGGCGGGATTCGAGACCTCCGCCAACCTCCTCGGCAACGGCCTGGGAGCCCTCCTGGACCACCCCGACCTCGCCGCGCGGCTGCGCACGGACCCGGGCCTGACCGACCGGTACGTCGAAGAGGTGTCACGCTTCGACGCGCCCCTGCAACTCACCAGCCGGTGGGCACCCGAGCCGATCGAGATCGACGGCATCGGCAGCATCGAGAAGGGCAGCCACATCCTGCTGCTCCTCGGGGCGGGAAACCACGATCCGGCGCACTTCACCGCCCCGGACCGGTTCGACCCGTTCCGGGACGCCCAGCCGTCGCTCTCCTTCGGCGCCGGCGCACACTACCGCCTCGGCTCGGCGCTGGCCCGTACGGAGGCGCGACTGGCACTCCCGTTGCTGCTGGAGCACCTGCCCGCCATGCGGCGCGCCGGCCCGGCAGTGCGCCGCGACCGCCTCACCTTCCGGGGCTACGCCAACCTCCCCGTTTCCTTCCGGAACTGACCGGCCGCCCGCCAACCCGTGCTGTTCGCCTGTGTCCAGACCGATTCCCCATGCGGCGGCCGCACTTCGCCTCGGCCGCTTCCGCGCCGGGGCAGGGCAGTTGGGCGGTCTTGGTCCAGGTGCGGCCCAGGTGTCGCCCGGCCGCCGGCCGTCAGCGGCCGCGCCGCCGGTCTCAGCGGACCTCCACCGTCACCGGATCCGAGGTCCTCTCGCGAACAGGGTGGCGGTCGTCCAGGCCGGTCAGGCCGAACAGCGCCGCGCGGTACTCCAGGGCGCCGCTGTGTGCGGCCTTGACGTGCGCGACGGCCTCCGCCTCGGTGCCCGTCTCGACCACGGTGCCGCAGGTCATCCGCTCCCACGTCGAACCGCTGCTGCGGCCCTCCAGGCACACCTGGAGGTAGGCGGCACCGTCGTCGTCCCCGTGCCCCGTGACCGTGAAGGTCGTGCCGACCCGCGCCGTGTGCGGAGCCGTGATCTCCACGTCGCCCTTGGCGAACGCCGGTCCGGCGGCCAGGGCCACCGAGGCCAGGCCCAGCGCACCGATCACGGCGGCCCGGCCGCCCCGCGTCGTCGTCCCGGTCCTCTTCGTCCTGCTCATGAACAACCTCCTTTGGAACTCCCCACATGGGGGACCGCGCCTTGCACAGGCGCCCGGGTGTGCCCCACCGATTGTCGGGGCCAGCCGCCGCCCCGGCCGGGTTACGACGCGGCCTGACGTGGTCGGGACGCGACAGTGGAGGCGGATCGTCGGACGGGTCGCGTCCGGGGTGGGCAGCGGCCCGGCCCTCGCGGGAACCGGGGACGATCAACTCCCGTGTGAATCCGCCCTGTTCCGCGCGGGTCGAGCCGACCTCGCGCCGTTCCGGCGTGGCCCCGGGTCTGCCCTTTCGGCCCTCGCCCCGCCACCCCGCCGCCCGTAGACTCGGCGGGGGGCGGCCGGAAGGGTGGGGAGGGCGTGCGCGAGACACGGAGAGCCGCGGAGCGGCAGACGACGGCGCCGGCCGCCGCCGGGCACGGGGCACGCCTCACGGGCCTGGCCGCGCTTCAGCGGCAGGTGGGGAACGCCGCGGTGACACGCCAGGTGCAGCGCCAGAAGGGCGGCCTGGACGAGCACTACGCCACGAGGCCCGCCGAGCACCCCGAGTGGGGGCCGTACCAGGAGCTGACGAAGGCCGCGGGCATTCCGCAGCCCCAGGCCGACGCCGCCTGGCAGCTGCTGCTCGGCGGGGTCGACTCGCAGGGCGTGCTGAACGACGAGGCCGTGGCGAAGACGAAGGACCGCCAGGAGCAGCGCGAGCTGCGGGCTTCTAACTCCTGGTACCAGGAGTTCGTCAAGCTCATCGCCGAGCACCTGGAGATCGAGACGCCCACCATGGCCCTGTGGGCGGGCGGCATCGAGACCAGCGACTACGCGTACCGGAAGGGCCACACGCCGCTGGGGCGGACCCGGATCGGCGGCGTGCTCAACGTCCTGGAGCTGCACCCGGACTGGAAGCTGACGGGGCCGATGTGGAGCGTCCTGTCCAAGGCCTTCGTGTCCCGCGCGACCGGCCCCGTGCACATCTTCGTACGGGCCTACGCTCCGGAGAGCATCCTGATCAGGCTGGAAGTCCCGGAACTACGGCTGGTCCAGCGGCTGAACCCGGACGTGAAACTGATCTGGCACCCCGTGTACACCGCTCCCGGCGGGCAGATGAGGGAGATCTCGAAGGACTGCCGACTCGTCGACAACGCGGAGTACGACGGGCGGGACACGTGCGTGAGCGCCCTCGTCCAGTACCTCAGGATGTTCCACGACGACAGCAACACCGAGGCCGCCCCCGCCCACAGGAGCATGGAGCAACTGCTCGTCGCGAACGGCCACAAGGACGGCGTCTGAGGCGGCGGCCCGCGGCGGCTCGTACGCGGACCTGGTAGGTGTGGCCGTCGTAGGGCTGGCCGGTGAACTGCCAGGAGAGGTCGAACCGGTGGGCCGGGGCGAGGAAATGGCACGGGCCCTGCGCGGGTGAGCCGTCAACTGTCCGGCGGACAAGGCCCATCGGTTTCTGGGACAGGATCGGGATACTTCCCGCACCTGCCTGTGAACGACCCTCGCCTACGGTGATCACACCCGGTGAACCTCACCGGTCGAACGACATCGGGAGACCTCATGCGCACGCGCCGCCTCGCCCTCACCGCCGCCGCCGTCGCGGCGCTCGCCGCCACCGCGACGGCCTGCGGGCCGGACAACAGCGACACGGGCTCCACCGCCGCCAGCCCCGCGGCCACCGCCGCCGCGACCACCGGGGCCGCGACCGCACCCACCGGGGCTTCGCCGACGAAGGCCGCCGCCGCGCCCACGGCGCCCTCCACACCGAAGTCGTCCTCCACGCCGAAGTCGCCCGACGCGGCCTCCGCCCCTGCCGCCGACAAGACCGGCTACGGTCAGGCCTGCGGCGCCAACGACCTCGCACTCAGCGCGAAGTCCGAATCCCAGGCCGGCGGCTACCTCCTGATCACGGCCAAGGCCAAGCCGGGCATCACCTGCACGCTCCCCGCGACCCACCCCACCATCGCGTTCGGCTCGCGCGGCATCGAGGCCGCCAACGCCGAGCAGGCCACCGGTGAACCGATCACCCTGAGTGGCGCCAAGGTCGCGTACGCGGGCATCATGACGAAGACCACCAACACCAACCAGGCAATCCAGTTCACCGACGTCATCGTGGGCATCGGCAACGCCGACCCCAACCCGGCCAGCATCGCCGTCGGCACCACGCCGGTCGACAAGCCGATCGTCACCAACTGGCACACCGTTGCGAAGGACGCCGTCCCCGGTCTCTGACGGCCGTTCACCGGAGGGGCGCGGGCCGGCCGTACGACGGCGGCGACGGCCGCCGTACGGGCCTGCGCTGTTGCGCTGGTTCAGCTCAGGAAGTCGACGCGGTCGATGAGGCCTTCGCGCACCCGGTAGGCCACCAGGACGCGGACCGGCTCGTCGGCCAGGCCGTGGGCGACTTCGTGGTCGACCACCCAGTCGCCTTCGCTGAGCCGCCCCACGATCTCCGCCCGGCAGCGGCCCTTGGCGAACTGTCCGGCGTACCTGTCGCGCAGAGCCTGCCGGCCATGGAGTCGGGTGCCGTCGGCCCGGTGGATCGTGATGTCCTCGGCGTAGGTGGCGACGAAGGCGTCGATGTCGTGGCTGTTGTAGGCGGCGAGCTGCTGCTCGACCACGTCGCGCGGTTCGGTCATGTGGTTGATCGTTTCTTCCTCGGTGTACGGGTTACGGGTTACGGGTTGCGGGTTCAGCAGGGTTGCGTGCTACGGGTTCGGCCGGGCTCAGGCCGCGAGACGGCGGGTGGCGAGTTCGGCGTAGAGCGCGGCCCCGTCGGGGAGCACCGCGTCGTCGAACTCCGCGTAGGGCGAGTGGTTGACCGGCAGGTCGTCGGGGTCGGTCCCCTTCGGGGCGGCGCCGAGCCACACGAGCGATCCCGGCACGGCGTCCAGGACCCGGGAGAAGTCCTCCGACCCGGTCATCGGGTTCGGCATCGGCTGGAAGCGCTCCTCGCCGAAGACCTCCCGGACGGTGTCCGCCAGGAAGTCGGTCTCGGCCCCGTCGGTCACGGTCACCGGGTACTGGGGAAGGAACTCGACCTCGGCCCGCAGGCCGTGGGCGGCCGCGATGGCCCTGACCAGCTCCACCGTGGTGTCGGCGACCTTGGACTGCGCCGCGGCGGAGAAGGTGCGCACGGTCGCCTCGAAGTAGGCGGTCTCGGGGATGATGTTGCGCTGGGTGCCGGCCTGGATCAGCCCGACGGTGACCACCACCGGATCGAACACGTCGAAGCGGCGGGTCACCATGGTCTGCAGGGCGGTGACCATCTCGCAGGCCGCCGGGATGGGGTCCTTGGCCCGGTGCGGCACCGAACCGTGGCCGCCCGCACCGTGGACGGTGACGTTCAGCGCAGCGGAAGCGGCCATGATCGGCCCGCGCCGGGAGCCGAACTCCCCGTGCCGCATGGCCGACGACACGTGCAGGGCGTAGGCGGCGACCGGGCGCCTTCCTGCCGCGTCGAGCACGCCCTCGGCCAGCATGGCCCCGGCCCCGTCCCACCCCTCCTCGCCCGGCTGGAACATGAAGACCACGTCGCCGTGGAGCTGTTCCCGCCGTGCGGCCAGCAGGTGTGCGGCACCCGCGAGCATGGTGGTGTGCAGATCGTGTCCGCAGGCGTGCATGGCCCCGTTGTCGGCGGCGAACGGCAGCGGGGCCTTCTCGGCGACCGGCAGGCCGTCCATGTCCCCGCGCAGCAGCACCGCCGGCCCCGGTCGGCCGCCGCGCAGCACCGCGGTGACCGAACTCAGCGCCGAGCCCTGGCTCACCTCCAGCGGCAGGCCGTCCAGGGCCCGCAGCACCCGCTCCTGGGTGCGCGGCAGGGCCAGGCCCAACTCGGGGAACCGGTGCAGGTCGTGGCGCAGCCGGACCAGGTCCGGGGCCAGAGCGAGAGCGTCGTCGTGCAGGGACACGGGCACCTCCGTCGATCCCGCGCGTGGCGGGAACTTGTGCAGAGCGATCTTGTTCCGTGATTCTGGATCTCGCGGCGGGATTTGCCCGCGATTTCGCAGGATCACGCCACCAGGAGGCCCTTCGATGCACGAATCCACCGGCAGCCGACGGTGACCGGCTCCGAGATGCCCGACACCGCGACGACCGGCACCGAGGTGACCGGCACCGCGACGACCGGCGCCGAGGTGACGGTGGACGAGCTGGACCTCGCCCTGGTGAACGCGCTGCAGTTGCGGCCCCGCGCACCCTGGTCGCTGCTCGGCCAGACCCTCGGGATCAGCCCGGTCACCGCCGCCCGCCGCTGGCGCCGACTCTCGCAGGCCGGGATCGCCTGGGTGACCGCCTACGGTCTGCCGCACCCCGAGGACCGCGGGTGCGTCGCCTACCTCGACCTCGACTGCGCTCCCGGCCGGCTCCGGCAGATCGCCGACGAACTGGCCGAGGACCCGCACGTGATGAGCATCGAACACGTCGCCCAGGGCTGCGACCTCGTCGTCACCGTGGCCTTCACCGACCTGGCGACGGTCTCCCGGTACACCGCCGAACGGCTCGGCCCACTCCCCGGGGTCAACGCCGTCCGCGTCCACCTGGCGACCGGCTTCTACGCCGAGGGGATCCGCTGGCGACTGGACTCGCTGGACCAGGCCCAGCGCGTGGAACTGCACGACGATCACCTGGCGGGCTACGGGACGCCGTCCGGCGTACGAGCCGAAGTCCGGGAAGAAGACCGGGAGTTGCTCATCAGACTGGGTGTCGACGGCCGCCTCGGCCAAGCCGAGCTGGCCGCTGCCACCGGGCTCAGCCCGTCCACGCTGCGCCGGCGCCTCGACCGGCTGGCCGCCTCCGACGCGATCCGCTTCCGCTGCGAGATCGCCGCCCGCGACGCCGGCCGGCCGGTCCTGGCGACCTTCCGGGCCGACCTCCCCCCGGAGCGGCTCGACGAGGTCGGCCCCCAGCTCGCCAGACTCCCCGAGGTCCGGCTGTGCGTGTCCGTCACCGGCCCGCACAACCTCCTGCTCTCCGTCTGGCAGCGCTCCCTCGCCGACGTCCAGCGGCTGGAAACCGCTCTCGCCCGCAG
This sequence comes from Kitasatospora sp. NPDC058243, assembly GCF_042882025.1. Classification (NCBI taxonomy): domain Bacteria; kingdom Bacillati; phylum Actinomycetota; class Actinomycetes; order Kitasatosporales; family Streptomycetaceae; genus Kitasatospora; species Kitasatospora sp. NPDC058243. The sequence goes on from NZ_JBHVWW010000001.1 coordinate 352,299, forward strand.
GTTCCCCGACCTGCGGGTGGCCGAGCGCCGCGTGTCGCTGCGCACCGTGAAGCGGATGGGCCGGATCCTCGACGGGGACGGACGCGCGGTCCGCGCCGTTCCGCTGGACATCTGGCGGGATCCGATCCCGCTCTCCTGACGGCCGTTCAGGTCGGTCCCTGCTGCAGCGCGCCGTCACCAGGAGCTGCGGGCCGCCTCGCGCAGGCCCGGCGGCCCGCCCGTGTGTTCCGGCCATTTCCGGGCGTAGGCGCCCGTACCGGCCGCCCCGGTGGGCAGGATGGCCGACGGCCCGCGCCACTGCCCGGCCGGGCCCCGCAGACCGATCGGAAGGCAGGGACCAGCCATGCCCAAGAGCGCACGGCGATGCACGGCGGCGGCGACCGTCTGCGCCGCACTCATCGGCGCAGTCGGCCTCCTCGCGCCATCCGCCCAGGCCCAGGCCCCGACCTCCGTACAGGCACCGGCGACCGTGTCGTCGACGGCGGACCGGCCCCGGGACACCACCACGCCCCCGGGCACCGAGGGGCAGTCCACCACGGTCACCCGTCCCGACGGCACCCAGGCGCGGTTCGCGGTCTTCTCGACCGCCGACGGCACCGGCGGGACCATCTGGTACCAGACGCAGTCGTCCTCCGGTGGCCCGTTCGGCGCCTGGAGCCAGGTCAACGGCATGAGCCTCAGCTACCGGAACCAGGTGCTCACCGCCGCCGCGGACGCCGACGGCGCCCTGGAGGTGTTCACCATCGGGTACCAGTCGTCGGTCCTGGTACGGATGCACCAGGCGGGCCCGGACGGGCCGTGGTCGGCGCCCGAGCCCTTCGGCCCCGCCGGGGGGCTGGTGCCGAGGTTCTTCGGGGTGCCGGTGGCCTTCCAGCGGGCGGACGGCGCGCTGGCCTTCTTCGAGGTCTACCAGGGTTCGAGCAGCCCGCAGTTGTACGTCAACGAGCAGAGCACCCCCGGCATCTGGGGCTCCTGGACCAACCTGGGCACCGGTCCGCTGTCGGAGGCGGTGGCCACCCCCTCCTCCGTCACCGAGGCGGCCGACGGGAGGCTGACGGTGCTCGCGCACATGTGGAACGGCCCCTCATTGTCCGCCGAGATCTCCGAGCAGGCCCCGGGCGGTGCCTGGGGCCCCTGGCACGACTGCCGCAACGGCGGCTGCGCCGGGGGCTGACCGCCGGCGGCCACGCCCGGAAGCCCCGCGTGGCGGCCGGGAGGCCGAGCACACCGCCCCCCACCGGGATGCCCGGCGGCCTCGACCACCCCCGGGCCCGAGCCGCCCGAGGCGCTGGCGCAGACTGGGAGACGAACACCCGACCGACCGACCGGAGGACGACACCCATGGCCGACCGGCCCCTGACGCTGATGGCAGTCCACGCCCACCCCGACGACGAGGCCACCTCGACCGGCGGCGTCCTCGCCCGCTACGCCGCCGAGGGCATCCGTACCGTCCTCGTCACCTGTACCGACGGCGCCTGCGGCGACGGCCCCGGCGGCGCCAAGCCGGGCGAGGAGGGCCACGACCCCGCCGCCATCGCCGAACTGCGCCGCCAGGAACTCGAAGCCAGCTGCCGGATCCTCGGGGTCGACCACCTCGAACTGCTCGGCTACGGCGACTCCGGGATGATGGGCTGGCCCGCCAACGACGCCCCTGGATCGTTCTGGAGCACCCCCGTCGCCGACGGCGCCGCCCGGCTCGCCGACCTGATGCTCCGCTACCGGCCCGACGTCGTCGTGACCTACGACGAGAACGGCTTCTACGGCCACCCCGACCACATCCAGGCCAACCGCATCACCATGGCCGCCCTCACCCAGGCCGCCCTGACGCCCAAGGTGTACTGGACGACGGCGCCGCACTCGATGATGCAGCGCTTCGGCGAGCTCATGCGCGAGTTCGGCACCGACGGGGACAACGCGGCTGACAGCGCTGACGGGGACAACCCGGAGCCCACCGGGGAGGCCGTGGAGCTGCCCCCGATCGGGCTGCCCGACGAGGAGATCACCACCTGGGTGGACGCCACCGCCTTCGGCGGGCAGAAGTACGACGCGCTGCTCGCGCACGCCAGCCAGGGCGAGAACATCTTCTTCCTGAAGATGGGCCGGGAGCGGTTCACCGAACTGATGGGCGTGGAGACGTTCGTCCGGGTCCTCGACACCACCGGCGCGGCGCTGCCCGAGAAGGACCTGTTCACCGGCCTGCGCTGAGCCGCAGAGCAGGCCCGGGGCCTCGGACTGAACGATGCAGGCCACGCCCGGAAGGGCGTGGCCTGCATCGCTCCCGCTTGGGGGCAGTTGGCGAGGAGTGAGCCTGGGGGCCGATGGCCGCAGCTTCCGTCGTCGTCGCTCAAGGGTCGGACGTCATGGGCCCGGACCCGACACGGCCCCTGATCGACAAAGATGAGCGCATGGACAGCGAACCTCTACAGATCCCGCTCGATCAGCTCCGACGCGCCTTCGAACTGGCACTGCACCACATCGAAGCCTCAGCCGGCAGCACAGTGGCCGTCGAACGTGACTACTTCTGGTCCGTCCCCGGCGACGAACTCTACGACGTCCCCAACGAACCGAAGACGATCACCATCGGGCAGCTCTCCGAGTCCTGGCACCACCTTGAACACCTACTCGCCGACCCGGACCGGATCGTGGGCTACCACCTGGTCTGGCTCGCCGACGTCCTCCGCGCGATCGGACAGGACACCGTCGGATAGCCATCGCCCCAGCCAGCGAAGCGGTGCCGGCACCGGCACCGTGATCTCTGAAGGTTGTCGAAGTCGATGGCGCCGAGCATCAACGGGGTGTAGTAGGCCAGGCATGGCGTGTCCACCCCTGCGGGGCTGTACTCGGCGAGGATGCCGATCAGCCGGGGTGTCCCTGCCACGCCCAGGAACACCGGGGTGCCGCCCCGCCCCATCCCCACTCCCCCAGAGTTAGGAGTCACGCCGGGCTGTCCACGAGCATCCGATTCGTCGGCCCCGGCCTCAGCGAAGCCGACGAAAGGCACGACGTGACCACCAGCGCTCCCGGCGGCACCCTCACCCTGGCCCCCGACCTCACCCTCAGCCGGATGGGCTACGGCGCCATGCAGTTGGCCGGCCCCGGCGTCTTCGGTCCCCCCAGGGACCGCGACCAGGCCCTGGCGGTCCTGCGCGAAGCCGTCGAGCTGGGCATCACCCACATCGACACCAGCGACTACTACGGGCCGTTCGTCGTCAACGAACTCATCAAGGAAGCCCTGCACCCCTACCCGGCCGGACTGCACATCGTCACCAAGGTCGGCGCCCGCCGCGACGAGACCGGCGACTGGATCCCCTCGCAGGAGCCCGCGGACCTCAAGGCCCAGGTCCACGACAACCTCCGGCACCTCGGCCTGGAGGCCCTGGACGTCGTCAACCTGCGCCTGGACTCGGTGGAAAACATCTCCGATGCGCCCATCGCCGAGCAGTTCGGCGCCTTGGCCGACCTGCGCCGTCAGGGGCTGATCCGCCACCTGGGCATCAGCGGCGTCTCCGACGCCCAGCTCACCGAGGCGCAGGCCATCGCCCCGGTCGTCACCGTCCAGAACCTCTACAACCTGGCCAACCGGCAGGACGACTCACTCGTGGACCGCTGCGCGGACCAGAACATCGCCTTCGCCTCGTTCTTCCCCTTGGGCGGCTTCAGCCCGTTCCAGTCCCAGGTGCTCAACGATGTCGCCGCCCGTCTCGACGCCTCCCCGCAACAGGTCGCACTGGCCTGGCTGTTGCAGCGCTCGGCAACCACCGTCCTGATCCCCGGCACCTCCTCCATCGCCCACCTGCGCGAGAACACCGCCGCGGCCGACCTCGTCCTGCCCGCCGACGCCGTCGCCGAACTCGACACCATCGGCTCCGCGAGATCGCGGTAGTCCTCAACGCGGCTGGCAGCGCTGCCACTTCGACTTCGCCGACGCCACGCCGATCATCGGGGACCACGGCCGTCGAGCCCATGGGCGGTGTTGCGAACGCCGCGGATCCCGCGTCCTGCGGCGGTTCCCGCACAGCCCGCCGGGATCCGGGTTCCGCCGCGGTTGCGCCCGTACGGGTGGCCTTCAGCGCTTCCGGCTCCCCTCCGTTCGCGTACGGCACTAGGTTGCTGGGCGACCCGCTGGCCCGCTTCCCGGAGGACACCGATGGCCATCCCCGCCCTGGACCACTCGACGACCCGCTATTCCCTCCCCCACGCCTACTGGATGGCGCAGGCCGCCGGACTGGCCGTGCTGGACCGGGCCGGCATCGAGGACAAGGCCCACGCCTGGGGCTTCGACGAGGTGCGGCACTTCGAGTCGACGCACCAGATGCCGTTCCCGATCGAGGACACCCAGGCCTACACCATGGCCAGCGACCGCATGATCGTCACCGGCTTCCGGGGCACCGAGGTCCTGAAGATCTACGACTGGCTCACCGACGTCAGCACCCCGCCCGTTCCCGGACCGGCGAACAAGGGCTTCGTCCACTACGGCTTCCACCAGGCCCTGCGGTCCGTCTACCCCGAGATCCGCGACACCATCCGGGGACTGCGCACCAACGGGCAGAGCGTCTGGTTCACCGGCCACAGCCTCGGCGGCGCCCTCGCCATGCTGGCCGGCGCCTGCTGGTACTTCGAGGAGCCTCGCCAACTCCCCGACGGCGTCTACACCTTCGGCCAGCCCCGCACCTGTGAACGCCTTCTCGCCGCCGCCCACAACACGGCTTTCAGGGACCGCTGCTACCGCTTCGTCAACAACAACGACATCGTCCCCCAGCTCCCGCCCGAGCCGGCCTTCACCCACGTCAACGCACTCCGCTACTTCGACGCCGACGGGAAGCTCCACGAGACCATGCCGCTCATCGCCGGGCTGAAGGACCGGGCGAAGGGCTACCGCCAGGACATGTTCGCCCCCGAGACCGACGGCATCAAGGACCACCACCTGCGCAACTACCTCGCCGCGCTCGAGAAGAACCTCGCCACAGCCGCCTGATCACAGGACACCCCGGGCCGACCCCACAGGGCCGGGCCCGACCCGGCGTCCGCTCCACAGCCCGACGGGAGGCTGCGGCGGACGGCGAGGAGTCCGGGCTTCGCGGGCGAAGCGGCCGTGACCGGCACGGGGTCTGCACGGTGTCCTGCTTCGCCCGGAGCCGGGTTGATGTCTCGTTGGGCCGACCACCTCGCCGCCCATCAGTACGGCTCAGTACGGCGATGCGTCAGCGCCGCCTGACTCTGCCCTTCTCCGAAGCCGCCGTCGGCCGGGCATCGAACGTACAATCGCCGGACGAGTAGGTGCGGGAGGGCGCAGTGGGACACTTCGAGGGCTTCGACGTCACCGGGTTCTGGGACGACTCGGCGTACGCGCTGGAGCAGTACGTGGAGGAGGCCCCGCCCTCGCCGGAGTTGGTCGCGTCGTTGGAGGAGGAGCTCAGCGGATACCGTCTGCCCGACTCCTACGTCGCGCTGATGACCGTGCACAACGGCGGCACCCCGGCCCGGACCTGCTTCCCCATGCCCGAAGCGACGTCCTGGGCCGACGACTACATCGAGATCACCGGAATCCGGGGCGTCGGGCGGACCCGTCCGCGATCGCTCGGCGGCGAGTTCGGCAGCCGGTTCTGGATCGACAGGTGGGAGTACCCCGACATCGGTGTCTACTTCGCCGACACCCCCTCGGCCGGCCACGACATGCTCGCCCTCGACTACCGCGCGTGCGGCAGGCACGGCGAGCCGACCGTGGTGCACGTCAGCCAGGAGGCCGACTTCGCGATCACCTTGGTCGCGGAGAACTTCGAGGCGTTCGTCACGGGCCTGGTCGACGAGTCCGTCTACGACACCTCGGAGCAGGACCGGCTCGCCGACCTGGCCGCGGTGCGCGACGGCAGCTTCTCCCCCGTCCTGCTGCGCGCCTTCCGCGAGGTCGCGGACGTTCTGCCCGACGCGGACCGGCGGATGCGGGCGCTCGCCGAGGCCCTCGTGCACGACAAGGGGTTCTTCGCCCTGCACGCCGACGCGCGCTCCACGCTCATGTACGACTACCTGTTCTGGCTGTTCAGCAGCTTCAACCGGGTCGACTCCTTCGAGCGGTACCTCAGGACGCCTCCACAGGACGAGCCTTCCTACGCGCTGCCGGACTACGAGCTCATGATCGCCTTCGGCCTCGAGTCCGAGCAGTACGGCTTCCGCACCGGCGGATACGCCCCCGGCTTCCTCGAGGACTGGTGGAACTCCCGTATCGCCTCGGGTCAGATCGTCGAGACTGCCGACGGCTATCGGTTGACCGACGCCACCATCACCACGCTGCTCGACGGACTCGCCACCGTGGCCGGGCAGGGCGGGTAGCCGTATCCGCCGGACTGCTTGATGCCCGACACGCCGGCGGCACCGTTTCCTCCGCCTCGGAAAGGGACCACGCCATGACCGCCCCGCATGCCTTCCCCCTGCAGCCCACCCCGATCCATGTGCCCGACGAGGTCCTCGACGACCTGCGCACCCGTCTCACACTGACCCGTGCCCCGCTGGACGAGGGGAACGAGGACTGGTCCTACGGCGTCCCGGACAGCTACCTCCGTGAACTGGTCGCCTACTGGCAGGACGGGTACGACTGGCGCAAGGCCGAGGCCGCCATCAACGCCCACGAGCACTACCAGGTGAGCGTCGGCGGCGTCCCGGTGCACTTCCTGCGCAAACCCGGCCGCGGCCCCCGCCCGATCCCGTTGATCCTCACCCACGGCTGGCCGTGGACATTCTGGCACTGGTCGAAGGTGATCGACCCGCTCGCCGACCCGGCCGCGTTCGGCGGCGACCCCGCCGACGCGTTCGACGTCATCGTGCCGTCCCTGCCCGGCTTCGGCTTCCCCGGCCCGCTCACCGGCTTTCCGGACGTCAACTTCTGGAAGGTCTCCGACCTCTGGCACACCCTGATGACCGAGACCCTGGGATACGGGAAGTACGCCGCCGGGGGCTGCGACATCGGCGGGATCGTCTCCAGCCAGCTCGGCCACAAGTACGCCGACGAGCTGTACGGCATCCACATCGGCTCCGGGCTGCCGCTCGACTTCTTCACCGGACCCCGCGCCTGGGACTTCGCCCGGAACCGGCCCCTCACCGACGACCAGCCCGCCGACGTCCGCGCCCGCACCATCGAGCTGGACCAGCGCTCGGCGTCCCACCTCGCCGTGCACACGCTCGACGGCGCCACCCTCGCCCACGGGCTGAGCGACTCGCCCGCCGGACTGCTCGCCTGGCTACTGGAGCGCTGGAACGCCTGGAGCGACAACGGCGGAGACGTCGAATCCGTCTTCACCAAGGACGACCTGCTCACCCACGCCACGATCTACTGGGTGAACAACTCCATCGCCACGTCGATGCGTTACTACGCCAACGCCAACCGCTACCCCTGGACCCCCGCCCACGACCGCACCCCGGTCGTACAGGCCCCGGTCGGCCTCACCCTCGTCACGTACGAGAACCCGCCCGGCATCCACACCGCCGACGAACGCGTCCGGGCGTTCAGGACCGGCCCGCAGGCCGACTGGTTCAACCACGTCAACGTCAACGCCCACGACCACGGCGGCCACTTCATCCCCTGGGAGAACCCCGACGCCTGGGTGGGCGACCTGCGCCGCACCTTCCACGACCGCAGGCCCTGAACAGCCCTGCGGGCTCGCCCGGCGACGGGCCGGGCGAGCGTTGCCCCGCGCGTTGCCCCGCGCGGGGGCGGGCGCGGGGGCGTGCGCGGGGGCGACGGCGGGATCAGACGGTGGGATCAGGGGTGCTGGAAGGCGACCTCCGGGTCGGCCGGTGACGGGCCGTCGAGCAGCGGCTGCGGGATGCCGCGCAGGTGCAGGTCGAAGAAGGCCCCGACGTAGGCGCGGGTGATCTCCTCCGCGCGCTGCGCCGGGATCGGCACGGCCGGGCCGGCCACGCCCAGCTGTGCGGCGAGGACGGGCAGATCGGTGAAGCTGGAGTGGTCGGAGCCGGCGATGGTCAGCCACCGCTTCCAGCCGTCCAGGCGCGCCCAGTCGCGGTCCCAGCTGGTGTCCGCGCCGCCCGGGCTGTGGTTGGCCAGGGTGCCGAACATGAGGAAGGGGCGGCCCTGGAGGCCGGCGGCGGGGACCGGTGCGAGGAAGGTTCCGTCCATGTTCACCCCGGCTCGTACCCGGTCGTCGACAGCCATGGTCGCGGCGGCGGCGTCACCGCCGATGGAGTGCCCGGCCATGCCGATCCGCCGCGGGTCGATCATGCCGGCGTATCGCCACGGTGAATGACGGTCGGTCAACTGATCGACGACGAAGGAGAGATCCGTGGCCCGGCTCCGGGCTATCGCCTCCAGAGCCTCGAGGGTGGGGGTCTGGTCGCAGACGGCGCAGGTGCGGGTCCGTCCGTCGGGGAAGGTCACACCGGTGGACTCGTAGGTGTGGTCGACCAGCGCGACGACGTACCCGCGACTGGCCAGGTCCTCGGCGAGGCCGGTGAGGGTGGCGCGCGGCAGCCCGAGGCCGGGCGAGAGCACCAGCAGGGGGAACCTGCCGCGCTCCGGCCGTGCGTCGGCGTGCGCGAAGGTGCGGGTGCCGCCGAGCGCTTCGGCCGGGACGGCGCCGCCCTGAGCCGCCTGCTGAAGCAGCAGCCGGGCCTCCTCGGTGGTCATGTAGGGGGCCGGTCCGCCGGTCCCGGGCCGGGCCGGGTAGTACGTCGACACCATCAGTTCCCGGGCACCCGCGGCCGGCACCCAGGGATCCCGGCGGTGCTGGTCGACGAGGTGCAGGGTGCCGCGTCCGATCGCGTGCGGACCCGTCGGGCGGGGCAGCTCCAGCTGGACGCCGGACCTGTCCGAGGCTGCGGAGGGGGCCGTGGAGGGGGCTGTGGCGGAGGGCCCGGGCGCGGCGAACGCCGTACCCGCTCCGATGATCGGCAGCGGCAGGACGAGCGTGAGCACGGCGGCCAGGGCAGCACGACGGATTCTGGTCATGCCGGCGACGCTAGTTCGCGGGCGCAGTAGTTGACATCCCCTCAGGGGAGGACGGGGAAGGGGACAAGGCATCCCAGCGGAGGAGGGCCGGGCATCCCAGCGGATGAGGGCGGACGGGCCGGCGCAACAGGCGGGCCGGCGCAACAGGCCGGACGGGCCGCGGCGGCGGGCCGTTCCGTCCCCCGTGCGGAACGGCCCGCCGACGGCTCCCGCTACTTCAGCAGGAAGTCGTACACCGCCTGCCGTCCGGCCGGGTTCGCCGCCCGGTTCTGCACCGAGTGCGCCGCCCCGGGCACGATCACGATCTGCGGGTCGTGCGCCAACTCGGCCTGCTGGTAGAGCACTTCGTACGGCGTGGACAGGTCCCGGTCGCCGCCGAGCAGCAGCACCGGCACGTCCGGCAGCTTGCGGTGGTCCGACGGCGCCGACGGGACCTGCTCGCGCGGCCAGTCGAGGCAGACCAGGAGGCTGCCGAGCCCGGTCGCGGTCGCCGGGTCGTACGGCCAGGTCTGCTCGGCGGTCAGCCGCTGCCGGGTGCGCTCCAGCGCCGCCGCACGGCCCGCGACCGGGGTATCGGTGGTGCCCCACGGGAAGCGCGAGTCGGCGCACAGGGCGGCGGAGTGCAGCCCCTGGCTGAGCTCCTCGGCCGAGGCCGTGTCGACCTGCCGGCGGACCAGGTCGAAGAAGTCCTGGAGCTTCGCGGGCTGCCCGGCGGCGGCCTCGTGCAGGATCTCCGGGACCCCGCCGTAGTTCGGGTCGATGAACTCGTAGCCGGTGAGCGCACTCAGGATCTGCGCCCCGTTGCCGTACCGCCGAACCGTGGCGGCGAGGTCGGCGGCCGGGTCGGTGGTGCAGCCGGTGGCCTGGCAGGCGGCCCGCAGGACCCGGGCGCTCGCGGGCAGCGCGGCCAGGTCGAGGGGGTCGAAACCCTGTTGCGGCACCACCGAGTCGAGCACCAGCCGGGCCACGTGCGCCGGGTGGGCGAGCGCGTACCGCTCGGCGACGAAGCTGCCGTACGAGACGCCGTCCAGGGTGAGGCGCCGGTCGCCGAGGGCGCGGCGCAGCAGGTCGATGTCGGCGACGGTGTCCGCCGTGCTGTAGTGGCGGGCGTTGGGGCCGAGGGCGGCGGCGCAGTCGGCGATCGACTGCTTGCGCGGCAGGGCGAGGTCGGAGGAGCCCATGTCCTCCTGGAGGCCCGGGCACTGGAGCGCGCCCCGGCCGGTGCCGCGCTGGTCGTACATCACCAGGTGGTAGTCCTTGAGGACGGGCTCCAGCTTGCCCGCCATCCGCTTGATCGCCGGGACGCCGGGCTGGCCGGGGCCGCCGGTGAGGAACAGCAGGTCGCCCTTGGGCGCCGTGGTGTTGCCGGTGACGGCCACCTCAAGGTCGAGGGTGCCGGGGGTGGCGCCGCTGTGGTCGAACGGGACGGTGAGGGTCCCGCAGCTGAACTCGGGTGCGTCCGGGCAGGGCGCCTGGCCGGTGATCCCGCCGACGCGGGCCGGTCCGGCCGTGGCGGCGAAGCCGACTGCGGGGGTGGCCAGGGTGGTGCCGGCGACCACCGCGACGGCGCCCAGCAGGGCGGCGACGCGGCCGCGCGTGCTCGTCATGTTCGTCCTTCCGCTCGCGCCGCGTCCGTGCTGACGCGGTCACGGAACCAGCCTGCGCCCCGGGGCTCTTCGACGGGGAGCGTTCGGGCGGGATTCGACCTGGAAGGCGGACGGAACCGCGTCCGCTACGCCCCCACGTCCCTCACGCTGCGCCGCGGCGGCACGCCTCGCCGACGGCCTCAAGAACGGGTGAGGAGTTCGGTGAGGTCCGTCAGCGCGGCGTCCCACCCGTGGGCCAGCACCACGCCGGCGGGGTTCAGGACCACCTCGTCGACTCCGGCCGTCCCGTAGGCGGCGAGCTCGGTCGCCAGTTGGCCGGGCGAGCCGTAGAGGAAGACTCCGGACTCGACGAGTTCGCGGGCGCCGGCCACCGGGTCGCGGGTGTCCAGGTGCAGGCCCGCGCGGCGGAGCATGTCGGCGTAGTGCGGCGCGCCGAGGTGCCGGCCGGCGCCGTGCTGGGCCAGCACCATCGGGTGGCGGCCCGGCCGGGCGACGGCGGCGTGCACCACGGTCACCACTCGCGGCGGGGCCGCTGGTCTCGGCGGGGCCGCCACCCGGCCTGGCGTCGCTGCGCCTTCGGCCAGGGCTGGGACGAGGACCTCGGCCACGTAGCGGGGCGGGGTCATCCAGGTGATCGCGACGTCCGCGACCCGCCCGGCCGCGCGGGCCATGGCGGGTCGCAGGACGCCCGCGCCCAGCTCGACCGTCGGCGGGTGCTCCCCGTGCGGGAGCCGAAGCCCTGGCGCGGCGGAACCGGGGCCCGGTGCGGGCGGCCCGGCCGACCGGCCGTCCAACAGCGTGCGGACGGCGCCGACGTAGTCCGCCACGGCCTCGGCCGGCCGGGCGTAGGGGGCGCCCAACAGGCCGCCGACGAGCGAGGGTTCACCCGCGCCGTAGCCGATCACCGGCCGGTGTCCGGTGAGCACGGCCAAGGACTGGGCCTGGGCGGCCGCTTCGAAGGGGTGCCGCAGGGCGGTCAGCGTGACCGAGAGTCCGACCGGGATCCGCTGCCCCGTACCGGCCAGCCAGGCCAGCGCCTGGTGGCTCTCCACCGCCAGGGACTGCCCGAGCCAGAGCCGGTCGGCCGCGCCGGCGCTCACCAGCGAGGCGAGCGCCGTCAGCGCGGTGAGGTCGGCCCGGTCGCGGAGGGCGTGCGGGAAGAGGACGGAGATCCGCATGCCGCTCAGCCGTTCCGCGAAGGGTCGGTGGGGTCGGTGGCCGCGTCGCGCAGCGATCGGGCGACGGAGGCGGCGAGCGCCGGTCCGCCTGATCCGGCCGGGCCGTCCGGGGCGGCCGCGTGTCGCAGTACTCCTTCGGCCACCGCCGCCGCCCGGTGCTGGCCGAAGCTCCGGCCGCGCCACCCGGCCCTGGTGTCGCCGGGCTCGTCGGCGGTGGCGATGCCCGGCCCCAACGGGTGGGCGAAGACCGAGGTCTGCGCGCCGAGACCGGGCAGGTCGCGCAGCGCCGCCGCCAAGGCCGTCAACTCGCCGGCGTGGGAGCGGGGGAGGTAGAGCACTACCGCGTCGCGACGCGGGTACGACCAGGGCCGGGACAGCACCTTGGCCCGGTACCGCAGCGAGCGGGCGGCCGACTCCCGGAGCAGCGCCGCCCAGAGCGCGGGCGCGGCGGCGGGGTCCTCGACGTGCAGGTAGAGCCGCCGCACCAACTCGCCCTCGTGCGGCCCGCCGTGCGGCCCGTCCACCAGCAGGAAGCCGGGCGACAGGGCGGGGCGGACGGCGGGCAGCTCGACGGTCACGGACGTGTCCGCCGGTCGCGGGCCGTCGCTCCGGACGGCGGCGGCCGGGACGCGGACCGTCACGCCGCCCAGCTCGACCGTGAACTCCGTGGCGGCGCCCCCGGTTCCGGTTCCGGTCCCGGGCTCAGCCCCGGCCTCGGCCTCGGTCGGGACGGCGGCGCGCAGGCGGGCGGGGGCGAGCGTGTCCGCGTGCGGTGTCGCCGAGATCAGCTGCCGCTCGAACTCCACGTCACGGCGGGGCAGTCGAGTGGCGGTGCGGGACCGGTCGAGGCGCGACCGGTCGAGGCCGGCGTGCCACTGCTCGTAGAGCGCCGTGCCCAGGGCGAACCGCAGGCCGCGCGGCGAGTCGGCGCTGATGCGGTGGCCGTCGACCGTGACGGCCTGCGGGTACTCGGTGAGGTCGATGCCGGTGAGCGCGGCCGCGAGCTGTTCGGACACGTGTGTCATGACGCCACCAGCCCGATCGCCTCGATGAACCGGTCCGGGGCGAGCAGTGCCCCGCGTCCCACACCGGCGATGCCGCGCTGAACCGCGCTCAGGGTGGGCCGGACGCTCGCGGTGGCCATGGTGCGGTCGAAGAGGTGCCAGCCGGCGTACCCGACCACCCGCTCGGCGAGTTCGGGATCGAGCCGGTCGGCGTGCTGCCGGTAGCCCTGCCAGAAGGCGCCGATCACCGGGAGGACGGCGGCCAGTTCGCGTTCTCCGCTGCGCATGAGGGTGCCGTGGGCGTCGGCGGGTCGGCCGCCGTCGGCCTCAGCGTCAATGGGGTCGACCTCCACGTCGACCTCGTCGGTGTCGACGCCGGTGAACATCCGACTCGCCGCCCGGTACAGCCACTGCCCGACGAAGCCGCCGAGGTCGATCGCCGGGTCGGCGAGCTGGAACTCCTCCCAGTCGGTCAGCTGGAGCGTGCCGTCACAGAGCAGGAACTGGTCCAGCCGCAGGTCGCCGTGGACCGGACGGTGGTCGGCGGCGGCCGAGCGGGCGTCCAACGCGCGCAGGGCGCCGTGCAGTCGGCGGTCCTGCTGGAGCAGGCCCCAGAGGGCCAGTTCGGCGCCGCTGCTCGCGGTGTACTCGGCCACGGTCAGCGCGGCCAGCCGGTGGCCGGTGCGCGCGCCGGGGCGGGGCTTGGGCCGGACGTCAGCCGTCGGGAAGCCGTGCAGCTCGGCGAGCGCCCGGCCGGCCCGCCGGGCGAGTGCGGTGTCGAAGCCGTCCTCGTCGGCGAGGGTGTTCCCGGTGACGGCGTCCGCCAGCAGGTCGAAGACCAGCACCAACCGCTTCCGGTCGCCGCCGAGCAGCGCCGGCGACTCCCAGGAGAGTGCGCCGGCCCCGGTCCGGGCCGACTCGAAGGCGCAGGAGCGGTCGTAGCGGTCGGTTCCGTCGGGGGCCTGGCCGTCGAGCCGTTTGATGAAAACGCCGGTGCCGTCCGTGGTGCGTCCCGCCCACGAGTCGTTGCGGCCGAGATGGCTCACCAGGCTGTCCGGGTCCAGCGGGGCGAAGCCCAACGCGGCCAGTGCCACCGGCACTTCGGGCGCGTACTCGAAGAGGCCCGGGGTGCGGCCGGGGCCGGCCTGGTCGGCTGCCGGCGTTGCCGGTGGGGTCGAGACTGTCGCTGCCATGGCGGCCACGCTAGGGATCCCGGCCGGCGGTCACCACGGGCAGGATCCTGTCATGCCCGAGTGGGCAAGGGGCAGGATGCCCCCACTTTCCTGCTACTGGGCACTGGCATCGAACGCCTGATCTGCTGGGGGCGGTCGAGGAACCCGCACCTCGCCGAAATCCGAAACCGAAACCGAATCCGGGCCCGATCCGAGCTCGAATCCGACGAGTCGAGAGGATGACCATGAGCTCTGCTGACCTGATGGGCGGCTACGCCGCCTACACCACCCCGAACGCGGCGATCGAGGAGCTCGCCAGCACCGGCATCACGGCCGAGTTGGAGTTCACCCCGGTCCTCACGGTCACCCCGTGGACCGAGGCGATCTCCCTGGTGGTGGTCTCCATCGCCACCCAGCTGTGATCCACTCACAGACCTGATTTCGCTTCCATCTCAAGGGAGTTCGACATGAGTACTGCTGATCTGATGGGCGGCTACGCCGCCTACACCACGCCGAACGCCGCGATCGCGGAGCTCGCCAGCACCGGCGTCGCCGGCGTCCCGGCGGAGCTGGAGGTCACCCCGAGCGTCTCGCTCGTCGTCCTCTCGCTCGTCACGATCACCATCATCGGCTGACGGACTCGTCGAGCGTCACGTCGTCCGGGCCCCGCCGCGCGCTGCGGGCGGGGCCCGCCCGGCGGCCGGAGCGGTGCACCCAGCCGGCGACGCCGACCCGCGAGGAGCACTGCAACCGCCGCATCGTCTCGCGGAGGTGGTTGACCACCGTCCACTCCGAGATGCCCAGGCGGCGCGCGATCTGATGATTGCTCAGTCCGTCGGCCACCAGGAGTGAGACCTCCAGTTGGCGGCTGGTCAGCTGCTGCCTCGGCGGTGCCTCGACGGAGTCCGACTCGGCGAGGGGGAGGACGGGGGAGAGGGAGCAGAGCAGGTCCAGGAGCGCGGTGGCCGCGCCGGTTGCCAGCGCGTGGGCGAACTCGTCCTCGGCGAGCCGGCGGCGGATGCCGGGCAGCAGCCGAGCGGTGGCCAGGTCGGGATCCGCGGGGTCGCCGGGAATGCCGGCTCGCCCCGGATGGAAGCTGCCCAGCAGCCGGGCGGCGTCGGTCGCCCGCGCCGGTGCGGGGCGCAGGGGGCTCGCGACCAGGCCGACCAGCGCGCCGAGCGTGGCGACCGCGCCGAGTGGGCGCAGGTGGGCCAGCCCCTCGACGTAGTGGGCGCGGGACGCGGACGGATCTCCGTCGGCGGCGGCGAGCAGGCCCAGGTGCAGCAGGGCCGTGCCGACCAGCAGCACGTCCCCCCGGCGCCGGGCCGCGGTCAGCACCCGGCCCGCCAGTGCGCCACCGGGCCCGGTCCGACCGAGCCGGAACTCGGCCAGGGCGGCCTCCAACTCGACGCGCAGGGCCGCCGGTTCGTCGTCGGCCGCACGGAGGAGCGCTGCTGCCCCGGTGAGTGCGGCGAGGGCCCGGTCGGGGTCCCGGTCGCATCCGGTCAGGCCCCGCAGCCGCAGGAGTCGGGCGGCCGTGGAGGGTTCGTCGGGCGTGGTCCGGGATCGGTCGGGCAGGGATGAGGCCGCCTCGGCTTCGTCCAGCAGGGCGCTCGCCAACTCGTGGTCGCCGTCGATCAGTCGGGCCTCGGCGCGGATCAGCGCGAGCCGGACCCGCGCTCGCCCACCGGTGATGCCGGTGATGCCAGTGGGATCGGCGGGATCGGCGGGACTGGTGGCGCCGAGCGGCACGGCGGGCCGGTCGGCCCAGTCCGGGCCGAGGCTGACGACTCGGGCGTGGGCGAGCAACTGTTCCATCAGGTCGAGGGCCTCGGCGGTGAACCCGTGCCGGGCCAGCGTGTCGACCGCCAACCGGAGGTTGGCCTCCTCGGCGCGCAGGGCGAGCAGGGCTGTCGGCTGATCGCCGGCGGCCAGCCGCCGGGCGGCCCCGGCGGCGAGCCGGGCGTAGTAGCGCGCATGACGGAGCGTGAGGACGACGAGCGGGCCGCTGGCAGGCCGGACCTCGGGCAGGTCGCCGAACGGTACGTACAGTCGCGTCTCGGCCGCACCGTCCAATCGGCCGGACGGCCGGTCCTCCAGCGTCAGCGACTGCCGGTCGAGCAGGGCTTCCAGCGCCGCCGGGAAGGCACTCGGCGCGATCCCGGCCACCGCCCGGAGCGCCTCGGGCCCGAACCCGCCGGCGAACAGGGGTGTGCAGGACATCAGCCGCGCCGCGTCGGCGCCGAGCGGGCCGTACCGTCCTGATGGCCGTCCCGCCTCTCGCCCTACCCCTCGTCCCGGCGACCGGTCCGCCGACGGGACGGGCAGCGGGCCAGGCGGCTCGACATACGCGGCCACCAGGCTGCCTCCCCCCGCCCCGCCGAGTGCGGCCAGCACGGTGCCGACGCCCTCCAGCGCCGCCACCCGGGCCGCGAGCACCAACGCCCCAGGCAGTCCCCGGAGTTCCACGCAGATCCGGCCCACGGTCTGCTGGTTCCGTGAGGTCACCGTGAAGCCCGGGCTCCAGGCCCGCCGGGCGGCCGTGAAGACCTGCACCGCGGGGGTGCGGCAGAAGGCGTCCAGGTCGGCCGGTGACCAGTCCACCGGAACGGCCAGCGGGTCCACCCGATACGCCACGCCCGCGCCGGCGGGTGACAGCCGACCGGTGGCGAGCACCTTCGCCCCACGCGGGGCACACCGGGCCAGCAGCGCCAGGTAGTCGTCCGTTTCGACCTGATCGACCGTCAGAAGCTCGGCTGGTCCCGGAGTTCCGGTCGCCCCGCCCGCCGCCCGGTACCGCTCGGCGACCGCGAACGCCAGCCGGGTCTTGCCGCTGCCCGGAAGGCCGTGCAGCAGCACGCCGGGTACGGCGGGGTCGGCGAGTAGCCGCAGCAGCTCGGCCGTCTCACGTGCTCGCCCGAACAGCTCACCCGTGAAGGCCCGGTGGTCCGCGGGTTCCTGCCGGGGGATGCCGGACTCGAACAAGATGGTCATGGACGGCTCCAGAGCTGGCTCCGCCCGCCTACACAGCGCAGGTGCGCCGGCGGGATCGTCCGTACTGATCCTGGACGGCGGCGCCGACCGGCGGTATCCCAGACTTCTGGGACGCCGCCGGTTCAGCATCGCCGGTTCAGCATCGGCGCGCGGCCAGGCTCAACCCCTCGTCCGGGTCGGCCTGCCGTTCGGTTCCGGGTTCACCGCAGTCCCCGGTGCCGGCGGTGGTGGCCCGCATGGTGGTGGTGGTGCCGGTTGCGCCGTCGCCACCGCCGTCGACCGGCTCCTGCCGCCGAGGCTCCGGCCGCCGACGATCCGGTGGACCGGGACGAGTCGGCGAAGGCGTCGCCCGACTCCCGCCCGGAGTCCTTCGATCCTGCGGGCAGCACGTCGATCCGGCCCATCTGGCCGTGCGAGGAGTGCACCATGTGGTGGCAGTGGTAGACGTACTCGCCCGGATATTCGCCCCAGGTCATGGCGATCCGGACGCTCTCCCCCGGGTGGACCGTGATGGTGTCCTTCAGCCCGGCCTCGGCCGGGCCGACCGGCACCCCGTCACGGTCCAGCACGCGGAACTGCACCAGGTGGGTGTGGAAGGAGTGGGGGGCGTGGAAGACCCCGGCCGGCGGGCGGGTGAGGTGGTTGCGGATCGTCCAGATCTCGCTGCTGCCGACGGTGGTCCGCACGTCGGTCCGCTTCGGGTCGTACTTGCGCCCGTTGATCCTGGCGTCCGGGAAGGTCGTCAGCGCGAACTCCCGGTGCACCGTCGCCTTCGGGATCGGCGGCAGAGTGGCCAGGACGTCCGGAATCCGGCTCCGGTCCTCGGCCGTCCGGGTGATGTCGAAGCGCAGCACCTCGGTCCGCTCGCTCTCCAGCGCGGCCGTGTTCTCCAGCACCACCGATCCGCCGACCGGGTAGCGGGCGAAGTCGACCACGATCTCGGCGCGCTCCGCGCCGGTCAGGGTCAGCTCGTGCAGCGTCACCGGCGCGGCGAGCAGTCCGCCGTCCGAGGCGATCTGGGTGAACGGCTGGCCGTCGGCGAGGCGCAGCGACACATGGCGGTTGGGCGAGACGTTGAAGACCCGCAGCCGGTACTTGCGCGCGGCCACCTGGAAGTAGGGCCGCTCCTTGCCGTTGACCAGCATGTGCGGGCACGCGTACGGGTCGGTGTAGATCAGCCTGCCGTCGGTCTCGATCCGGGCATCCCGGATCAGCAGCGGGATGTCGAACTCGCCGTTCGGCAGCGGCAGGCCGCTCTCGTGCGGGTCGCTGAGCAGGTAGGCGCCGGCCAGGCCGCGGTAGACGTTCTCGGCCTCCAGCTCGTGCGCGTGGTCGTGGTACCAGAGCGAGGCGGCCACCTGCTCGTTGGGGTAGCGGTACTCGCGGGTCTCGCCGGGCTGGACGAGGTCCATCGGCAGGCCGTCGTAGCGCGAGTGCACCTGGCCGCCGTGCAGGTGGACGGAGGTGTGCACGCGCAGGTCGTTGGTCTGCTGGACCACCACCTCCCGCCCTCTGACCGCCCGGATGGTCGGACCGGGGAAGCAGCCGCCGAAGGTCCGGACGGTGGTCAGCAGCCCCTTGACGATCTCCGCCTGGGTATCGGCCATCCGCAGCCGGTACAGGTCCGAGGAGTCCGTCCGCGACACCGGGTTCAGCACGGGGGGCACCGGCATGGCGTGCTCGAAGGGGGTGATCCGGGCGGCCGACCGCTTGGCCTCCGACCTGGGCGGCGCGGCGTGCGCGGCCGGAGCGGCTTGCGTGGCCGGCGCGGCCGACAACGCCAGGGACGAGACCCGGGCCCCGCCCGGTGCGCGGTCCCAGGGGAAGAGGACCGCCGGGCCGCCTACCGCGGCGGCTTTCAAGAGGTCTCGTCGGTTCAGCATTCCCGGTCTTTCCGTCCAGGGCCGGGCGGTCGGTACGCCGCCGGGCCAGTGGTCGCCGGTCGTGGCTTCCGGCGGCCCTGCTCGGTGGCCGCCGCGCGCACGCCGGCGCGGGCCGGGCGTGTCGGACCGTAGCGCCGACGCGACGTTCCGTCACTGCCCGTTGGCTCAGTATCGGCGAGCTTCGCGCGCTCCGCAGCGCGACCGCACCTGCCCGGGCCCTGACCCAGCGCCCGGCCCCCTGCCCCCGGCCCCCGGCCCCCTGCCCCCTGCCCCCTGCCCCCTGCCCCCTGCCCCCGGAACGACGGACGCGGGGCCGGGCACCTGGTGCCCGGCCCGGCCGCCGATCAGGATTCCGACGACGCCCAGGTGCCCAGGGACATCTCGGCGGTGATCCCCGGGCCGAACCCGGCCAGCAGCCCTTGGTGCCCGTCGAGGGCCGACTTCTCGTCGAACATCCGGGCCAGGGCGTCGAGTACGACCGCACTGGCGATGTTGCCGTACTGGGTGAGGGTGGCCCGGCTGAAGCGGAACGCCTCGGGCGGCACCTCCAGGAAGCGACTGAGGTCGTCCAGGATCCGTGGGCCGCCGGCGTGGACGATGTAGAAGTCCAGCGTGCCCACGTCCCACTGGTGCTGCTCCGCCACCGCGCGCAGGGCCGGGCTGAGCGGCTCCATCGTCCCCGGCACCCTCTTGTCCAGCTGGAAGTGGAATCCGGTGGGGCGGACCGCGTAGGAGATCCACTCCTCGGTGTCCGGGATGAGGTACGAGCCGTTGCGTTCCAACCGCATTCCGGTCCCGCCCTCGCCCCGGACCACGGCGGCGGCGATCCCGTCGCCGAACAGGCCGTTGGACAGCAGCGAGCCCACGCCCAGGTCCGTGGGCTGGTAGCACAGCGAACAGAACTCGCAGGCCACGATCAGCACGTTGGCGCCCGGGTAGGCCGAGCAGAAGTCGTGGGCCCGGTTCACCGCCGCACCGCCGCCCGCACACCCCAGTTGGGCGATCGGCAGCTGCCGGGTCTCCGGCCGGAAGCCCAGCCTGTTGATCAGCCACGCCGTGAGCGACGGCATCATGAAACCGGTGCACGACACATAGACGATCAAGTCGATCTGGGACGCCTCCACTTGGGCCTGTTCGAGGGCCCTGATCACCACCGCCGGGACGCGGGCCTTCGACTCCGCCGCGAAGACGGCACTGCGCTCGTCCCACCCCGGGTGCTTCAGCACCACCTCGATGGGCTGGATCAGGTGCCGCTTGCGCACTCCGGTGTTCTTGATGAGACGCAGCGCCAGTTCGAGCTGTGGATGGTCGGGGTGGAGCCTGCGCGCCAGCTCGATGGTCTCCTCGTTGGTGATGACGTGCTCGGGTACGTCTATCGCCGGTTTGCACAGAACTGCCACGGCACTTCCTCCAGACGAGCGGTGTTCCCGGTGCGACCCTGGCGGGGCGGGATTTCACCACTCGACGGCAGCCGCTGCGAGCCGGACGCGCGGAGGGCGCGGTCGGCGGGACGCACCGGGCGGGACCCAACTCAGCGGCCGACGAGCCGACCGAGCGAGGATCGGTTGATCGCGGTGCGGGCGGTCGTGCTGGCCGCAAGTTGGTTCAGGCCACCTAGCCCAATTTACGGAAGGCGGGCCCGTCCCGCATGTCGGCCCGCACACCCCGGGGTGTGCGGGCCGACGTGCGCGGTGTTTCCGGCAGCGGGTGGCTGCGGGCGGCCGCCGGAGCGTGGGGGCACCGTCACCAGGTGACCGGCAGCGCCAGCGGATAGCGCCAGATGGACGTGGTGTTCCACGCCAGCTCCGCGGCCGGCTTCGCCAGCGCGATCCTGGGGAAGCGCTCCAGCAGCGTCCCGAGGGCGACTTCGAGTTCGGTGACGGCCAGCGGCGCGCCGAGGCAGTGGTGCGCGCCCCAGCCGAAGGTCATGTGGGAGGGGCTGGTCCGCTCCAGGTCCAGCTCGTCGGGCCGGTCGAACCTGCGGCCGTCCCGGTTGGCCGTCAGGTAGGAGACGTGCACGATGTCCCCCGCCGGGATCGTCACCCCGCTCAGCTCCACGTCCTCAAGGGCCACCCGGGGGATGCCGACGCCCTTGCGGAAGGGGATGAAGCGCAGCAGTTCCTGGAGCGTCCGGGCGAGCGTCTCGGGCCGCTCGCGCAGTGCGGCGAGCACGTCGGGCCGGCTGAGGATGGTGTACGAGAGGTTGCCGAGCTCGTACGTCGTGGTGTCCTGGCCCGTGATCAGCAGGACCATGGCCATCACGGTGAGTTCCTTCTCGTCGAGGACCTCGTCGCCGTCGCGGGCCGTGGCCAGCACGCTGATCAGGTCGTCGCCGGGGTTCCTGCGCCGTTCGGCGGTCAGCTCGGCGAAGTACGCCCGCAGGTCGGCCTTGGCGCGTACCGCGTTCGGCTTGTTGGCCAGGCTCACGTCCATCATCGTCCGGGCGTTGGCGCGCAGCTGGGCGCTGTCGGCCTCGGGGATCTCCAGGACCTCGCAGATCGTGATCAGCGGGAGCGGATGGGCCAGGTGCTCCATGAGGTCGGCCGGGGGGCCCTGGTCCCGCATGCGGTCCAGCAGCCCGTTCACCACGTGCTGGGTGCGCTCCCTCATCCGCTCGATGTGGTCGGGGGTGAAGCCCTTGGACACCAGGCTGCGCAGGCGGGCGCTGGCGGGCGGGTCCATGACGTTGATCGCCTCGGCCTGGACGATCGGCTCCGGGGTCATGCGCGGGAAGTCCCGGCCGACGATGGCGTGGCGGCTGAACCGCCGGTCGGTGGTCACCGTGCGCACGTCGTCGTAGCCCGTGACGAGCCAGGCCTCCCCCTCGCCGTAGGGCAGGCGGATGCGGCTGACCGGTGCGTCGTTCATGAGCTGCCGGAGCGTCGGGTCGAACTCTAGGGTCTCGGCGAAGTCGAACGGGCAGTTCCGTGCGCTGGAGTCGGTGGACATGCGGACCTCCAGGTCTGGGCCGCGCGGGCCGGATGGGGGAGGCGGACGGAATGCACCGGTACCCGATCGGTCGGCCGCACACACCGGTGGACGGGCGAGAGCGCCGGTAATTCATCCGGTCTGATCAGCGGCTCGGATCCACCCGCACCGGGGCCTGCCACTGGTGATGGCAGGCCCCGGCGGCCCCGGCCAGGGTGCCTCAGATCTCCCCGGTGGCCCGGTGCCCGTGCCGGAAGAGCGGGGCGCGGGTGTCGAAGGGCACGTCCTCGCGGCAGGCGGCGACGGCGGCGTCCGAGCGGGGGAGGTCGAACGGGAGCGTCGCGGTCATCGGGGCCCGGCCGAGCGCGGCGTCCAGCACGACCTCGTCCGCGGCGCCGAACTCGCCGATCAGCAGCGCCGCGTACGGGGCGAGCGGGGTGAGCACGGCGGGCCGCTCCAGCTGGGCGGCGAACACCGTGGGCACGGTGGCGGCCAGCGCGGTGAGGCGGTCGACCTCGGCCGGCTCGAACTCCAGCGAGCCGCTGTGGAAGTGCTGCTCCAGCATCCCTTCGCGCCGCTCGTACGGGGTGGCGAGGCGGATCACGGCCAGCTCGGCCCGCTCCGGGTCCTCGACCAGGGTGCCGTACCCGGCGGCGACGGCGGGGTCGATGCCCTCGACGTACAGCCGGGTGGCGGTGCGCGGCTCGCCGGCCAGGTGGACCACCGAGCGGCGCTGGACCTCGCGGCCCAGCGCCCGGCCCTCCGGGGCGCCGACCAGGTCGGCGACGGCCTCCGGGTCGACGTACGGGTCGGCGAAGAGGCCGAGGCGGAACTTGTCGCGCAGGATGCGGCGGACCGACTCGTCGAGCCGGGCCTCGGTCACCGCGCCGGAGCGGACGGCGGCCAGGATCAGCTCCGGGTCCGTCTCGCCGCCGAGCTGGTCGGCGCCCGCGTCCAGGGTGAGCACGACCTGCTCGGCGACGGACAGCTCCTCGACGCCCCAGTGCCGCGGGGGCAGTGTGACCACTCCGGGGACGTCCATGCCGGTGATGGCGTTGAAGTCGGTGCAGACCACGCCGTCGAAGCCGTAGCGACCGCGCAGCAGGCCGGTGATGACGTCCCGGTTGAAGTTGGCGCCGACCTCGGCGAGGCCGCTGCCGGAGGGGATCGCGTAGGCGGGCATGATCTGCGCGGTGCCCGCGGCGAAGGCCGCCTCGAAGGGGCGCAGGTGGGTCTCGAACTCGCCGCCGGGGTAGACCAGTCGGCGCCCGGCGGCGAAGTGCGAGTCCTCGCCGCCGGCCTGCGGGCCGCCGCCGGGGAAGTGCTTGGTCATGCAGGCGACGCTGTCCGGGCCGATCGGCCCGCCCTGGAGGCCCTCGATGTAGGCGGTGATCATCCGCGAGGCGCGCTCCGGGTCCTCCCCGAAGGTGCCGCCGATCCGGGCCCAGCGGGGCTCGGTGGCGAGGTCGGCCATCGGGTGGATGGCGACCCGGATGCCGACGGCGCACAGCTCGCGGCGGATCAGGTCGGCGTAGCGGCGCACCAGGTCGGGGTCGTCGGTGGCGGCGAGGCCGATCGGCTCGGGGCCGGTGCTGAAGCCGCCGCCGGTGTGGGCGGTGGCCGGGTTGGCGGTGAAGCCGTGCCGGGGGTCGGAGGAGAGGGTGACGGGGATGCCCAGCCGGCCGGCCGCGGCGAGGTCCTGGACGTGGTTGTTCCACTCGGCCATCGCGCGCGGGTCGGGGACGGCCATCATGGCGAAGTGGGTGAGGCCGCGCTCGGTGATCAGGCGGGCGCCGGAGGGGAACGGGCCCTGGTCGCCGGGGAGCATCCGGCCGTGCAGCATCAGCGCGGCCTTCTCCTGCAAGGTCATCCGGGTGAGGAGGTCCTCGACCCGCTCCTCGACGGGCAGCCGCGGGTCCTCGTAGGGCTCCATGGTGCCGTTGTGGTTGAGGTCGCGGAAGGGCGTGCCGTCGGTGTGCCGCAGCAGGGTCAGCATGCCGTCACCTCGGCGGTGTTCGACGCGGCGGTACGGGCGGCGGTACCGGCCTCGGTGCGGGCGGCGGTACCGGCCTCGGTGCGGGCGGCGGTGCGGGCGGCGGCCTTGGCGCGGAAGGCGTCCAGGGTCTCGGCGCCGACCCCGCAGGCGGTCAGGAAGCCCTCGGCGCCGCCGTTCTCGGCGCGGACCAGGTCGAGGAAGGTGCTCATCGCCCCGGCGGGAGCCTCCAGCAGCGGGGCGGGGACGACCAGCCGGCCGGCCTCGACCTCGTTGAGGGCGGCCCGGTTGCGGTCGGCGAGGCCGGCCCAGATCTGCTCGATCGC
Organism: Kitasatospora sp. NPDC058243; assembly: GCF_042882025.1. Classification (NCBI taxonomy): domain Bacteria; kingdom Bacillati; phylum Actinomycetota; class Actinomycetes; order Kitasatosporales; family Streptomycetaceae; genus Kitasatospora; species Kitasatospora sp. NPDC058243. Next base: position 376,340 of record NZ_JBHVWW010000001.1, read on the forward strand.
CTCGTTGGTGCGGGCGTAGTCGGCGACGATCTCCTCGGCGGGCACCCCGAGCAGCTCCAGCAGCAGCGCGGTGAGCAGCCCGGTGCGGTCCTTGCCGGCCGCGCAATGCACCAGCACGCCGCCCGGGCGGACGGCGGCCTCGACGGCGGCGGCCAGCCCCTGCGGCGCGGACTCGGCCATCAGCAGGTAGAAGGCGCCGAGGTCCTCCGCGGTGGTCATGGCCCGCATGGCCTGCGCCAGTTCGTCGTTGGTCGGCTCGATCCGGGCGGGGACGACGGCGATGCCGGCGGCCTCGGCGGCGGCCCAGTCCTCGGGGCGGCTCTCGGGCTCGCCCCGGAGGTCGACGATGGTGGTGATGCCGTGCTCGCGCAGCTGGGCGACGACGGTCTCGTCGGCGGCGGGGAAGGGCTGGGCGGAGCGGAACAGGGTGCCGGGGCGGATCCACCGGCCGGCGGGGTCGGCGAGCGCTGCGGGGTCGCGGAAGTTGACCAGGGACATGCGGGGGCCTTTCAGGAAGTGCGAAGCAGGTGGTGAAGGTGCGCGGCGGGCCGCGCGAAGGGGGGGAGGGGGGCGGAAAAGGGCGTGCGGTGCCGTCCGGACGGCCGGCGGCATCGCCCAGGGGTGTCGCGGTGACGGGGTGTAGAGGTGCGAAGCTGTCGGCTCGGGTCAGCCGGCGGTGTCGAGCACGTCCCGGTAGGTCTGGCGCCATTCGGCCACCGTGCCGGTCTCGGACGCGATCAGGACGTGGTGGCGCACCATGCCGCCGAACTGCGCGCCGAGCGCGGTCGGGCGCAGGTCGGTGGCCGGGTCGACGCCGAGCCGCTCGGCCGCGATGGTGACGGTGCGTTCGGTGAAGCCGTCGATCACGACCACGGCGTAGTTGTGCACGGAACCCTGCACCTCGATCAGGCTCCGGCGCAGCCGGCGGCGGCGCTCGGTGTGCTCGACGGGCTCTTCGAGCCGGCCGCCGGTGGCGGTCAGCGCGTGGTCGAGCGCGGCCCAGAGCGGGAGTTCGGCGGGGGCGGCGGCGAAGGCGTCGAGGATGGCCTGGCCGAAGTCCCAGCCGAACAGCAGCGCCTCCTTGGCCGGGTAGTAGCGGAAGAACGTGCGGTGGGCGATGTCGGCGCGGCGGCAGATCTGGTCCACGGTGGTGCGCTCGAAGCCCTGCTCCTCGAAGAGGTCGAGCGCCGCGGTGCGGATGCTGTCGCGGGTACGCGCCTTCTTGCGGTCGCGCATGCCCTGCTCCGCCGCGGTGTCCGTCCCCTGCATGGTTCTTCCGTTTCCTCTCGGTGAGTTGAGTGTGGATGGGGCCGCCGAGGGGGCGGCTGTCAGTACCGAATCACGTCCGACCGTGCTCGCTCAAGGCGAGTGCCGACTCTTCCGGGTCTCGTCATCTGAAATTTGCACAACTGCCTTTTGGCAGTACTGCCACTTCCGGAATGGTGTGGGGCGTCGGCGGCCGCACTCCCCCAGGCCGCCCCCGCTCCCCTCCCCCCTCCCCCGAACCGAGGAACCATGAAGCGGCACACCCACCTCCTGGTAGCGGCGGCCTGCACGGCCGCGCTCACCCTCACCGCCTGCTCCGCCTCCGACGACGCGCTCTCCGGCGCCGGCGCCGGGAACACCGGCGCGGCGAACGACGGGCCGGCCGTGGACGGCGGCACGCTCAAGATCGGCCTGGACCGGCCGTTCGCCAAGCTCGACCCGGCCGACGGCACCCTGACCTCGATGCCGATGATGGTCCTCGCCAACGCCCTGTACGACCCGCTGATGGTCAACGGCGACAACGGCGCCGTCCAGCCCTACCTCGCCAAGTCCTTCACCCCCAACGCGGACGCCACGGTCTGGACCCTCGACCTGCACGAGGGCGTGAAGTTCAGCGACGGCAAGCCGCTGGACGCCCAGGCCGTCGCCGACCACGTCACCCGGCTCGCCAAGCCGGAGAGCAAGTGCGCCTGCGCCATCGACGCAGCCACCATCGGCGCCACCACCGTCTCCGGCCCGACCACCCTCACCTTCACCCTCAAGGCGCCCGACGCCGCCTTCCCCAACCTGTTCACCCGCTCCCTCGGCTACGTCTCCGAGGCCCCGGCCGGCGACTCCCCCGCCGTCGGCTCCGGCCCGTACACCGTGGAGAGCGTGCAGCCCGGAGTCTCCGTCACCCTCGCCCGCAACCCCGCGTACTGGGGCGCCAAGGGCCACGCCGACAAGCTCGTCTACCGGGTGCTCACCGACACCGACAGCCGCTACCAGTCGCTGCGCTCCGGCGACACCGACCTGATCTGGACCGAGACGCCCGGCCAGCTCAAGCAGGCCGCCGCCGACGGGCTGCGCAGCGCCACCGGGCCCGGCGGCACCACCACCATCGTCTTCAACACCACGTCGGCGCCCTTCGACGACGTGCGGGTCCGCCGGGCCGTGCAGTACGCGATCGACCGCGAGGCCCTGGAGAAGGTCGTCTCCCTCGACCAGGGCGCCGTCTCGGACGGCCCGATCGGCTCCCGCTCCCCGTACCGCACCGCCCCCGGGTACCCGGCCCACGACGTGGCCAAGGCCCGGGCCCTGCTCGCCGAGTCCGGCCACCCCGACCTCGCCTTCGACTACCTCGTCGACAGCCGCCCCGAGGGCCAGCAGCGCGCCACCGTGCTCCAGCAGATGCTCGGCGAGGCCGGGATCAAGGTGACCATCAAGCCGCTCGACGCCGCGGGCCTGGGCACCGCGATGCTCCAGCGCAAGTTCCAGGTGATCGACTTCCCCACCAGCATGTTCGGCGACACCGACACCGCGCTCACCAGCCTCTACCTGCCCAACTCGCCGTACAACTTCATGAGTTGGTCCGACCCGGAGACCTCGAAGGCGATCGCCGAGGGCCGCTCCTCGACCGACACCGCCCAGCGTGCGGCCGCCTACCAGCAGGCCGCCCGGCGGGTCGTCGGCGAGGTGCCGATGGCCTTCCTCACCGAGAACACCGTCGGCTTCCTCGGCTCCGCCAAGGTCGGCGGACTGCCCGACCTGTCCAAGCGCACCGTCCTCAACGTCTCCCCCGCCCCCCTGTGGGTGAAGCGATGACCCCCCGCACCCGCACCGCGCTGCGCCACGGCGGGCGGCTCGGCCGCGCCGCGGCCGTGCTGCTGCTGGTCACCGTCGCCGCCCTGTACCTGCCCCACCTGATGCCGGGCTCCCCCGCCGTCGCCGCCCTCGGCCCCACCGCCACCCCCGAGCAGATCTCCGCCTACGAGGCCGGGCTCGGCCTGGACCGCAACCTGTTCGCCGCCACCTGGCAGTGGATCGCCGACGCCCTGCACGGCGACCTCGGCCACTCGCTGTCCACCGGAGCCGCCGTCACCACCGAACTCGCCGACCGCATCCCCGTCACCCTCGAACTCTTCCTCGCCGCCCAGCTGGTGGCACTCGCCCTGGCCGTGCCCGTCGCCCTGCTCTCCGCCTGGCGCCCCGGCGGCACCTTCGACCGGATCGCCACCGCCGGCACCTTCGGCTGGCTCGCCGTCCCCGGCTTCGCCCTCGGCCTGCTGCTCATCTGGCTCGCCGCCGTCCAACTGCGCGTCCTGCCCGCCACCGGCTGGACCCCGTTCACCGAGAACCCGGCCGAGAACCTGCGCCACCTGGTGCTGCCCGCCCTCACCCTCGGCCTCACCGAGGCCGCCGTGTTCACCCGCACCCTGCGCGGACAACTGCTCGACACCCTCGACCAGCCGTACATCGCCGCCGCCCGCAGCCGCGGCATGGGCACCACCCGGCTGCTGCTGCGCCGCGCCCTGCGGCCCTCCAGCCTGCCGCTGGTCACCCTGGTCGGCATCGGCATCGGCACCTCGCTGGGCGGCTCGGTGCTGGTCGAGTCGCTGTTCGCGGTGCCCGGCGTCGGCAGCCTGGCCGCCGGGGCCATCTCCGGCCGGGACTTCCCCGTCGTCCAGGCCGTGGTGGTGGTCAGCGCCCTCGGCGTGGTCGCGGCCACCTTCGCGGTCGACCTGCTGTACCGCACGATCGACCCGAGGATCGCCCATGAGCACCGCTGAGACCACCGTCGTGACCGTCGAGACGGTCCCGGCGCGCACCACCCGCCGCCGCCGGCCCCCCGCCGGCGTGCTCGCCGCCGGGGCCTGGCTGGCCGTCGTCGCCCTCGCCGCGCTGCTGCTGCCCCTGCTGCCCGGATTCGACCCGCTGCACGGCGACTTCGCCCACCCCGCCGCCGCCCCCGGCCCCGGCCACTGGCTGGGCACCGACAGCGCCGGACGGGACGTCCTGCAGCGCACCGTCGCCGGCGCCCGCGCCTCCTTCACCGTCGCCGCCCTCACCATCCTGGTCGGCCTGCTCGGCGGCGGAACGCTCGGCCTCGCCGCCGGCTGGTTCCGCGGCCCGCTCGACAAGGCGATCGGCTTCGCGACCGACCTGCTGATGTCCGTGCCCAGCCTGATCCTGGTGATGATCGTGGTCTCGCTGCGCGGCCCCAGCCTCACCGTGATCGGCACGCTGATCGGGCTGTTCACCGTCCCGCACTTCACCCGGGTGGTGCGCGCCGTCGTGCTCTCGCTCAGCGAGCGCGGCTTCGTCCAGGCCGCCCGCATGCTCGGCACCGCCCCGCTGCGCATCCTGCGCCGCGACATCGTCCCGCACGTCGTGCCGGCCGCCCTCACCTTCGCCTTCACCGCCACCACCGTCGCCATCGTCGCCGAGGGCTCGCTCAGCTTCCTCGGCTTCGGACTGCGCCCGCCGGAGCCCTCCTGGGGCGGCATCATCGCCGAGGGGCGCACGGCCCTCGGCAGCGCGCCGTGGATCTCGCTGGCACCCGCGGCCGTGCTCTGCCTGACCGTCCTCGCCCTCAACTACCTCGGGGAGCACCTGCGTTCGGGTGGCCCCGCCGGCCCGAAGGGAGCGCGCGGATGACCTCCGCCCCCGACCTCGACTCCCCTGCCCTTGCCGTCCCGGCGCTCGACGGACCTGCCCTCGACGTCCCGGTGCTCGACGTCCGCTCGCTGGACACCGTCCTGCACACCCCCGACGGCCGCGCCCTGCACGTCCTGCACGGCGTCAGCCTCACCATCGCGGCCGGCGAGTGCCTCGGCGTGGTCGGCGAGTCCGGCTCCGGCAAGTCCGTGCTCGCCCGCGCCGTCCTCGGCGTCGAGTCCCGCACCACCAGGGCCGTCGCCACCGGCGAGATCCGACTGAACGGCGAGGACCTGCTCGCCGCCTCCCGCACCCGCCGCGCCGAACTGCTCGGCACCGGCATCGCCATGGTCCACCAGGACCCGATGACCTCGCTCAACCCGGTGGTCCGGATCGCCGACCAGGTCACCGAGTCCCTCACCAACCGGCGCCGGCTCTCCCGGCGCGAACGGCTGCGCACCGCCACCGAGTTGCTCGCCGCCGTCGACGTCCCCGACCCCGCCCGGCGGGCCCGCGCCCACCCGCACGAGCTCTCCGGCGGCCTGCGCCAGCGCGTCGGCATCGCCGCCGCCCTGGCCGGCGAACCCGCCCTGCTGCTCGCCGACGAACCCACCACCGCCCTCGACGTCACCGTCCAGCGCACCGTCCTCGACCTGCTCGACCAGCACCGGCGCAGCCGCGGCCTCGCCACCCTGCTGATCACCCACGACATCGGCCTGCTGTACGGGCGGGCCCGCCGGATCGCCGTCATGTACGGCGGCCGGATCGTGGAGACCGGCCCCACCGAGGCCGTCACCCGCCACCCCCGGCACCCCTACACCGCGGCCCTGCTGCGCTCCGTACCGCGGGTCACCGGCCCGCTGCGCCGCACCCTGCCCGCGATCCCCGGCTCGCCGCCCGACCTCACCCGGCCCACCCCCGGCTGCCCCTTCGCCCCGCGCTGCGAACTGGCGACGGACCTCTGCACCACGACCGCGCCCCCCACCCACACCGCGGCGGACGGCCACACCGCCACCTGCCACTTCCCGCTCACCGCGCCGTCTGACGCGCCGTCGTCCTCGCATTCGTCCTCCCCTTCGCCCTCGCCCGATTCCTCGCCCGATTCCTCGCCCGACGAACTGGAGCCCGCGGCGTGACCACCGCCCCCGACGCCGCTGCCCCCGCAGCCGTCACCCCCGACGCCGCCGCTCCCGGAACGGCCGTCCTGGAGGCCACCGGCCTCAGCGTCGTCCACCGCACCCGCTCCGGCCCGCTGCACGCCGTCAGCGGCGTCGACCTGGCCCTCCACCCCCGCCGCACCCTCGCCCTGGTCGGCGAGTCCGGCTCCGGCAAGAGCAGCATCGCCAAGGCCCTGCTGCGGCTGCCCCCGCCCACCACCGGCACCGTCACCCTCGACGGCACCGACCTCGCCACCCTCTCCCCGCGCGCCCTGCGAGCCGTCCGGCCCCGCCTCCAGATGGTGTTCCAGGACCCGCTCTCCTCCCTCAACCCGCACCGCCGGGTCCGCGACCTGGTCGCCGAACCCCTCGACGCCCATCCCGACCCGGCCCGCGACCGCGAGCAGGTCGTCACCGAGCAGCTGTCGGCCGTCGGCCTGCCGCCCGCCCTGTTCGGCGACCGCCGCCCCCACCAGCTCTCCGGCGGGCAGGCCCAACGCGTCGCCATCGCCCGGGCCCTGGCCGCCGGACCGCGCGTCCTGATCGCCGACGAGGCGGTCTCCGCCCTCGACGTCTCGGCCCAGGCCACCGTGCTCAACCTGCTGCGCGGGCTCACCGAGGGACGCGGACTGGCCGGCCTCTTCATCTCCCACGACCTCGGCGTGGTCCGCGCGGTGAGCGACGAGGTGGCCGTGCTCCAACTCGGCCGCATCTGCGAACGCGGCCCCACCGAAGCCGTCCTCGCCGCCCCGGCCCACCCCTACACCGCCGCCCTGCTCGCCGCCGTCCCCGAACCCGGCCGCCCGCTGCGCGACACCGGCCTCCTCCCCACCGACCCGCCCTCCCCCCTCGCCCCGCCCAGCGGCTGCCGCTTCCGCACCCGCTGCCCGCTGGCCGACACCCGCTGCGCCACCGAGGAGCCGCAGCTGCGGGAGGTGGCACCAGGCCGCGCGGTGGCCTGCCACCGACCGCTGATCGACGCCGCCACAGCGTCCTGACCAGCCGGACGCACCACGGGCCCCCGGGCCGGGAGCCCCACTCCCGCCCCGGGGGCCCCTTCCGTTCCGTTCCGTTCCGGCCGCGGACGGGCCTGCGTCCAGGGCGCGCCGTCGGCGGAAGCGACGGACGACGCCCCTGCCGGGCTGTCACCTGGCAGGGACAAGGCCTTCGCGCCCCGTTCGCACCCCTTCACGCCGGTGACGATTCGCGTACGCAGCCTTACCGTTGGCTGCGATCACGGGCCGCACCCGGCGACCCGGTGTACCGGAGGTCCCATCATGCGACGCCTCGTCACGACGATCGGTACCCTCATCGCCGCGGGGACGCTGGCCGTGGCCGTCCCCACGTCCGCCCAGGCCGCCACGGGCACCCTGACGTTCTACAACGTGATCTTCCCCGACGGGTCGGGCAGCGGCCCGGGCGTGCCGTACGTCGACCCGGCCCCGGGCTGCTACGACGTGCCGAGGGAGGCGCACGGGCCCCTGTCAGGCGTGAACAACGCGACGGACAGCACGGTCCGCTTCTACTGGGGCGAGGACTGCACCGGCGGATCGCTGTTCAGCGTGTCGGCCGGCCGTTCGGTCAGGTTCAACTCGCACCCGCGCTCCTTCAGGGTCGAGAGCTGACCCTGAACCCGAACGCACCCACACCGGCCCCCCACGACCGAAGCGCGGGCAACTCGGACACAGAAACGGCCAGTTGGACAGCGACAACGTCGCTGTCCACACCGCCCGATCTGCGGCGGCAAGAGCAAGCCGACCGAGCCGGCCGGCCCGGCTGGAGCCTCACCATGTAGTTGTCGGGCGTCTCGTCGTAGCACGTGGCCAGGCTCCGCCACGCTCGGATCCCGTGGGAGACCGGTTTCCCGCCCGCGCTGCCGCGCCTCTTTCGGTACGTCCCGGTCAGACAGCGGAGAGGTGCAGCTTGAACGGCGAACCGTTGGAGCTGGGCGTCCAGCCGTTCGACCGCCCGGCCCGAATACCTGCGGCGACTTCGCGCGGCAGGACGACCTCAGCCGGCAGCATGTTCGGTTCGAGCACGGCCGGCCGACCGGTCTCCACGACGAGCGTCGTTCCGGGACAGGCCGCGTCCTCCACCATGTAACCCAAGGTGACGCCGTCGTAGTCGCAGCACGGTTTCCTGCTCACTCGCCAGCGGTACTCGACGCCGTCGACGACAATGCGGCGGGACCCTTTCTTCGCCAGTGCCACTCTTTGCCCTTCGGCCTTCGACTGCTCGTATATGTGTATCGCCAGTCTCCCTGTACGGCACACGCGTGTCACCGGGTTCGGCGCCAGAGCTGATCACGCAAGGCCGAGGAGCGCGAGGGGGCGGCGTGCGTCGCGCGCGTTGCGGCGGAGGCCGGCCGCAATGTTCCTGACGCCGCTCAGCCGTAGGAATCCAACAGCGAGATTGCGCCAGGTCGCCATGGCGCGGGGGGCGTTCCCGGTCCGCAGTTGGGAGGCGCCCTCGGCGAAGGTCGTGTCGCGGACGTGGTGCAGGGCCTCGATCTTCCAGTGGTTCCGGATCAGTTGCGCGAGCTGGGCGGGAGTGGCCTGTTCGGCGGTCAGGCTGGTGACCGCGTAGATGGTCGCGATGGTGGTCTTGCCGGTCTTGCGGTCGGTGCGGCGGCGCTTGACCTGGACCGCCTGGCAGGCGCCGGGGAAAAGCAGGTTGTTGACAGTGGCTACCTTGATCCGGCGGATCTCGGAGCGGCCATGTCCCGTTCCCCGGGTACGCACACCGACGGCGGTGCGCCGATCCGAACCGGCTGGCTGGTCGGGTGCGACGGCGGCCGCAGCACGGTGCGCCGGCTCGCCGGGTTCGACTTCCCCGGCACGGCCCCGGAGATCACCGGCCACCAGGCGATAGTGGAGATGACCGGCTCCGAGGCCCTGGGCGCCGGCTGGAACCGGACCCCGGTCGGGACGTACGTGCACGGGCCGGTGCCGGGCCGGATCCTCACCGTGGAGTTCGACGGTCCGCCCGCAGACCGCCAGTCGCCGGTCACCGCCGAGGAGTTGCAGGCCAGCCTGCGCAACGTCAGCGGCGTGGACGTGACGATCACCAAGGTGCACAGCGCGACCCGCTTCACGGACAACGCCCGCCAGGCGAGCACCTACCGCGCGGGCCGGGTGCTGCTGGCCGGCGACGCGGCGCACGTGCACTCCCCGTTCGGCGGCCAGGGGCTCAACCTCGGCATCGGCGACGCGATCAACCTCGGCTGGAAGCTCGCCGCCACCGTGCAGGGCTGGGCGCCGGAGGGCCTGCTGGACAGCTACACCGCCGAGCGGCACCCGATCGGCACCTGGGTCCTGGACTGGACGAGGGCTCAGGTCACGCTGATGCGGCCCGGGCCGGGCAGCGGCGCGCTGCGCAACGTCGTCGCCCAGCTGGCCGACACCGCGGCCGGGACCACCTACTTCGTCAAGCAACTCTCCGGCGTGTGGCAGCGCTACGACCTGCCCGGCGAGCACCCGCTAGTGGGCCGCAGCGCGCCGGACCTCGTACTCGCCGACGGCAGCAAACTGGCCGACCACCTGCACGACGGCCGCGCGCTGCTGCTGGACCTCACCGACGACCCCGAGCTGCGCGCCCGCGCCGACGGCCACCGCGACCGGCTGCGGATCGTGACTTCCCACTGCCCCGAACAGCCCACGCTGGCCGCCCTGCTGGTCCGCCCGGACGGCTTCGTCGCCTGGGCGGGCGGCAGCGGTGAAGCCCCGGACGGGCTCGGCGAGGCGCTCGGCAGGTGGCTCGGCGCAGCTCAGGGCTGAGCTCAGGGCTGAGCTCAAGGCTGGCGCAGGACGGCGGCTGCCAGGGCGAGCGCCAGGTCCTTGCAGGGTGTCGATCGCCCGGTCGAGTTCGGCGGCCTGCTGCTGGCAGCTGCCGCCGGTGACGCAGTCCTGGAAGGAGTCGATCCGCAGGTAGCCGATCCCGCCCGGCAGCGCGCCGACTCCCAGTCGGCCGTTGCCGGAGCCGAGTTGGAGTGTCGGTGCCGGGGAGGGAGCCCGGACCGGTGGGAGGGGCCGAGCAGACGCCTCCCACCGACGCGGATCCCCGGCAACCAGGCGCCGTGACGGCACCGTCCTCGCCCGGCGCGTCCGACCCGTCGGGCCTCAACCCGAACGTCCGGACGCACTGCGGGTGGGAGAGCAGCCACTTGGCGGCTTCGCCGACCGGCCGGGCACCGCCGGGATCGCGGCGGCGGTCTGATTCAGGAGGTCAGCGTCTTGCTCGCCAGCACCTTCCCCTGAGCGTCGTACGCGGCGAGCTTGACGCCTTCGAACGGGTATGCCGTCGAACCGTTGGGGGTCTTGCGGCCGGGCGGCCCCCAGACATAGCCGGTGGCGTAGCCCGGGTTGCCGGGAAGTGAGGCAACGGTGGCCCAGGACACCTGGCCGTCTATCTCGATGGTCATCCGGGCCACCCGCCCGGGCCCGTGGTAGATGAGGTTGTACAGACCCTCCTGGTACTGCGGGGGGTTCCCGTAGTACTGCATGACGATCTCGGTCGCTCCGCCCGCCCAGGAGTGCCCGCCGCACCCCGGACCGCTGCGGTAGGCGGGGGCGTCGTGGATGCAGATCTCCTGGTCGTTCAGTTGCATCCACCAGTCCTGGCGGCCCAACGACAGTTGCTGGCCGGGCTCCACCACCACGGCCTCGGGAGCCGGCCCCTCCGGTACGGCCAGGGCCTGCGAGGCCGGCCCGACGGTCTGGACCGCGCGCTGCGCGGACAGTACCGCGCCCGTGCCGGCCACCACCGCGAGCGCGGCCACCACAGCCGACGCGCCCATCGCCACCCGGCGCCCCCGCTGCTGCCTGCGTACCTGGACCTGCACGGGTCCGGCAGACCAGTCCCCCACCTCGACCCGGGCCGCTTCATCTCGCAGAGCGCCGCGCATCATGTTCTCGGTGTCCATCACCTGTTGTCTCCGTTCGTGCCGTCGGTCGTCGAACCGGTGTCCGCCGCGTACGGGGCCAACGCCGGGTGTCCGCGCAGTTTCGCCAGGCCTCGGCTGGCCTGGCTCTTGACATTGCCCAGCGAGCAGCCGAGCGCTTCGGCGACCTGGTACTCGCTCATGTCCTCCCAGTAGCGCAGGACGACCACGGCCCGCTGGCGCTGTGGCAGTTCCGCCAGCGCCTGGAGCAGCACCGAGCGTTCCTCGACGTCGCGGTGGCCACCGCCCGCGGTGTGCGCCCGATCGGGCAGGACGGGCATGAGCAGTTGCCTGACCCGGCGCCGCCGGTGACGGCTCAGGTTGTTGTTCACCAGGGCCCGGCGGATATAGGCGTCCGGCTCCTCCAGACGGCTGATCCGGGACCAGTTCCTGAAGACCTTCGCGAAAGTCGCCTGTACCACGTCCTCGGCCTCGTGGTAGTCGCCGGTGAGCAGGTAGGCGGTGCGCACCAACTGCCGCCAGCGCGCGGCGGCGAACCCCTCGAAGTCAAGCTCCCGCAGGCCGGGGCCGCCCGCGGAAGCCGGTGCCGTGACGGACGGGGGCGGGTCCTCCACTGGGATGTGCAATACGCTCACGGTCATCCGATTCCTCTTCGCGTCCGCGCGACGACCCAACCGGGCCATCGCTCTGCCCTACTCACCGCCGCACCACCGAGAAGGTTGCACACGGGCGCCGACAACTGGTGCACGGCGAGTCGGTAGTCTCGGCGCCGGGTCCGGGGGGCCCGGCGGCACGTATCAGGCGGTCGAGGTGATGGCTTGGATGATGGCTCGGGTGACGGCCGTGATCGGCGGGGTCGGGCGGCCGGGGAGTCGCGCCACGAGGACCCGGCGGAGCTCGGGAGGTGCGCCTTCGACGTGCAGCAGGCTCACCCCGGGCGGCAGCACCGGGGAGAGCCGGGAGGGCACCGTTGTCACCCCGAAGCCGCCGGCGACCAGTTGGAACGCCCGTCGGGGAGCCGGGCCGACGCGTTCAGGCGGCTACTGGGCCAGCACCACGGTGAAGACGAAGAGGACGACGGCGAGGACGATGGTGCACAGCACCGCGGCCCTCACGGGCGTCAGCCGGTCCCGGAACCGCTTCTGCGGCAGGACGCGCTGGCTCGGACTGGTGTTGTGCTTCCACCAGTCGACGACCCGCCGGAAGTCGGTGTCGAAGTCCTCCGACGGGTGGAGGTCGCTGGCCATCACGGTGGACATCCAGTGGCGCCGGCCGTCGGTGGTGTGGATCCGGGCCACACGTGTGGGCGCGCCGCGGCCTTGGATCTCCGACACGTCGATCCAGGAGATCTGTTGCCAGGAGTAGGTGCGGCCACGGCCGAACCCCCAGCAGATGGTGACTCCGTCGGTGCCGACCCTGCTCCAGTACCGCATGGAGAGGAGGCGGCTCGCGGCGGCCAGCGCCACGGTCCCGCCGACGAGTAGGACCATGGGGCCGAGGCCGAGGTGGAACTTCAGGTGGCCGGCGACCAGTTCGACCGTGACGACGATGAGTACTGGCCCGAGATCGGACCAGTCTGGGCGGAATCTGTCTTTCCCCCGGAAGATCAGTTCATTCACACTGCGCACACTACGCCGCTCTCGACCCGGCCTCGCAAGGGGATGGGTAGAGGGCCGTGTGGCTCCCGTCAGGGCAGGTCGAATACCGACAAGTCGGCTGGTACCGCACCTGGTTGTGCCGACTCGTACTGAACCTCGCGCGGCACGAGGACGCTGCCCGGCTTCCCGGCTTCTCCGAGAATCCGCCCCAGGCCCGGTCAGCCGGCACCGGCGCATCGCCCTGATCCGCAAGGTCATGATCAGCGACGAGCTCCCGCCCATGGAACGGGTCGCCACCGCACTGATCCTGCTCTGTGCCCAGCCCATTCCGGCGGCTGGTCCGGCTCACCATCCGTGAGGTCCAGCACGAAGCCGATCAGGTCGCACTCCGGCTCGGCGATCCACCCACCCCAGTCCCCGAGCCCTTCACCGGCATACTCCTCAACTACATCCACACCGCACGGCCGAACCGGCCGAACAGCACAGCTCCGGCCAGTGGCTGAAGGGGCCCGGGGTGGTGAAGGTGAGGGTGGCGAAGCGTTGGGCCATGTGCTGGTGGGTGGCGGCGTCCGGGTGGAGTTGGTCGGGCAGCGGGAGGGCGGCGGCGTCGGCCGGTCCGTAGAGGTCGCGGCCGTCGAGGTAGTGGAGGTTCGGATCGTCGGCGGCCCGCTGTTCGACGATGCGGGCCAGCTCGTCCCGGATGACGCCCAGCGTCAGCTTTCCGCTCGCGCGCTCCGCGGGGTCGCCCGTTGCCCGGAAGCGGAGTTGTCCGGTGCTGAGAGCGGTGAGGTCGATCGTGCTGGGGCCGGGTGTGTCCTCGACCATGGGGCACAGGATGGGCGAGACGACGAGCAGGGGCGTTCGGGGGTGGCCGTCGCGGATGGTGTCGAGGAAGCCGTGGACGGCGGGGGTGAAAGCGCGCAGGCGCATCAGGTCGTGGTTGACCACGTTGATGCCGATCTTGACGCTGATCAGGTCGGCGGGGGTGTCCCGCATGGTGCGCGCGGTGAAGGGGTCGAGCAGGGCGCTGCCGCCCAGGCCCAGGTTGATCAGTTCCACGTCGCCGAGGGCGGCGGCCAGGGCGGGCCAGGTGCTGGTGGGGCTGGCGGCGTCGGAGCCGTGGCTGATGGAACTTCCGTGGTGCAGCCACACCTTGCGGCCTCGGTCCGGCACGGGCTCGATGGGGGCGTCGGTCCGCAGTGCGACGAGTTCGGTGGTCTCGTTGTACGGCAGCCAGATCTCGACGTCCTTGGCCCGGTCGGGCAGGTCGCTGAAGCGGAGGGTGCCGGCGGTGCCCGGGCGGCGCTCGGCGGTCCTGGTGGTGATGTCGATGGTCAGCGTGTCGCCGCCGGTGACGACGGCCTGACCGGCCAGGCGGCCGTCGACGAGCAGGTCGTAGACGCCGTCCGGGCGCGCCGGGGCACCCACGTAGGCGGTCTTGGTGGGCAGGGTGTCCAGTTCGACGGCGGTGGCCCGGGTGCGGAAGGCCAGCCGCACACCGGAGGGCTGGGACTCTGCCCTGGCCAGCTGCGGGTCGGCGCACTGGGCGCGGGCCCAGGCGGGCAGTCGGTGCGGCAGCAGGCCGCGCTCGGTCTGCTCCAGGTCGAGGGCTCCGCGCAGGAGGTTCGCGGTGATGGATGTGGTGATCCAGGCGTGCGGATCGTGCTGGTGGTGCATGGTGTCGGCCTGCCCGTCGGGGTTGTCGTGGTGTTGCGATTCATTCGATGGGGGTGCCGGGGGGCGGGGCCCTTCACCAGGCGGCTGTGCAGGGTCTGCTGGGGCTCCGGCCAGGCATCTAGATGTCTAGCCGTCCAGATGCCGCAGATGCTATCCCTCACCGAGCCGCACCCGGTTGAACAACAGGAGAACTTCACGGATGCGAACCCGGACTGGACCCAGGGCGCCGGATCCGTAGGATTCGCCACGTGCCGACACCACGAAACAACGGTCCGTTGTACCTCCAGTTCGCCCGCGCCATCCAGGAGCGCATCGACACCGGCGAGTACCCCCCGGGCTCCCGACTGCCGAGCGAGCCGGAGCTGTGCGGGCAGTTCGGAGCCAACCGATTGACCGTCCGCCAGGCGATCGCCGAGCTCGACCGCGCGGGCGCGATCGAGATCCGGCGGGGGGTCGGCACCTTCGTGCGCCGGCCGGTCGTGCGGGCCACGATCGATGTCGACCCGAACAGCGCCCGCCTCGATGTCGGCAGCCAGAGCGTGCCCGTGCCCGTGCGCGGCCTGAAGGGCACCGAGGAACGGGCCGTGGAGGTGTCGGTCGGCTCGGACACGGCGCCCGACCGGCAGGCGGCCGAGCACCTGCAGCTGCCCACGAGCGCGCTGACCCGCATCGACACCGTGATCGTGATCTCCGCCCAGCCCTGGGCCGTGAACAGCTACTGGGTGGCCACGCACCTGCTGCCCACAGGCTTCGCGGAGTCGACGGAGTCGCGGAACACCACGGTGGCGGTGGCCGAGGCGATCGGTATCGAACTTGAATACGACTGGCGCTCGTTCAGCGCGATCGCCGCCGACATCGCCGACGCGCAGCGACTCGACGTCGCGGCCGGCAGTCCGCTGCTCCTGCGCGAGGGGGTCAGCTGCGCACCGGACGGACGGCCGATCCTCTACGTACGCCGGCGGATCTACGGCGAGAACGCCAGCTTCGTGATGCGCTACCGCGAGTGGCGCCAGGCGGACCAGGGCTCGGGCGGCGCGGGTACCAGCGGCTGAGGCGCGCCTCGTTGCGCGGGGACTTTCACGTCCCTCCCGCCACCTCCCTCCCGTCGCAAGTGATCCGGGCCGCATGTGAGGCTGCGCCCAGGCGTGACCAGGCACGACCGGGCATGACCAGGCGCGACCGGAACAACTGGGACGCCGGGGCCGAGGGCCCGGTGGCCCGGCAGCCTCGGTGAGGCCGCCGGGCCATCGACCCGTTGCGGTCTGCGGCCTCGGACCCTCAGCTGACGCCGGCGGCCCGCAGCGCGGCTTCGACGGCCGCAGCGGTGTGTTGCTGACCGACCGCGTTCGGGTGGAACGGCGCGTAGGCGCCGGCGGGGACGAGCGGCTCGATCCAGCGGGTGGACGCGCTCTGGCAGGCGTCGTGCCCGACGCTCGGGGTGTAGGTGTCGACGTAGGTGGCGTCGTTGCTCTGGGCGGCGTGCCGCAGCATGGAGTTGAGGGCCAGTTCGATGCCGTCGAGGTAGGCGGTGTCCTTGGTGGTGAGGGTCAGTTGCGGCCGGCAGTTGCCGCTCTGCGGCAGGATGTCCGGGTAGCCGACGACGAAGACCTTGGCCTGCGGCGAGAGTCGGTGGATCTGCTGGAGGGCCCCGGCGATGTTCACCTCGTCCGAGGCGATGGCGTCGGTGAAGGTCGACTTGTAGAAGTCCGCGCACGGCGAACCGATGTCGAACACGCTGAGCGCGTCGATGACCTCGCAGCCGCGGACGGCGGTGCTGAAGGTGTTGTTGTCGTTGCCTCCTATGCCCAGGGTGACCACCGATGTGGACGGGGTCAGCGCGTCGAACTGCGGCGGTGAGTCCGGCGACTGGGCAAGCGTCATGTCTCGGGCCTGCGCGCCGGAGCAGCTGACGTCGGCGAGTTGCAGCCCGAGGTTCCGGGCCACGACGTGGGGGTAGTTGTCGATGCCCTGGCGGCAGGCGGACGGTGTGCCGGGGGCGGGGGCGGTCAGCGTTCCGACGGCGGTGTAGGAGTCACCCAGGGCGACATAGGCGCCTTGGACCGGGGACGCCTGGGCCGGGCCGGCCAGGGCCATTGCAGTGGTGAGGGCGAGGCAGGCCGCAGCTGCGACGCCGGCGGTCTTCCTGGGGGTCATCGGGGTCCCTTCCCGTTCTCGTGACTACTGGTCAGAAGGTGTGCGGGCGCCCATGGTTCGAGCAGGCTTCCTTCACCAGGAAGCCGCGCAGGTCCCACCGGGGCCCCGGCAGGACATCTACACATCTAGATGTCGCAGATGCTATCCCTCACCGAGTACCGCCATGTTGAACAGCAGGAGAACTTCACGGAGTTGCTCTCCGACTCCGCGATCAGGGCGCTCGCTGCCGCGAGAAGGCCCACAGCGACTGCCGCGACGGGGAGCGGGGCGGGGTGGGCCGGGAGGGCGGCATGCGTCCCGTGCGCGACAAGCGCCCGTGGGTGCCCATGAGACTGGACGAATGTCTATGAACGAAACGAAAACTGACGAACCGCCATGAACGCTCGGCCTGCTCTGGCGGGTGGTGGAATTTCGACCTCTTCCCGGGGAGGCGGTTTCGCGGACGACGACCGTCCGAGGTCCTCCCGCCAACCGATCACGTCGACTCCGTCCGGCAAGTGTGTTTCGCCGTAGCCGATGGCCAGAGAGGCAGGCAACCCGAGGGCCTCAACGCGGCCCGGCAGTGCCGCATTGGCCGCCAGTGCGGCCAGGTACGGAAGCAGACTCCGCACACGAGCGTCATCCGCGCGGAGCAGGTGCCCACTGGAGGAGGAATCGCAGTCCCTCGTGGGCCGGGGAGCCGGGAGGGGCGGTGTAGGCGATGAGTTGCTGGTCGGGCCGGGTGTCGACGGTGAACTGCTGGACGTCGAGGGTCAGGGGGCCGGCCAGCGGGTGGGCGTAGGTCTTGGTGAGCTGCCGGGGGCCGCGCACCCGGTGGTCGGCCCACCAGGCCCGGAAGTTCGCATCGCAGGCGGTCAACTCGCCGATCAGTGAGGTGAGTTCACGGTCCTCCGGGTGGCGGCCGGCTTCCATGCGCAGCGTGGCGACGCAGTCGCGCGCGGCGCGGGGCCAGTCCGCGTACAGCGCGCGGTAGGCGTCGTCGAGGAAGGTGAGGCGGATCAGGTTGCGCTCCCCGGGGGCGAGTGTGCCGAAGTCGGTGAGCAGGGCAGTGGCCGCGCGGTTCCAGGCCAGGACGTCCAGGCGCCGGTTGAGGACCATGGCGGGGACGTCGTGCATGGTCGCCAGGAGCTGCCGCAGTTGCGGGTCCACGGGCGGGCGGCCGGACGGTGGGACGGCGGGTGCCGGGGCCGCGTCGGCCAACGCGAAGAGGTAGGCGCGTTCGTCCGGCGCCAGGCGCAGCGCGTCGGCGAGCGCGTCGAGGACCGACCGGGAGACGCGCCGGGTGCGTCCCTGCTCCAGGCGGACGACGTAGTCGACGCTCACGTGGGCGAGCTGCGCCAGTTCCTCGCGGCGCAGGCCCGGCACCCGGCGCAGCCGTCCGTCGTCGGGGAAGCCGGCCCCGTGGGGGTCGAGGGCGGCGCGGCGGGCGCGCAGGAAGTCCCCCAGCTCGTTGTCGCGGGAGGGCTGGTCGCGGACGGTCATGGTTCCAGTGTCCGGCACGGGAGCGGCCTCGTGCCTGGTACCGGCGTGCATAGGCAGCGTCCTCCCTGGCACCCCCGCACACCCCGGCGCCACGGTGGAGGAGCGGCCACCGAAGAGGGCCCCGGAGCCGGCCCCGCGCCGACCCGCCCGTCGCACGACGACCGGAGCAGCACCGTGATCACCGATGTGACCTTCCCCAGCGCCGGCCTGGACCTCGCCGGCCACCTGTACACCCCCGACGACGGCGGCACCGGCAGCCCCCGCCCGGCGATCGTCGTCGGCCACCCCGGCGGCGGGGTGAAGGAGCAGGCCGCCGGCCTGTACGCCCGGCGCCTGGCCGAGCGCGGCTTCGTCGCCCTCGCCTTCGACGCCGCCTTCCAGGGCGCGAGCGAGGGCGAGCCGCGCGGCCTGGAGGACCCGGCGCACCGGATCGAGGACCTCAAGGCCGCCGTCTCCTTCCTCACCACCCGCGCCGAGGCCGACCCGGGCCGGATCGGGGCGCTGGGCATCTGCGCCTCCGGCGGCTACGCCCTGGCCGCCGCCTCGACCGACCAGCGGATCAGGGCCGTCGCCACCGTCAGCGCCACCGACATGGCCCGTCAGTTCCGCGACGGCGCCGACGGCACCCAGGATCCGGCCGTCTTCCGGGCCATGCTCGAAGCCGCTGCGGCGGCCCGCACCGCCGAGGCCCGGGGCGGGGGCGTCCGGACCTTCCCGATCTTCCCCGCGACCGAGGAGGAGGCCCACCGCGGCGGCCCGCACGTCCACGACGGCTGGGAGTACTACTGCACGCCCCGCGCCGAACACCCCCGGGCGGCCAAGGCCCTGACCTGGTCCAGCATCGACCGCATCGCGGCCTTCGACACCTTCGCCGCCCTGCCCCTGCTCGCCCCGCGCCCGCTGCTCATGGTCGTCGGCCGCGAGGCGGTGACCGCCTGGATGTGCGTGCGGGCCTTCCAGCGCTCGACCGGACCGAAGGAACTGCACTGGATCGACGGCGCGTCGCACGTCGACCTCTACGACAAGGACGAGTTCGTCACCCCCGCCGTCGCGAGGCTGGCCGGCTTCTTCGGCACCCACCTCGTTGCGGCCACGTAGCCGCGCCCCGGGCAGCCGGCCGGTCTTCGCGTGCACCGGCGGGCAAGCCCCCGCTGACGGCACCGTCACCGGCTCCCGCCGGCGCCAATGTCCGGGCTCCGGGCGGAAGTTCCGCCTCGGATTGCGGCGCGCCCCGGCGTGCACCACGTCGAGGCGCCCGGAGGAGGGAGATGGTCCGATGGGATCGGAACGCATGCGCGGCCGCCGTGCCGTTGTCGCCCGCGCACCGCGCGTGGCAGTGGCGGTGCTGGCCGGGCTCGGCCTGGCGGTGGGGCTCACGGCCTCGCCCGCCGTGGCGGCGACGACCGAGGGCAACTGGATCAACGAGGGCGGCCCCGCACGCTCCCCGTCGGCCATGACCGCCCTGTGGCACGACAACGAGACGTACGAGGCCGCCCGCGGCGAGGACGACCGGATCTGGTGGCGGCACGGGAACGGCGCCTGGCAGCTGATGCCGGGCAACGCCCGCACCCACCTCCCGCCCACGCTGGCGGTCGGCGACGTGGACGCCCGCACCCAGCGCCTGGTCATGTTCCGCGTCGGCGACGACGGCGCCGCCTACTACAGCTTCCTCCAGGACCGGAACACCAACCGGTGGACCGGCTGGAGCAGGGTCCCCGGCGCCCTTTACCTCACCGGCTAGGTCTCGGCGACGTACTCCACCAACGGCATCCAGCTGGCGACCGCGGCCGGCAACAGGCCCTACACCCAGCAGATGGACCTCCGGCCCGGCCGCCCCCTATTCCGGCCCGACTCGGCGGTCCAGGACATCGACACCCGGGAGCTGCGCCTCAGCGACAGCTTCACCTTCACCGCCGGAGAGCAGGAGTTCTACGTCTCACGGGGCCTGACCAACTCGGTCCGCATCGCCCGCACCCGCCCGGGCGACGGCAGGAACGCCCGGTACACCGAACTGCCCGGCGGCGGCCGGTGCGAGTCGCTCGCGATCGGCCGCGGCGGCGACCCAGGACACCTCGCGACCAGTCCCTTCGACCCGGGCTACGCCGCCCAGCAGAACATGGCCATCGGCTGCATCAGCCCCAACGACCACCAGCTCTACCTCAACCGCTCCACCGACGGCGGCAACACCTGGTCCGGCTGGGCCCACAGCACCGGCGGTCCCTCCCCCTCCGACGCCGCACCCGAGATCCACGGCTTCCCCGGCGGCGAGGTCTTCGCCGTCCTCTCCTGGGGCAGCGACACCGCCCCCTTCAAACGCCACATGATCGTCATGAAGCGCGTCATGTGACACCCACTCGGGACCAGGATCACCGCACCGGCCCTCCCGGGTGCGGTGGATCGGGAACACGAGCAGCGCGATGATGATGGCGAACGTCCCGTCACTCGTCGCCTCCAGACGGCGGCTCGACGGACACGGCCCGCCACACGGGGGACGTGGCGGGCCGTGTGGTGGCCGAACGGCCCCAGCGAGCAGGGGTGCTGGGTGGTGAGGCGGTCATTCCGGCCAGATTCCGGAGGAACCGCGGCGGTGGGAGTCCAGCAGGTGGGTGTCGATGATGCCGATGGCTTCCATCAGGGCGTGCATGGTGATCGGGCCGACGAACGCGAACCCCTGCGCGCGCAGGGCCTTGGACAGGGCCTGCGATTCGGGGGAGGTGGTCGGGATCTCGGCGAACGTGCGCGGCCTGGGGGTGTCGAGTGGCTTGAACCCCCACACGAAGTCGGTCAGGCCGCCGTGTTCGCGCAGCCGGACGGTCGCCCGGGCGTTGGCCACGGCCGCGAGGATCTTCGCGCGGTTGCGGACGATCCCGGCGTCGGCCATGAGGCGTTCGACGTCGGTGTCGCCGTAGCCGGCGACCCGGTCGGGGTCGAAGTCGTCGAACGCGGCGCGGAACGCCGGGCGCTTGCGCAGGATCGTCGCCCACGACAGCCCGGCCTGGAAGGCTTCCAGGCTGATGCGTTCGTACAGGCCGCGCTCGTCGCGCACGGGCATGCCCCACTCGGTGTCGTAGTACTCGCGGAGCAGCGGATCGGTGCCGGCCCACGCGGGGCGGGCGAGCCCGTCCTCGCCGATCACCACCCCGGGGTCGACGGGGTGTTCGGGGGCGAGAGCGGGGACGGTGTCGCTGGCCATCGGGGAAGGGTTCCTCGCTGTTCTTCAAAGGGGCAGGGGGTGCCGGGCGTTCGCGGTCGGGCCGCCCGGCCGGGGCGCAGCTAGAAGAGTCGTCCGGCCCGGGTCTCGACCGGCTCCTCCAGGTCCAGCAGGAGCTGCTTGCGCTCCAGTCCGCCGCCGAATCCGGTGAGTTTGCCGCCCGCGCCCACCACTCGGTGGCAGGGGATGACGATGCTCACCGGGTTGCGCCCCACGGCCTGGCCCACGGACTGCGCGAACCCCTTGCTGCCCAGCTCGACCGCGATGTCGCCGTAGGTGATCCGCGCGCCGTACGGGATCTGGCGCAGCTGCGCCCAGACCTGTTCCTGGAACTCGTCGCCGTTCGTCGCCGCCGCGACGTCGAACACCTGCCGCTTTCCGGCGAAGTACTCGTCGAGTTCGCTGCGGGCCTGGGCGAGCACCGGGTCGGCCGAGGTGTCGGCTCGCCGGCCCCACGCCGAGGGCCGGGGCGTGTACCGGTAGCCCGGGAAGTAGAGCCCGATCAGGGCGTTGTCGCCGGCGACGACCAGGAGCCGTCCCACCGGGCTGTCCACGTAGGCGTGCCGGACGTCCATGTCGATCTCCTCTCTGCGCCTGCTGTCTGTGGTGAAGACGCGCGGGCGCACCGAAACGTGAGACACGTTCCGGAAGCAGTCGGCCGGGCGGAACGGCGGGGCGGCCGAAGGCTGTGGCCGGGCAGGATTCCCGAAAGGCGCGTGGATACGCGGGATCACGAGGAGTGCGGGGGTCCTGGGGCAACAGGAGCGCCCCAGGGGGCGGGGCCGACCGCATCGCGCGGCACCTCCGGCAGGTCGGACAGCGCCGTCACCGTGATCTGCCGGGGCCGGGGCCGGGGCCGGTGACCGTGAGGCCGCCGTCGTCGGTGACGGTCCAGGTGGCGCCGTTCGCGTCGGCTCCGGTCAGGCCGCGCAGCTGCCGGGCGCCGACCAGGGCCAGCGTGGCGGGGCGGCCGATGGCGGCGGTGGCCAGGGTGCGGTCGGGCCGCCAGGACGTGGACCACAGCAGCCGCCGGGCCACCTGGGCCCAGCCGACCTCCGGGCCGGTCATCACCCACACGTCGGCCGGCGCGTCGGCGAAGTGGCGGGCCTGGCACAGCCAGGAGGCTGCGGTCTCCGGCCAGGTGGTCGTTGCGGCCACGACGCCGCCGGCGGCCTGCCAGGCCCGGGTGATCGCGTCGGCGCCTGCCAGCGCGGCCGGGGTCCGGCCGGAGCCGACGGCGATGCTCCGGGCGCCGCGCGCCTGGGCCAGCGCGACCAGCACGGTGACTTCGGTGTCGGTGACTGCCAGGTCGGGGCCCGGCGGTGGGGGGTCGGTCAGCAGGGGGCTGGTCAGGGGATTCATGGGGTGCCTTCTTCGTCAGCGCTCTTCGATGACCGGCAGAGGTCCAGGTGGCGCACCGCGACCGGCCGGCAGGAGCGGGCGGGCGGGCGCGGTGGATGCGGACAGACCGACGGCGGCCGCCGGGGACGCTAGGTCCTGTCCGGCCGATCTTGGCGGGCCCGCGACGCCGGGCATCCCGGCTGGACGCACGCCCGAATCGCCCAAGTACGGCCCAGTACGAGGACGATCCGGGCGCACGCCCAGCCGGGCGCCCAACGCCGCGGGCTGATCCGCC
>NZ_JBHVWW010000002.1:0-7309 GCF_042882025.1 Kitasatospora sp. NPDC058243
GAACGTGCTGTGGGCGCTCCTGCGCGACAACCGGATCTTCACCTCCGCCCCACCGGTCGCGCAGGCATCTTGACTTCATCATTGAGACTCCAGGGTCCAGAATGAGACGAGACGGTCCGTCTCGCTGGCGCCGCTCCAGCATGGTCCGGGGCCCGACGCCACGTCAAGACGATACGATCCGTCTCGCTACTTCGCTTAGAATTTCCACCATGGCCCACAGAACCGCCCCCGACCCGGCCCGCCGCAGCGAACGCTCCCGCGCCGCCGTCCTCACCGCCGCCGCCGAACTCGTCGCCGACGTCGGCTTCGGCAAGCTCACCATCGAGGCGATCGCCGCCCGGGCCGGCGTCGGCAAGCAGACCATCTACCGCTGGTGGCCCTCCAAGGGCGCCGTCGTCTTCGACGCCTTCCTCGCCGCCAACGAGCACGAGGGCAGCCTCGCCCTCCCCGACACCGGCGACCTCGCCGCCGACCTGCGGGCCGTCCTGCGCCCCGCCGCCGACGAGCTCACCGACCCCGCCCTCGACCGCACCTACCGCGCCCTCACCGCCGAGCTGCTCAACGACCCGGCCCTGTACGCCGACTACCGCACTCGCCTGCTGGACCCGCTCCTCGACGTCACCCGCGAGCGCCTGCGCAGCGCCCGCGAGGCCGGCCAGCTCGCCCCCGACGCGGACCTCGACCTCGCCCTCGAACTCCTCTACGGCCCGCTCCACTACCGCTGGCTCTACCGCCTCGGCCCGCTCGACCACGCCCACGCCGACCGCCTGGTCGAGGCGGTCCTGCGCGCCCTCGGGCGAGCCTGACCGCACCGGCCGCCCGCCCCGGCCTCACACCACCGGGGGCGAGGCCGCGCCCGCCAGGGCGACGGCCACCAGGGCGCGCATGGCGAAAGCGGCCTGGCCGAGCGGCAGGGTGGCGTCGTCGGCGAAGAGTTCGACGAGCCAGCCGCCGGCCGGGTTCTGGCCGCCGGCGGCGACCATGCCGCGGTAGCCGGAGACGACCAGCATGGCCTCCTCGGCCGGGTCGTTGCCGGCCGCGCCGGCGCGCAGGGCGAAGGCGCCGCCGCGGACGGCGCGGCGGGTCATCGGGTAGTGGCGCAGGTCGAAGACGGCGTCCGGGGCCTCGATCTGGGCCCGCTGGGTCTCGGCGCGGGTGCTGCTGGGGCCCCTGGTCATCCGGTAGACGGCGTGCTGGGCGGTGCGCATGAGGTGGGAGCCGGGCGGGACGTAGGAGACCCACCAGCCGACGGCGTCGAGCAGCCGGGCGGAGGCCTCGGCGACGACGACGAGCTTGCCGAGGGTGTCGGCGGGGTGGACGGCCCGGGCGGCGGCGGCCTGGTCGAGGGCCGCGAGGACGGCGGTGAGCAGCTGGCCCGGGTCGGCACTGTGCGCGGCGCCCCGGAAGCGCCGCCGGTCGCACGCCCCGGCCCGGCCGGGGCGGGCGCCGCGTCCGTCGGCCCGGTGGTGCGGGTCGGCGGCGTCGGCGAGCAGCACGGTGGGGTCGGGCGAGAAGCCGGGGCCGTGGCTGCGCCCGGCGACGACGGGGTGGGCGGCGCGGGCGGCCTTGGCCCGGTACTGGGCGGCGTCGGCGAGCCGGAAGAGCCGGTCGGGGGTGGTGACCGGGCCGATGGAGTCGCCGGTGGAGGCGACGCCGCAGGCGACGCCCTCGCCCTCGGACAGGGCGAGGGCCCGGGCGCAGAGCTCCTCGGCGACGGCGACGACCTCGTCGGCCTTCTGCCCTTCGGCGAGCAGGCAGAACTCGTCGCCGCCGAGGCGGGCGGCGAGGCTGCCGGGGAGTTTGGCCGCGGCGACCGAGAGCTGGTGGGCGAACCGTTCGAGCAGCCGGTCGCCCATTTCGTGGCCGAGCTGGTCGTTGACCCGCTTGAGGCCGTTGACGTCGCAGACGACGAGCGAGACCACGGTGTTGTCCCGGTTGTGCGCCGTCAGGGCGCTCTCCAGCCGGGTGTCGACGGCGCGCCGGTTGGCGAGGCCGGTGAGCGGGTCGGAGAAGGCGAGTTTGCGCAGGTCGGCGAGGCGTTCGGTCTGGGCGAGGCCGGCCGAGATCTGGGCCGCGAGCAGGGTCGCGTAGTCGGCGTCGGCGGCGGCGAACTCGGGCTTGCCGACGCTGCGGGCCAGGTACAGCTCGCCCCAGGCCTGCCCGTGCAGGACGATCGGGGCGACCACGCAGCAGGCGCGGCCGCGCCGGCGCAGCGCCGCGGCGCGTTCCTGGCAGTACGCGCCGGCGGTGGGGTGGGCGTGCCCGGCATGCGGTTCGGCGTTCTCGGCGGTCTGCAGCCAGGCCCGCGGGAGGCGCCCGGTGGTCCAGCGCTCCTCCAGATAGGTGACGATCTCGGGGAAGTCGGCGACGGGGTAGGACTCGTCCTCGGGCAGTTCCTCCTCGCCGGGCGCGAGCTCCCCGTGGTTGACCAGGACCCGGAGCCGGCCGGATTCGCGGTCCCAGACGGAGACGGCCGCCATGGTCGCCCCGAGCGCCTCGGTGGCGCGGGCGGCGGCGGCCCGGACGGCCTCCAGCGGGGTGAGCGCGCCGGCCATGTCCTGGGCCAGCTCGACCACGGACTGCAGCCGTAGGTCGGGCAGTTGGCCGGCCGGCTGCGGGCCGCCGCAGTCGCAGCCGCGGTCCGTCATGATCGCCTCACTGCTCACCGGCTCGCCTCGCTCCCTGTGCTCGGTCCTGCCGGACCCCCGACGGCGGCCGCACCCACCCGGCCGCTTTCACCAAGACTATGGCGGTTTCGTTCGGTTATGCCCCGTTTGCCGGGGCGGACCCGCAACCGGCCGTACGGGTTTCAACCGTTCGGCACCCCAAGCATCGGGACCGGCCCGGGGCCGCGTCCTGGAAAAGGCCGGGGAAGGCCGGAAAGGCCCGGGAAAAGCCGGGAAGGGCACAGGAGAAGACCGGAAGGGGCCCGGAAGAGACCGGGAAGGGTCCGGGAGAGGCGTGAGAAGGGCCCGGGAGGGGCAGGGGCGGAGTCCTACTCCGGCTTCAGCCGCCGCGACAGCAGCCACGGCTCGACCAGCCCGAGCCCGCGCACCGGCCGGCGCCACATCGGCTGCAGGTGGAACCGGTGCCCGGCGTCCAGGCCCGGCACCGGCAGGCCCGAGGCGGGCATCCCGGCGGCGGCCGACAGCGCCTCGGCGAGGCCGGGGCCGTCCGCGTCCGGCGGGGCCACGCTGCCGTACTGCTCCAGCGCGGCGGCGAACTCGCCGTCGATCAGCACCGCGTCCTTGGGTGCGATCGAGGTGAGCCGGCTGGCCAGGTTCACGGTGGTGCCGAAGACGTCGCCCATCCGCGAGGTGACCGTGCCGAAGGCCATGCCGACCCGCAGCGCGGGGATGCTCTCGTCCTCGGCGAGGGCCTCGATCAGGCTGAGCGCGATCTCGGCGGCGGTGACCGGGTCCTCGGAGACGTAGAGGATCTCGTCGCCGAGGGTCTTGATGACCCGGCCGCCCTGCCCGGCGATCAGGTCCGAACAGGTGTTCTCGAAGGTCTCGACGAGTTCGCCGAGCTCCTCCTCCTCCAGCCGCCGCGACAGCCGGGTGAAGCCGACCAGGTCGGCGAAGCCCACGGCGAGGCGGCCGCTGGTGATCTCGTTGTCCTCGGCGGCCTGGACCACCCGGCCGGTGACGGCGGCGAGCTGGCGGCGCCAGACGTACACCAGGAACTGCTCCAGCTCCGGCAGCAGCAGCTCGACCAGCGGGTAGGCGACGTCGGCGCGGGTCAGGCCGGGTTCGACGGCCTGGGTGAGGTTCTCCAGGAAGGTGTCCATCTGCCAGCCGGCCAGCCGGGCGGTGGTCTGGCCGGTGGAGCGGGCCACCTGGATCGCCATCGACTCGCTGAGCAGGCCGGACTCGACCAGGCCGGCGAGCCGGCGCAGGGCGATCACGTCGCCGTCGGTGAGGGCCCGGGACTGGCCGATGTCGGGGAAGCCCATGGCCCGCCAGAAGCGGGTCGCCAGCTCCATCGGGACGTCTGCGGCCCGCGCGGCCTGGTACGGGGTGTAGCGGCGTGGCGCGTCCAGGATCAGGCGTTCCAGTTCGAGCGCGACCGTGGGGTCGTGGGTCCCCGATGTCGCGCCGCTGCTGCCGTCCTCTGCCACCGGTCCGTCCCCGTGCGGTCGCCGCACTTGCCTCGTGTCCTGCCTGTCCGGGCGCGCCCGCCACCCGGCGGGCAGTGGCGCGCCTCACACCGCTGCCAGGTGGAATGTTCGCACGGAATCGCGTGATCCGGGGCATCAGCCCGGGTCAAGGAGAGGTGAAGAGTGCCGTTCAGCGGGGCTCGGGGCGCACGTGGACGACGTCCCCCGCGCCGACCGCCCGGCGTGCGCCGTCGGGGGTGCGGACCACCAGGCGGCCGTCGCCGTCGATCGCCACCGCCTCGCCGACCAGCTCCCGGTCGCCCGGCAGGTGCACCTTCACCTGGCGGCCGAGCGTGGTGCAGCGGTCCGCGTAGGCGCGGAGCAGCTCGCTGGTGTGCGGGTCGCCGGCGGCGGCCGTCCAGGTGCGGTACAGCCCGGCGAACTCGCGCAGCAGGGCGCGCAGCAGGGTGGACCGGTCGGTGACCTCGGCACCGGCCAGCGCGAGCGAGGCGGCGGTGGGGACGGGCAGCTCCGGCTCGCGCAGCGAGACGTTGATGCCGAGGCCGGCGACCACGGCGCCGCCGCTCAGCTCGGTGAGGATGCCGCCGAGCTTGCGCTCCGCGCCGTCGATCTCCACCTGGAGGTCGTTGGGCCACTTCAGCCCGACCTCGACCCCGGCGACCCGGCTCAGCGTGCTGGCGGTGGCCACCCCGACCAGGATCGGCAGCCAGCCGTAGCGTTCGACCGGCACCTCCTCGGGGCGCAGCAGGACGGACAGGAACAGCCCGGAGCGGGCCGGGGCGCTCCACTGGCGTTCCAGTCGGCCGCGCCCGGCGTTCTGCACCTCGGCGACCAGCACCGCGCCCTGCGGGGCGCCGGCCCGGGCGCGGGCGGCGAGGTCGTTGTTGGTGGAGCCGGTCTCGGCGACGACGTCCACCGAGGTCCAGAGCCCGTCCGGGACCAGCAGGTCGCGGCGCAGCGCGGCCTCGTCCAGCGGCGGGCGGTCCAGGTCGGTCCACGGCGACGGCCCGGCGTGGCCGAAACCGCGCAGTCCACTGCGGCGGGGGGAGTCGGGTGCGGTCATGGTCCAGAACACTAGGGCGTGTCAGGTCGCATGGGGCGTAGGCCGCCCCATCGTCCCGCAGAACGCGCGTTGACACACTGTGTCGATGGCCATAACGCCAGGACATGACGTCCGGGCCGGTGCGCTGGCTACGCTACCCAACGGTAGTTCGCAGCGCCGCCCTGCCCTCATGCGCGGGCCCCCACTCCGGCCCGCGCGCACTCGAACAGGTCGCGGCCCATGGATCAGGGAGAGCCACCGGATGACCGAGGCGCCGTACGACCCCCACACCACCGCCGGCAAGCTCGCCGACCTGCGGCGCAGGCTCGACGAGGCGGTGCACTCCGGCTCCGCCGCGGCCGTGGAGAAGCAGCACGCCAAGGGCAAGCTGACGGCCCGCGAGCGGGTCGCGGAGCTGCTGGACGAGGGCTCCTTCGTCGAGTTCGACGAGTTCGCCCGGCATCGCTCGACGAACTTCGGGCAGGAGCGGAACCGCCCGTACGGCGACGGCGTGGTGACCGGCTACGGCACCGTGGACGGCCGCCAGGTCGCCGTCTTCGCCCAGGACTTCACCGTGTTCGGCGGCTCCCTGGGCGAGGTGTTCGGCGAGAAGATCGTCAAGGTGATGGACTTCGCGCTGAAGACCGGCTGCCCGGTCATCGGCATCAACGACTCCGGCGGCGCCCGGATCCAGGAGGGCGTGGTCTCGCTCGGCCTGTACGGCGAGATCTTCCGCCGCAACGTGCACGCCTCGGGCGTGATCCCGCAGATCTCGCTGATCATGGGCCCCTGCGCGGGCGGCGCGGTGTACTCCCCCGCGATCACCGACTTCGTGGTGATGGCCGACCGGACCTCGCACATGTTCATCACCGGCCCGGACGTGATCAAGACCGTGACCGGCGAGGACGTCGGCATGGAGGAGCTGGGCGGCGCCCGCACCCACAACAGCAAGTCCGGCAACGCGCACTACCTGGCCACCGACGAGAAGGAGGCCGTCGAGTACGTCAAGAGCCTGCTCTCGTACCTGCCCTCCAACAACCTGTCGGACCCGCCGTCCTACCCCGAGCAGGCGGACCTCACCGTCACCGACGAGGACCTCGAACTCGACGCCATCGTGCCGGACTCGGCGAACCAGCCGTACGACATGCGCAAGGTGATCGAGCACATCGTCGACGACGGCGAGTTCCTGGAGACCCAGCCGCTGTACGCGGGCAACATCATCACCGGCTTCGGCCGGGTCGAGGGCCAGTCCGTCGGCATCGTCGGCAACCAGCCGATGGACCTGGCCGGCTGCCTGGACATCAACGCCAGCGAGAAGGCCGCCCGCTTCATCCGGACCTGCGACTCCTTCAACATCCCGGTGCTGACCTTCGTCGACGTGCCCGGCTTCCTGCCCGGCACCGAGCAGGAGTGGGACGGCATCATCCGCCGCGGCGCCAAGCTGATCTACGCCTACGCCGAGGCGACCGTCCCGCTGATCACCGTGATCACCCGCAAGGCCTTCGGCGGCGCGTACGACGTCATGGGCTCCAAGCACCTGGGCGCCGACCTCAACCTGGCCTGGCCGACCGCGCAGATCGCGGTGATGGGCGCGCAGGGCGCGGTCAACATCCTGCACCGGCGGGAGATCGCCGAGGCCGAGGCGGCGGGCGGTGCCGAGCAGAAGCGGGCCGAGCTGATCGCCTCGTACGAGGACACCCTGCTGAACCCGTACCTGGCGGCCGAGCGCGGCTACGTGGACGCGGTGATCCCGCCGAGCGAGACCCGCCGGCACATCGTCCGGGGTCTGCGGGCGCTGCGCGGCAAGCGCGAGGTGCTGCCGCCGAAGAAGCACGGCAACATCCCCCTGTAGGCCCTCGTCGGGAGAGAATGAGCCATGGCACCGATCCACGTGCTGCACGGGCAGCCGACCCCCGAGGAGCTCGCCGCCGTCCTGGCGGTGGTCCAGGCCCGGGCCGCCGCCGCGCAGGCAGCCGCCGAGGCGGCGCGCCGGGCCGGTGCCGGCCCGGCCGCCCCCTGGAACGACCGCTCCCGCCTGTTCCGCCAGGCCGTCCACCCGGGCGTCAACGCCTGGCGGACGTCCGGCTGGGCGAGCTGAACCGCCCGGTGCGGGGGGGGGGGGGGGTAGTTCCAGGCCCCCCATCCCC
>NZ_JBHVWW010000002.1:7319-34091 GCF_042882025.1 Kitasatospora sp. NPDC058243
GGACCGCACCACCGGGCGGGCCCCCGGGGGGGAAACCGGACCTTTCTGGGGGGGGGGGGGGACTTCCCCCTCTCCCCCCCCCCCCTCCGCACCCGTTCGGGCCCGTCCGCCCGGATTGCCCGAAAGCTGAGTACGGATACTCAGGCGCCCGGGGCCGGGCGCGGCGCACCCTGGACGTGTGCTCTGGTCAGACCCCCGCGACGAGCCCTCCCCGGAGGCCCGCCGGATGATGGAGCGGCTGCACCGGGCCGGCCGGGTGCTCGCCGCCCTCGCGATGGTGGCCGCCGTCCTCCTCCTGCTGTGACCGGCGCCCACCCGACTGCGGTGACCGCCGCTCACCCGACCGCCGCGTCCGTCGTTCACCCGAACGGCGGACACCGGCACCCCCTACCCTGAGGGGCATGACCGACCAGCGCATCCTCGTCCTCGCCTCCGCCTCCCCCGCCCGCCTCGGACTGCTGCGCCAGGCGGGCCTCGACCCGCGCGTGGTGGTCAGCGGCGTCGACGAGGACGCGATCAGCGCCGCCACCCCGGCCGAACTCGCCCTGGTGCTGGCCGAGGCCAAGGCGAAGGCCGTCGCCGCCGCACTGACCGACGGCGAGCTGGTGATCGGCTGCGACTCCGTCCTGGAGCTGGACGGCCAGGCCCTCGGCAAGCCCGCCGACGCCACCGAGGCGCTCGCCCGCTGGCAGTCGATGCGCGGCCGGGCCGGGGTGCTGCGCACCGGCCACTGCGTGATCGACACCGCGACCGGGCGGCAGTCCTCGGCGACCGCGTCCACCACCGTCCGCTTCGGCACCCCGGACGACGCCGAGATCGCCGCCTACGTGGCCTCCGGCGAGCCCCTGCACGTCGCCGGGGCGTTCACCCTGGACGGGCGCTCGGCGCCGTTCATCGAGGGCATCGACGGCGACCCGGGCAACGTCATCGGCCTCTCGCTGCCGCTGTTGCGCACCCTGCTCGCCGACCTGGACGTCCGGCTGGTCGACCTCTGGGCCTGACGGCCGGGCCCGCAGGACGGCGGCGGCCCGCCGCCCGTTCCACCGTCGTTTGAGCCGGCCGCGCGAGAGTGTGTCCGATGCCACCGGGGCACCGGACAACGCCCGGTCACCCGCTGTGGATCCGGCCGGTTCGACCGCACCGGCCGCGACCTGCGGCGTCACCGGACGGGCGGTCGACGGGCCCCGGAAATTCATCACCGTCCGTGTGGGATAGTTCACAACCTGGGGCTACTCGCCGGTACCGCCCAGGAATCCATAAACTCGACCAGGTTCAAGAAGGGAGCCACAGTGCGCAAGGTGCTCATCGCCAACCGCGGGGAAATCGCCGTCCGCGTCGCCCGGGCCTGCTCGGACGCCGGTATCGCCAGCGTCGCCGTCTACGCCGAGCCGGACCGGGATGCGCTGCACGTCCGCGCGGCCGACGAGGCTTACGCGCTGGGTGGAGACACCCCCGGCACCAGTTACCTGGACATCGCCAAGGTCCTGAAGGCCGCAGCGGACTCCGGGGCCGACGCCGTCCACCCCGGCTACGGGTTCCTGTCGGAGAACGCCGACTTCGCCCAGGCCGTCCTCGACGCGGGCCTGACCTGGATCGGCCCGCCCCCGCAGGCCATCCGCGACCTCGGTGACAAGGTCACCGCCCGGCACGTGGCGCAGCGCGCCGGCGCGCCGCTGGTCGCCGGCACCCCGGACCCGGTCTCGGGTGCCGACGAGGTGGTCGTGTTCGCCCGGGAGCACGGCCTTCCGGTCGCCATCAAGGCGGCCTTCGGCGGCGGCGGCCGCGGCCTCAAGGTCGCCCGCACGCTGGAGGAGATCCCGGAGCTGTACGAGTCCGCGGTGCGCGAGGCCGTCGCCGCCTTCGGCCGCGGCGAGTGTTTCGTCGAGCGCTACCTGGACAACCCGCGGCACGTGGAGACCCAGTGCCTCGCGGACAAGCACGGCAACGTGGTGGTCGTCTCCACCCGTGACTGCTCGCTGCAGCGCCGGCACCAGAAGCTGGTCGAGGAGGCGCCCGCGCCGTTCCTGACCGCCGAGCAGAACGCCGAGCTGTACCGGGCGTCCAAGGCCATCCTGAAGGAGGCCGGCTACGAGGGCGCCGGAACCTGCGAGTTCCTGGTGGCGCTGGACGGCACGATCTCCTTCCTGGAGGTCAACACCCGGCTGCAGGTCGAGCACCCGGTCACCGAGGAGGTCACCGGACTCGACCTGGTCCGCGAGATGTTCCGGATCGCCGACGGTGAGGAACTGGGCTACGGCGACCCCGAGGTGCGCGGCCACTCGTTCGAGTTCCGCATCAACGGCGAGGACCCGGGCCGGGGCTTCCTGCCCGCGCCCGGCACCGTGACGCTGTTCGCGCCGCCGTCCGGCCCGGGCGTCCGGCTGGACTCCGGCGTGGAGACCGGCTCGGTCATCGGCCCGGCCTGGGACTCCCTGCTGGCCAAGCTGATCGTCTCCGGCCGGGACCGCAAGCAGGCCCTGGAGCGGGCCCGCCGCGCGCTGAACGAGTTCAAGGTGGAGGGCATGGCCACCGCCATCCCGTTCCACCAGGCGGTCGTCACCGACCCGGCGTTCGCGCCCGAGGTGCACGGCGGCGAGGGCCCGTTCACGATCTACACCCGGTGGATCGAGACCGAGTTCGACAACACCATCCCGCCGTTCGCGGGCGCGGCCGGCGACGGCGAGGAGGCCGAGGGCCGCGAGACCGTCGTGGTCGAGGTCGGCGGCAAGCGGATCGAGGTCTCGCTGCCGTCCTCGCTGGGCGTCTCGGCGGCCCCGGCGGCCGGTGCGGCGGGTGCCGCGAAGGCCAAGCGCCGGGTGGGCGCCAAGAAGGCCGGTTCGGCCGTCAGCGGTGACACCCTGGCCTCGCCGATGCAGGGCACCATCGTCAAGGTCGCCGTCGAGGAGGGCCAGGTCGTCGCCGAGGGCGAGCTGATCGTGGTCCTGGAGGCGATGAAGATGGAGCAGCCGCTGAACGCGCACAAGGCGGGCACCGTCGTCGGCCTCAAGGCCGAGGTGGGCGCGAGCGTCAGCAGCGGCGCCGCGCTGTGCGAGATCAAGGACTGACGCGCTCCCTGGAGCACCGGCCGGCCCGTACCCCCCTCGGGGGTGCGGGCCGGCCGCGTTCGCGCGGCGGTACGGGCCCTCAGCGCCCGCGCGGGAGGCCCAGCTCGGCCAGCCTGGCCGGCAGGCCGCCCGGACCTCCGTGCGCGCCCGGCCGGCGCTGGCCGGGCAGCGGGGCGCCGCCGGGGGGCGGGGCGGGGCGGCGCGCCAGCGGGCCGGGCTGGGTCTGGTGGACGGGCCCGCTGCCGGTGCCGTGCACCGGGGCGTCCCCGGTGGGGGCGGCGCCGAGCGGCGCCAGGTCGATCTGCACCCCGCAGTCGGCGATCGCGTCGAGTTGCCGGGCGGTGCCGTCGTCGGCGGTCGCCTGCTCGTCCGTGACCAGCCGGGTGATGTTCTCGGTGGGCACGGTCTGGAACATGGAGTCCGCGCCGAGCTTGGTGTGGTCGGCGAGGACGATGACCTCGTTGGCCGACTGCACCAGCGCCCGGTCCACGCTCGCGGACAGCATGTTGGCGGTGGACAGGCCCCGCTCGGCGGTCAGCCCGCTGCCGGAGATGAAGGCCTTGGAGACCCTCAGCCCGTGCAGGGACTGCTCGGCACCGCTGCCGACCAGCGCGTAGTTGGAACCCCGCAGGGTGCCGCCGGTCATCACCACCTCCACCCGGTTGGCGTGCGCCAGCGCCTGGGCGACCAACAGCGAGTTGGTGACCACGGTGAGACCGGGCACCCTGGCCAGCCTGCGGGCCAGCTCCTGGGTGGTGGTGCCGGCGCCGACCACCACCGCGTCCCCCTCCTCCACCAGGCCGGCGGCGAGGTCGGCGATGGCGCTCTTCTCCGCCGCGGAGAGGTGGGTCTTCTGCGGGTAGCCGGGTTCGCGGCTGAAGCCGCCGGGGAGCACCGCGCCGCCGTGCCGGCGGTCGAGGAGCCCTTCTGCCTCCAGTGCCCGTACGTCGCGGCGCACGGTCACTTCGGAGGTCTGGACGACGCGGGCCAACTCCCGGAGCGAGACCGCTCCGTTGGCGCGCACCATTTCGAGGATCAACTGGCGACGTTCTGCTGCAAACACAGAACCGACGGTAACCTGCGTGACCGTCTGCTTTCAGGCGTTTGCAGCTAGTAGCTGGAATTGCTCACGCAAGAGCGGCGCGTGACCGTACAATACGCGCCGTCAGCAGCCCGGGACTGCGCCCGCCGTCCGGGTGACGATCACTCCTGCGCAAAAGGCGGCCGCCGATCGGCAGCCGCCCTCAACTGTGCGCCGGAGGTTCAGGATTCGCTCTCGACCCGCTTGCGGATGTGCAGCTGCCGGGCGGCCTCGGCGGTCGAGCCGGAGACCGACGGGTAGACGGTGAAGGCGCTGGCCACCTGTTCGACGGTCAGATTGGCGTCCACCGCGAGCGCGATCGGGTGGATGAGCTCGCTGGCCCGCGGGGCGACGACCACGCCGCCCACCACGATGCCGGTGCCCGGGCGGCAGAACAGCTTCACGAAGCCGTCCCGGATGCCCTGCATCTTCGCCCGCGGGTTGCCGCGCAGCGGCAGCTTGACCACGACCGCGTCCATCTTGCCGCACTCCACATCGGCCGCGGTGTAGCCGACGGTGGCGATCTCCGGGTCGGTGAAGACGTTGGAGGCGACGGTCTTCAGGTTCAGCGGCTGCACCGCGTCGCCGAGCGCGTGGTACATCGCGATCCGGCCCTGCATGGCCGCCACCGAGGCGAGCATGAAGACGCCGGTGCAGTCGCCGGCCGCGTAGACGCCCGGGGCGCTGGTGCGGGAGACCCGGTCGACCTGGATCTGGCCCCAGTCGTTGAGCTTGACCCCGGCCTCCTCCAGGCCCATCTGCGCGGTGTTGGGGATCGAGCCGACCGCCATCAGGCAGTGCGTGCCCTCGATCACCTTGCCGTCGGCGAGGGCCACCTCGACCCGGTCGCCGATCCGCTTGACGCTCTCGGCGCGCGAGCGGCCCATCACGTTCATGCCGCGGCGGCGGAAGACGTCCTCCAGCACCTCGGCGGCGTCCGGGTCCTCGCCCGGCAGCACCCGGTCACGGCTGGAGACCAGGGTGACCTTGGAGCCGAGCGCCTGGTAGGCACCCGCGAACTCCGCGCCGGTCACACCGGAGCCGACCACGATCAGCTCGCGGGGCAGCTCCTCCAGGTCGTACACCTGGGTCCAGGTGAGGATCCGCTCGCCGTCCGGCTGGGCGTCCGGCAGCTCGCGGGGGTGGGCGCCGGTGGCGATCAGCACCGCGTCGGCGCGCAGCGACTGGACGGTGCCGTCCGGCGCGTCCACCAGCACCTCGCGGGAGCCGTCCACCGCCTGCCCGCCGCCGCCGAGCCGGCCGCGGCCGCGCAGCACGGTGACCCCGGCCCGGGTGACCGACTGGGTGATGTCGTGGGACTGCGCGATCGCCAGCCGCTTCACACGGCGGTTGACCTTGCCCAGGTCCACGCCGATGACCTTGGCCGCGTCCGCGGCCTCGTCCTGCGCGACGGTGATGCCCAGCTCCTCGTACGAGCTGTCGAAGGTGGTCATCACCTCCGCGGTCGCGATCAGGGTCTTCGACGGCACGCAGTCGGTGAGCACCGCCGATCCGCCCAGACCGTCGCGGTCGACGACGGTCACCTCCGCGCCGAGCTGCGCGGCCACCAGCGCAGCCTCGTAGCCGCCGGGTCCGCCACCGATGATCACGATCCGAGTCACGTGCACCATTGTCCCGCACGCCGGGAACGCCGCCACGCCGGGGTCCGGGCTTCTGTGCGATCGCCCAGTCGCCGCGGACCGTCCATCCACCGGGCTAGTCTTCCCCCCATGCCCCTTTACGCCGCGTATGCCACCAACCTCGATGCACGGCAGATGACCCGCCGCGCCCCGCACTCACCACTGCGCGGCACCGGGTGGCTGGACGGCTGGCGGCTCACCTTCGGCGGTGAACAGCTCGGCTGGGAGGGCTCGTTGGCCACCGTCGTCGAGGACGGGAAGGATCAGGTCTTCGTCTCGCTGTACGACGTCGCGCCGATGGACGAGGAGGGCCTGGACCGCTGGGAGGGCGTCCAGCTCGGCATCTACCGCAAGATCAAACTGCGCGCGCAGACCCTGGACGGCGACACCCCGGTCTGGACGTACGTGCTCAACGACTACGAGGGCGGCCTGCCCGCTGCCCGCTACCTCGGCCTGGTCGCCGACGCCGCGGAGAGCGCCGGCGCCCCGCACGACTACGTGATGGACCTGCGCCGCCGCCCCTGCTAGCCCTGGCCCACTAGCCCTGGCCTGCTAACCCTGGCCTGCTAACCCTGGCTCGCGGCCCAGCCGCGGGCCGTCTGCGCCAGCACCCCGGCCACCGCCGCGCGGCGGGCCGGCTCGGTGCGCAGCCCGTTGCCCAGCTCGACGTGCAGCCACGGCACGCCGAGCCCGGCCGCGAACCGGCCCTCGACGTTGGTGGTGCCCCCGAGCTGCCCGCACTTCTCCCGCCAGGCCCGGCAGGCCGCGTACCCGGCCTTCCCCAGCCCGGTGGCGGTCAGCTCGGCGGCCGGGCCCGGCTGGCCGGCGCCGCTGGAGACCACCGCGTCCTGCCCGGGCAGGCTGCCCTCGTCGAAGCCGTGCACCTGGATGCCGGGCAGGCCGCGCCCGGTGAGCGCCTCGACCACCGCCGCGAAGACCGTGTCGGCGCGGTGCGCGACGTCCGAGGCGCCGTCCGCCCCGGCCCGGCGGTGCGCCCCGGCGAGCACCAGCACCCCGCCCGGCGCGGCCCGGAAGAGGTCCACCCCGAGCGCCTCGGTACGGGCGTCCGAGACCGGGTGGGGCACCTGTACGGACCAGCCCGTCCGGGCCGAGAGGTCCAGGTAGACCCGGCCCCAGCCACGGCCCTCGGCGTCCGTGCCGTCGGCGATCTCCGCCACCCGGCGGCCGGTCGCCGCCTCGGTGAACTCGGTGAGCCGGTAGCCGACCCGCGCCAGCGAGCGCCCGGCCTGCTCGGCCTGCCCGTCCAGCGCGCCGAGCACGCCGTCGGCGATCGCCCGGCGCTGCCCGGCGTCCGGCGCGGTGTACGGGCCGCCCGGGGTGAACCCGGCGGTGTACCCGTCGACCAGGGCCGCCAGGTCCACCGGGGCGGGCCCGGTCGGTCCGCTCCGGCCCGCCGGGGCGCCCGCCGCAGCGCCCGCCGCCGACGGCCGCTCGTCGGAGCCGCGCACGGCCAGCGTCAGCACCGCCGCGAGCGCCGCCAGCACCAGCAGCACCGCCGCCGACAGCAGCAACGGGCGTCGCGAACCCCGAGTCTCCATGGCCGTCGAACCTACCGTGCCGCCCGCCGCGGACCACCGGGGGCCGCCCGGGGCCGCGCACCACGCCCGGTTCGCGGAAAGAGATCCCTAAGCGGCATCCGATCGACACCGGAACGTGACAACTTTTCGAAATCTCCTTCGTACGCTGTTCCGGCTTGACCAACTCTTGATCAGTGCTTGACCGACGAGAAGGCCGGCGGACCTCCCGGGGACAGGTGCGCCGAGCCCCGAGAAGAACGAGGCCCCGTGAGCACGGCACCCAACCCGCCGCGACAGCACCGCTATCGCCGCCGGGCCGACATGCCGCTGCTGGGAGGCATCCGCCCGCCCATCGCGCTGCTGCTGGTGCTGCTGCTCGCCGTCGCCACCATCACCGCGCTCGCCGTCGGCGGGCTGCGCGTCGACGACACCCCGCAGGCCGTCCGGGAGTCCCACCAGTACGCCGCCGAGGACACCGCGGCCTCGCTGCGCGCCGGGCTGCACGAGAGCGCCACCGACCTGCGCCGGGCCGCCGCCCGCTACGACGCCGCGCCCGCCGAGCCGGCCGCGGTGCTGTCCGCGCTCGGCCAGGCGTACCACAAGTGGCGCGGCACGGCGGTGGTCCGCCCCGACACCGGCAGGCTGCTCGCCGCCCGCGGCGAGACCGTGCCGCTGGCCGGCCTCGACCTCAGCCGGGTCACCGACACCGCGCCCGCGCCCGTCCTGGTGCCCTCCGCCGCCGGCACCCGGCTGCTCACCTTCGCCCTGGTCACCACCAAGGCCGACGGCCGCGCCCTGCTGGTCGCCTCCGACAACCTGCGGCTGCCCGGCATCGCGACCCGCAAGGAACAGACCATCCAGGTCCTCGACGCCGCCGGCGCCGTCCTGGACAGCACCGGCGCCGAACTCGGCGCCGAGGCCGACCGCGCCGTGGTCACCGGCGCCCGGGAGCGCGCCGCCCGCGAGCGCCCGGCCCCCGGCGGGACGGCCGCCGGCAGCCTGGCCGGCAGCCCGGACGCCAAGGGCGTGCGCCGGGTCGCCGGCTACGCCGCCGTCGGCGCCGCGGGCGGGCACGACCCGGCCGCCCCGCTCGGCCTGACCGTGGTCTCCACCAGCACCGTCGACGGCAAGCCCGGCAGCCTGCGCCACCCCGCGCTCGGCCTGGCCGCCGCCGGCGCGCTGCTCGCCCTGGCCCTGCTGCTCGCGTGGTACCTGAGCCGCAGCCTGCAGCGGCCGCTGCTGCGGCTGTTCCTGGAGTCCCGCCGGCTCACCCGCGGCGAACGGCTCGACCTGCCGGTCCGCGGCCCGAAGCGGAGGGAGGCCGGCCGGATCGCCCGCGCCCTGGAGGAGCTGCGGCTGCAACTCCTCGACCCGGCCCGCCCACCGGCCCCCGCCGCGCCGAAGCGCCGCCCCGGCACCGCGCTGCCGCTGGCGCTGTGCGCCGTCCTGGTGCTCGGCTGGTCCGGCCCGCTGCTGTTCCTGGGCGGCAACGACCCGACCGTACGGGTCCCCACCCAGGTGGTGGCGGGCCAGCGCGACCGCACCGACACCGCCGCCGACCGGATCCGCCAGGCGCTCAACGAGGGCTACGCGGACCTGCGTTCGCTCGCCCCCGAACTCGCCGGCGCCTCCGTCGGCAAGGCCGACGCCCTGTTGCGCGCCACCCTCGCCGAGCACGACCGCTACCGCGCGCTGTACGTCCTCGGTGCGAACGGCGAGGTCCTCGCGCACGCCGGCGACGCCCCGCACCGCACCGGCCCGCAGGCCCTCGGCGCGAGCGGCGTGCTGCTGCTCAACAGCTCCGGCCGGGAGCCCCGGATCGCCGCCCGCGCGGCCCTCACCGCCGCCCCCGCCGACGCGGAGTCGGAGGGCGCCGCCGAGCCGCCCGGGCCCGTGCTGATCGGCGAGTTCAAGACGGACTTCCTCAGCGGGCTGCTGGTCCGCCCCGGCCTCGGCCGGGTCTGGCTGGTCGACGATCGGCAGCGGGTGCTCGCCGCCAACGAGGGCTACAGCTCCTTCGGCGAGCTGCCCGAGGGCCGCGCCAGGGCCCTGCTGGCCCAGGCGAGGAAGTCGGCCGCCGCCGAGGTGCTGCGCGGCGGCGGCGACCCGGCGCTGTTCGCCGCCGCCCCGCTCGGCGGCAACGGCAGCGTGGCCAAGCTGGGCTGGTCGGTGGTCACCGCCCACCCGGTGGCCTGGCTGCACCTGGACGAGAACCGGGCCGACCGGCGGGCCGTGCTGGCCGGCATGCTCGGCCTGGCCGCGGCCGCGCTCTGCCTCGGCTGGCTGTTCATCGCGGTCGGCCTGCCGCTGCGCCGGCTCGCGGCGAGCGCCGAGGCGCTGGCCGCCGGGGACCGCCGGACGGTGCTCTACCCCGTCCACCACGACGAGGTCGGCGCCGTCGCCCGGAGCCTGGAGCTGATCCGCCAGGAGCTGGTCCGTCAGGAACCGGCCCGCCCCCGCCGCACCGCCGCCCCCGAGTCCGTCCCCGTGCCCGCGCACGCCCGCTGAGCCCCGCCCGAAGGACCTCCCGTGCTCTTCCTCTACGTCGTGCTGCTGGTGTGCTGCACCGTGCTGCTGGTGGCCGGCATCGTCGAGCAGCGCCGGCACTTCGCCGCGCTGGAACAGATCCCGACCCGGGTGCTGGTCAACGGCATCCGCGGCAAGAGCTCGATCACCCGGCTCTGCGCGGGCGCGCTGCGCGGCGGCGGGCTGGTGACGGTCGCCAAGACCACCGGCACGGCGGCCCGGTTCATCCATCCGGACGCCACCGAGGAGCCGGTCTACCGCAAGTTCGGCATCGCCAATGTGGTCGAGCAGATCGGCATCGTCCGCCGCGCCGCCACCTACCGGCCGGACGCCCTGGTGATCGAGTGCATGGCCGTCATGCCGGCGCTCCAGGAGGTCAACCAGACCAAGCTGATCCGCTCCACCATCGGCGTGCTGTGCAACGTCCGCGAGGACCACCTCGCCGAGATGGGCCCGACCCTGGACGACGTCGCCCGCTCGCTGTCCCGCTCGATGCCGGTCGGCGGGGTGTGCGTCACCGCCGAGCAGGAGCGCGCGCACATCCTGCGCGCGGAGGCGGCCCGGCGCGACTGCGAACTGATCGTGGTGGACCCGGAGTCGGTCACCGACGAGGAGCTGCGCGGGTTCAGCTGGTTCACCTTCAAGGAGAACGTGGCGATCGCCCTGGCCGTCGCCGAACTCCTCGGCGTGGAGCGGCGGACCGCGCTGCAGGGCATGTGGGCGGCCCCGCCGGACCCGGGCGTGCTGTCCGTCGAGCGCTACCGCACCGAGGACGGCAAGCGGCTGCGCTTCGCCAACGTCTTCGCCGCCAACGACCCCGAGTCCACGCTGATGAACGTCCGCCAGCTGGAGGGCCTGGGCGCGATCCACCGCCCGCTCAACGTGGTGATCAACTGCCGCCCGGACCGGGTGGAGCGCAACGGCCAGATGGGCCAGATCGTGCCCGAGCTCGACCCGGACGCCGTGTTCCTGATCGGCCACCCCACCAGGAGCGCCCGGGACGGCATCCCCGCCGGGTGGTCCGGCCGGGTGGTCGACCTCGGCGGCGACAGGCGCGACCCGGCCCGGCTCACCGCCGAACTGCTGGCCGAACTCGGGCCGGACTCCTCGCTGGTGGCCGTCGGCAACATCCACGGCCAGGGCGAACTGTTCCTGGAGGAGCTGGCCCGGCTCGCCCCCGACGAGGCCCCGGACGCGCCCGACGCCCCCGACCTCCCGTACCACGAGCCCGAACCGCTCTACCCCGAGCCGGTGTACGACCCCGCCTACCAGCCCGTCCACCACCCCGAACCGCTCCCCGACTCCTGGTTCGAGCCCCACCCCCGCACCCCCCACCACGGAGACCAGCAGTGATCCCCACCGAGCTCACCCCCGAGATCGCCGCCATCGGCATCGCGCTCGGCCTGGTCTTCTCGCTCGTCTGCTACCTGACCACCAACCTCTCCCCCGGCGGCATGATCACCCCCGGCTGGCTGGCCCTCACCCTGGTCGAGGACCTCCAGCGGGTGGCCATCGTGATCGGCGTGACGGTGCTGACCTACCTCGCCACCCGGGTGGTCCAGAAGCTGGTGATCCTGTACGGCAAGCGGCTGTTCGCCGCCGTGGTGCTGATCGGCGTGCTGCTGCAGGCCACCGTGATGCTGGTCCTCCAGCGCGAACTGCCCACCCTGTACGCCAACCAGACGCTCGGGTTCATCGTCCCCGGCCTGATCGCCTACCAGCTGGTCCGCCAGCCCCGGGCGGCCACCCTGATGGCCACCAGCACGGTGACGCTCGCCAACTACGTGGTGCTCACCGCCGGCGTCCTGCTCGGCGCCCTGCCCGGCACCTGATCCCCCCGTTCAGGAACCCCCGCCAGGAATCCCCGCAGGAACCCCCAGGAAGACCCCCCGATGCCCGTCACCCGCAAGTCCCTGCTCAGCGGCGGCCTCGCCGTGGCCCTGCTGGCCGCCAGCGGCTACCTCACCGTCCAGCTGCGCGACCGCGACCACGACCGGCCGTCGGACCCGGGCGGCGGCGCGCCACTGATCACCAGCGCCGCCGTGCCGGGCCCCGCCCAGGGCACCGCCGCCGAGTACCGCTACGAGCGGCTGGGCGGACCGGACCGCACGGTGGTCCGGGACGCCCGCGGCGGCGTGGTCACCACCCTGACCGACAGCGCCCGCACCGCCGTCCTGGCCGGCCCGAGCCGCACCTTCGCCGAGCCGGGCACCACCACGGCCACCGTGGTGACCGACACCTGGGTCCGGCTGATGCCGCAGCCGTGGCGGCCGGGCGCCGAGCAGGAGGGCTGGTTCCGCACCTGGTTCCAGCAGTCGCTCGGCTCCACCGCGGACGACGTGCTGGCGGCGGCCACCCAGTACCTGGCCGGCGCGGCGCCGGAGAAGGACGCCAAGGGCGTGCGGTTCAAGGGCGACGCCTCCTTCGGCCCGCTCAACCCGAACGGTTCGGTGGGCAACGACCTGCGGCTGGAGCAGACCGACTTCCTCGACTACCTCGGCGTTCCGTACACGTTCGCCGACAAGGTGGCCAAACAGCCGGACAGGACCCGGTACGGCGCCTTCGACTGCTCCGGGTACGTCCGGATGGTCTACGGCTACCGCTCCGGTTACCCGCTGCTCTCCAAGGACGTGGCCGGCCCCGGCCTGCCGCGCAGCGCCAACGGCCTGGCCCGGGTCGGCCCGGGCGTCCCGGTGCTGCCGCTGACCACCGCCCCGGGCTCGGACACCACCCTGCGGCCGGCCTCGATCGACCCGCTCCAGCCCGGCGACCTGGTGTTCTTCGAGATCGACGCCCGCACCGGCGCCCGGCTCGACCACACCGGCATCTATCTGGGCCTGGACACCGACGGCCACCCCCGGTACATCTCCAGCCGGGAGGAGGCGGACGGCCCGACCTTCGGCGACAAGGGCGGCACCGCGCGGCTGGACGACAACGGCCTGTACGCGAAGGGGCTGCGCAGCGCGAAGCGGCTCTGAACCCGGGCCCGGCTCCCGGCCCGCACCGCCTGCGGTTCGACCCC
Source organism: Kitasatospora sp. NPDC058243 (assembly GCF_042882025.1). Classification (NCBI taxonomy): domain Bacteria; kingdom Bacillati; phylum Actinomycetota; class Actinomycetes; order Kitasatosporales; family Streptomycetaceae; genus Kitasatospora; species Kitasatospora sp. NPDC058243. The sequence goes on from NZ_JBHVWW010000002.1 coordinate 20,192, forward strand.
GCACCGACCTCACACCGACTTGTACGTACCGACGAGCAGCGTCACCCGAAAGGCGCCACCGAGCTGTGCTTTCGGGTCAACCGGGTAACGATCCGGCATGCCGCGCCGGATTTTCTACGCGCGTAGTCGAATCCCGTCTATCCTCGGAGCCGTGAACGCATCTCCTCAGTCGGTCGTCTCCGCCGACCCCTACGCCGCCGCCCAGGCCGCCGCCGAGCGCCTGCGCGAGCTGACCGGTGCCGAGCGGCACGACGTCGCCCTGGTGATGGGCTCCGGCTGGGTGCCGGCCGCCGACGCCCTGGGCGAGACCGTGGCCGAGTTCCCGGTCACCGAGCTCCCGGGCTTCCCCGCCCCCGCCGTCGCCGGCCACGCCGGCACGATCCGCTCGGTGAAGATCGGCGACAAGCGCGCCCTGATCTTCCTCGGCCGCAACCACTACTACGAGGGCCACGGCGTGGCCACCGTCGTCCACGGCGTGCGCACCGCCGCCGCGGCCGGCTGCGGCATCATCGTGCTGACCAACGGCTGCGGCGGTCTGCGCGAGGGCTGGGTCCCCGGCCAGCCGGTCCTGATCAGCGACCACATCAACCTGACCGCGGACTCCCCGATCGTCGGCGCCAACTTCGTCGACCTCACCGACCTGTACTCCAAGCGCCTGCGCGCGCTCTGCCACGAGGTGGACCCGAGCCTGGACGAGGCCGTCTACGTCCAGTTCCGCGGCCCGCACTACGAGACCCCGGCCGAGGTCAACATGGCCCGGGTGATCGGCGGCGAGCTGGTCGGCATGTCCACCACCCTGGAGGCCATCGCCGCCCGCGAGGCCGGCTCCGAGGTGCTCGGCATCTCGCTGGTCACCAACCTGGCCGCCGGCATCACCGGCGAGCCGCTCAACCACGCCGAGGTGCTGGAGGCCGGCAAGGCCTCCGCCGAGCGCATGGGCGAGCTGCTCGCGAAGGTCCTTGAGCGGATCTGACGCCCGGCCAGGCCCTGTCCGGCCGGTCTTGGCGGGCGGACAGGGCCTAGGCGCACAATCATGAGCGACGGGGCCCTCGGGCGGCCGTGATCCCCTGATCACGCCCCGCGGGCCCCGTCCGCATGTGCCCACCCCTTCTTTGCGGAACCCTCCGGCCGACCAACCGACGCACTTCCCGATGGAGCAGGCAGCCATGACGCAGGCAACCACCACCGACCTCCTCGCCCGGGCCCGAACCTGGCTGGCCGAGGACCCCGACCCGCAGACCCGCGAGGAGCTGACCGCCCTGCTCGCCCGGGCCGAGGACCCGGCGGCCGAGACGGACGGCAAGCTCGCCTGGTCGGACCTCGCCGAGCGCTTCGCCGACCGGCTCCAGTTCGGCACCGCCGGCCTGCGCGGCGAACTGGGCGCGGGCCCGATGCGGATGAACCGCGCCGTGGTGATCCGGGCCGCCGCCGGCCTGGTCGCCTACGTCAAGCAGCAGAACCTGGGCGACCTGGTCGTGATCGGCTACGACGCCCGCCACAAGTCCTACGACTTCGCCCGGGACACCGCCGCCGTGGTGGTCGGCGCCGGCCTGCGCGCCGCGCTGCTGCCGCGCCCGCTGCCGACCCCGGTGCTCGCCTTCGCCGTCCGCCACCTGGGCGCGGCCGCCGGCGTCACCGTGACCGCCAGCCACAACCCGCCGCAGGACAACGGCTACAAGGTCTACCTGGGCGACGGCTCGCAGATCGTCCCGCCGGCCGACGCCGGGATCGCCGCCGAGATCGACGCGATCAGCTCGCTCCACGACGTCCCGCGCGCCGAGGACGGCTGGGAGGTGCTCGGCGAGGACGTCATCGAGGCCTACCTGGCCCGGGCCGTCTCGATCGTCGACGAGCACAGCCCGCGCAACCTCGACGTCGTCTACACCCCGATGCACGGCGTCGGCCGCGACACCCTGGTCGCCGCCTTCCGCCGGGCCGGCTTCCCGGCGCCCACCGTCGTCGCCGAGCAGGCCGAGCCCGACCCGGACTTCCCGACCGTGGCCTTCCCCAACCCGGAGGAGCCGGGGGCGATGGACCTCGCCTTCCGCACCGCCGCCTCGGTCGGCCCCGACATCGTGATCGCCAACGACCCGGACGCCGACCGCTGTGCGGTGGCCGTCCCGGTCCTCGCCAACGCGGCCGGCAGCGGCAACGGCACCTCCGGCTGGCGGATGCTGCGCGGCGACGAGGTCGGCGCGCTGCTCGGCGCGGCCCTGGTCGCCAAGAAGGCCGAGGGCGTCTTCGCCACCACCATCGTCTCCGCCACCCTGCTGGGCCGGATCGCCGAGGCCGCCGGCCTGGGCTACGCCGAGACGCTGACCGGCTTCAAGTGGCTCGCCCGCGCCGAGGGCCTGCGCTACGGCTACGAGGAGGCGCTCGGCTACTGCGTCGACCCGCAGGGCGTCCGGGACAAGGACGGCATCACCGCCGCCCTGCTGGTCGCCGAACTGGCCGCCACCCTCAAGACGTCCGGCCGCACCCTGACCGACCTGCTGGACGACCTGGCGCTGGAGCACGGCCTGCACGCCACCGACCAGCTGTCCGTCCGCGTGCAGGACCTCTCGCTGATCGCCGACGCCATGCGCCGGCTGCGCGAGCAGCCGCCGACCGTCCTGGCCGGCCTCCGGGTCACCCGCGCGGACGACCTGTCGACGGGCTCCGCCGAGCTGCCGCCCACCGACGGCCTGCGCTACTACCTGGCCGGCGAGGCCGTCCGCTCGGCCCGCATCGTGGTCCGCCCGTCCGGCACCGAGCCCAAGCTCAAGTGCTACCTGGAGGTCGTCCTCCCGGTCGCCACCGCCGCCGACCTCACCGCCACCCGCGAGCGGGCCGCCGAGCTGCTCGAAGCGGTCAAGCGCGACCTGGCCGAGGCCGCGGGCATCGCCGTCTGACGCCCGCCCGTACGAGAAGGGGCCCGCCGGTCGCGTACCGGCGGGCCCCTCGCGTGCTTCGACTCAGACCGCGATCACCGTGATCAGCGCGGCCAGGCCGGCCAGCGTCGGCGCGATCACCCACCAGCACCACGCCACCTCGACCGGGCCGGCCGCGTCGGGGCGGCGGGCGTTGCGCTCGGCCATCTCCTGGAGCACGTTGGTCACCTGGTCGGACCAGGCGCGGGTCGGGTCGGGCGAGCCCTGCACCACCGGGTTGGTCTGGCGGCCGAACACCATCCCCATCCGGGAGGCGTGCTCGGCGCCGCCGCGCTGCTGGGCCCGGGTCGCCCGCTTGCGCTGCCGCAGCGACACCGGCACCGCCCACACCTGGTACTTCTTGCCCCCGGCCAGCAGCTCGACCGAGTACCCCGCGCGCAGCGCGTCCACCGAGGCCCACGGCGCGGTGATGGTCCGCCACGGGTTGCGCACCAGCAGCCGGCTGCTGTCCGCCAGCACCGCCGGGCGCAGCGTGTAGGCGATCACCGGGAAGGCGAACAGCGGTACCGCCGCGAGCGAGACGTACGGCGTCTTCCCCGTCCCGTTCAGCACCGCGTCGCCGATCAGCCAGGCGGCGACGGCCAGCAGCAGCACTCCGGAGATCACACCGGGGACAGAGCGGTACACGCGGTCCGCGTACGCGGGATCCCCGTCGGGGGCGGCGGAACCCTTGCGGGGCTTGCCGTGGGAATCGGTCATGCCGTCGATTCTGCCCCATGCCCCCCACGGAGAGGTCTCGGTCCGGCATCGAATGCCGCCCCCGGACCACCCGGTCGCCGGTCTCCGCGCCTCCCGCCCGTACACGCCCCCTGCCACCCCTCCGCCTCCCCTCCGCCTCCCCTCCGCCTCCCCCGAGGTCTCGGTCCGGCCACGAAAGGCAGGCCCCCTAGCGGTCGACTACGCGCGTAGATATGCTGCTCTGGTGACTATGTCCACTGTTGCAGCCAATGCCCTCGGCGTTGCGGGCAGCGGCCTTCAGGACGTTGCGGCGTCCGAGGCCTCGCTCCGCCGCTTCCTGCACGGCCTGCCCGGCGTCGACCAGGTCGGCCTTGAGGCGCGTGCCGCCACCCTCGGTACCCGCTCGATCAAGACCACGGCGAAGGCGTACGCCATCGACCTGTCGATCTCGATGATCGACCTGACCACGCTGGAAGGCGCGGACACGGTCGGCAAGGTGCGCGCCCTGTGCGCCAAGGGCAGGACCCCCGACCCGACCGACCCGACCACCCCCCGCGTCGCCGCCATCTGCGTCTACCCGGACATGGTCGCCACCGCGAAGGACGCCCTGCGGGGCACCGACATCCAGGTCGCCTCGGTGGCCACCGCCTTCCCGGCCGGCCGCGCCGCCCTCCCGGTGAAGCTCGCCGACACCGCCGACGCGGTCGCCGCGGGCGCCGACGAGATCGACATGGTGATCGACCGGGGAGCCTTCCTCTCCGGCCGCTACTACGACGTCTTCAACGAGATCGTCGCCGTCAAGGAGGCGTGCAAGCGCCCTGACGGCACCAGCGCCCACCTCAAGGTGATCTTCGAGACCGGCGAGCTGCAGACGTACGACAACGTGCGCCGCGTCTCCTGGCTGGCGATGCTGGCCGGCGCCGACTTCATCAAGACCTCCACCGGCAAGGTCGCCGTCAACGCGACCCCGCCGGTCACCCTGCTGATGCTGGAGGCGGTCCGCGACTTCAAGGCGCAGACCGGCGTCCAGGTCGGCGTGAAGCCCGCCGGTGGGATCAAGACCACCAAGGACGCCATGAAGTACCTGGTGATGGTCAACGAGACCCTCGGCGACGACTGGCTGAGCCCGCACTGGTTCCGCTTCGGCGCCTCCAGCCTGCTCAACGACCTGCTGATGCAGCGCCAGAAGCTCACCACCGGACGCTACTCCGGCCCCGACTACGTGACGGTGGACTGATCACCATGGCCAAGAAGAAGAACATCGAGGAGCCCGTGAAGGCCTCCGGCCTCTTCGCCTACGCCCCGGCCCCCGAGTCCCCCGCCGCCGCGGGCGACATCGCCACCTCCTACGGCCACTTCATCGGCGGCGAGTTCGTCGACTCCTCCGGCAGCGAGGCCCTGAAGACGGTCAACCCGGCCACCGAGCAGGTGCTCGCCGAGTTCGCCCAGGGCACCGACGAGGACGTGGACCGCGCGGTCGCCGCCGCCCGCAAGGCCTTCGCCGACTGGTCGGCGCTGCCGGGCAGCGAGCGCGGCAAGTACCTGTTCCGGATCGCCCGGATCATCCAGGAGCGCAGCCGCGAGCTGGCCGTGCTGGAGTCGATCGACAACGGCAAGCCGATCCGCGAGACCCGCGACTTCGACATCCCGACCGTCGCCGCGTGGTTCTTCTACTACGCCGGCTGGGCGGACAAGCTGGACTACGCGGGCTTCGGCGCGAACCCGCGCCCGCTGGGCGTGGCCGGCCAGGTCATCCCGTGGAACTTCCCGCTGATGATGCTGGCGTGGAAGATCGCGCCCGCCCTGGCGACCGGCAACACCGTCGTCCTCAAGCCGGCCGAGACCACCCCGCTGACGGCCCTGCGCTTCGCCGAGATCTGCCGCCAGGCCGGTCTGCCGAAGGGCGTCGTCAACATCGTCACCGGCGACGGCCGCACCGGCGCCGCGCTCACCGCGCACCCGGACGTCAACAAGGTCGCCTTCACCGGCTCCACCCCGGTCGGCAAGGCGATCGCCAGGCAGCTGGCCGGCAGCCGCAAGAAGCTGTCGCTGGAGCTGGGCGGCAAGGCCGCGAACATCGTCTTCGACGACGCGCCGATCGACCAGGCGGTCGAGGGCATCGTCAACGGCATCTTCTTCAACCAGGGCCACGTCTGCTGCGCGGGCTCGCGCCTGCTGGTCCAGGAGTCGATCCAGGACGAGCTGCTGGACGCCCTGAAGCGCCGGATGTCCACCCTGCGGGTCGGCGACCCGCTGGACAAGAACACCGACATCGGCGCCATCAACTCGGCCGCCCAGCTGGCCCGGATCACCGAGCTGACCGACGCCGGCGAGGCCGAGGGCGCGGACCGCTGGTCGCCCGAGTGCGAACTCCCGGGCACCGGCTTCTGGTTCAAGCCGACCCTGTTCACCGGCGTCAGCCAGGCCCACCGGATCGCCCAGGAGGAGATCTTCGGCCCGGTCCTGTCGGTGCTGACCTTCCGCACCCCCGACGAGGCGGTCGCGAAGGCCAACAACACCCCGTACGGCCTCTCCGCCGGCATCTGGACGGAGAAGGGCTCGCGCATCCTGTGGACGGCGAGCCGGCTCAAGGCCGGCGTGGTCTGGGCCAACACCTTCAACAAGTTCGACCCGACCTCGCCGTTCGGCGGCTACAAGGAGTCGGGTTACGGCCGCGAGGGTGGCCGCCACGGTCTGGAGGCCTACCTCGATGTCTGATGTCGCGACGCGTCTTGACGTCCTCAAGACCTACAAGCTGTACGTCGGCGGGAAGTTCCCGCGCTCCGAGAGCGGGCGGGTGTACGAGGTGACGGACGCCAAGGGCCAGTGGCTCGCCAACGCTCCGCTGGGCACCCGCAAGGACGCCCGCGACGCCGTCCTGGCCGCCCGCGCGGCGGTCAAGGGCTGGGCCGGCACCACCGCGTACAACCGCGGCCAGGTGCTGTACCGGGTGGCCGAGATGCTGCAGGGCCGCCGCGAGCAGTTCGCCGCCGAGGTCTCGGCCGCCGAGGGCATCGGCCCGAAGAAGGCCGCCGCGCTGGTGGACGCCGCGATCGACCGCTGGATCTGGTACGCGGGCTGGACGGACAAGGTCGCCCAGATCGCGGGCGGCGCCAACCCGGTCGCCGGCCCCTTCTTCAACCTCTCCACCCCGGAGCCGACCGGCGTGGTCGGGATCGTCGCCCCGCAGGCCGGGTACGGGCACTCGCTGCTCGGCCTGGTCTCGGTGATCGCCCCGGCGATCGCCACCGGCAACACGGTCGTGGTCGCGGCCGCCGCGGACGCCCCGCTGCCGGCCCTGTCGCTGGGCGAGGTGCTCGCCACCTCGGACGTCCCCGGCGGCGTGGTCAACATCATCTCGGGCAGGACCGCCGACATCGCGCCCACCCTGGCCTCGCACCAGGACGTCAACGCGGTGGACCTCACCGGCGCGATCGCCGCCGACGGCCCCGGCGCGGCGCAGGCGCTGGAAGCGGCCGCTGCGGATACCCTGAAGAGGGTGGTCCGTCCGGAGCTGGACCCGTTCGCCCAGGACTGGACCAATGCGCCCGGTACCGACCGGCTACTCTCGTTCCTGGAGACGAAGACGGTCTGGCACCCGATGGGGATCTGACCGCCCCGTCGACCACCGAGTAACAACTCCACAGACTGGCCGTCCCCAGTGCCCTCTCCCCCCCAGGGCCCGGACGGTCATTGGACGGACCCGCGCCTCTCCCCCCCTGGCGCGGGTCCGTCGCCTTTCCGTGCCGTTTCGACGCCGTTTCGCCGCCGTCCTGCGGCTCGCCGATCCGCGGGGCCCGCAGAAGGTGTGATCCGACGGGTTTCGGCATCGGGCCCGGATGCGTCAGACTGGTGTCCCGTGAGTGACGACCCGCTGAATCCTGTGCCGACGACCCACGCCCGGGTCGTCCTGCTGTCCGGCCCCTCCGGCTCCGGGAAGTCCTCGCTCGCCGAGCGCAGCGGGCTGCCGGTCCTGCAACTGGACGACTTCTACAAGGACGGGGACGACCCCACCCTGCCGCTGCTGCCCGACGGCGCGGTCGACTGGGACTCCCCGCTCGCCTGGCACCGCGACCAGGCGGTCGCCGCGATCCGCAGCCTGTACGAGACCGGCCGCGCCGACGTCCCGGTGTACTCGATCCCGGACAACGGCCGGATCGCCACCCGCGCCCTGGAGCTGGACGGCGCCCCCGCGTTCATCGCCGAGGGCATCTTCGCCGCCGAGATCACCGCCGAGTGCGCCGCCGAGGGCCTGCTCGGCGATGCCCTGTGCCTGCGCAACGGCGCGCTCACCACGGCCTGGCGCCGGCTGCGCCGGGACGTCCGGGAGGGCCGCAAGTCGCTGCCGGTGCTGCTGCGCCGCGGCTGGCGGCTGATGCGTGCCGAGCGCTCCATCGTCGGGCGGCAGGTCACCCTGGGCTCCCACCCGTGCGCCGGGGCCGAGGCCGAGCGCCGGATCCGTGCCGCGGCCGGGCGGCGGGAGCTGTCCTCCGTCTGAGCCGCCCTCCGTTGGGGCCGTGCTCCGTTTGAGCCGCCCTCCGTTGGGGCCGTCCTCCGTTCGGGTGGGCCGGCTCCGGACGGGGGCTCGACGCGGAACGAAGACACGAAGAACGACGGGCCCGGTGCGTCTCCCCCGCACCGGGCCCGTCGCCTTCCCCGAACGGCCGTCGGGCTCCCCGTGTTCACCGCTCCCCCGAGCCGGCGTCCACGCACCGCGACCGTCCGCTACCCGTCCCCCGACGGGAGTTCCACTCCTTCGCGTCACCCGCGTCCGCGTCAGGCGACCAGCTCGCCGAACGCCCGGACGGTGTCGCCCGACTTGTTCAGGTGCTCGTCCTCGCGCAGCCGGCGCAGCGCCCGCCAGATGCTGCTCTTGACCGTGCCGACGCTGATCCCCAGCACGTCGGCGATCTCCGGGTCGGTCTTGCCCTCGTAGTACCGCAGCACCAGCATGGTGCGCTGGTTCTCCGGAAGCTTCGCCAGCGCCTGCCAGAGCACGGTGCGCAGCTCGGTGCCGCCCATCGCGTCGGTGTCGCCGGCCGTCTCCGGCAGCTCCTCGGTCGGGTACTCGTTGACCTTGCGGCGCCGCCAGGCGGAGATGTGCAGGTTGGTCATGGTGCGGCGGAGGTACCCGCCGACCGCGGCCTTGTCGGTGATCCGGCCCCAGGCCCGGTAGGTGCTGAAGAGCGCGCTCTGCAGCAGGTCCTCGGCCTCGTAGCGGTCACCGGTGAGGTGGTACGCCGTGGCGTACAGGGAGGCGCGGCGCTCACGCACGTACGCGGTGAACTCCGTGATGTGGTCCTCCGCGACGGCCGGGTGCTCCCCCTGCGCGTCCGCCCGTCCCGCCTCGGTGGTGCGGGCCGCCACCGGGTTCAGCTGCAGCAGCGTCGCACCGGCGGCCTCGCGGCCGGCCGACTCCCCCGAGCCGACCGTCCGCAGACCGTTCCCGCCGACGCCCCGGTTCCCCGCCGGAGCGTCCTTGCCCTCGACGCGGACGGGGAGGATCCCCCGCAGCGTGAGGGTGTTGCCGGAGTCGGCCGCGTTCCCCACCCGGCCGATCCCGAACAGCTCCCCCGTCCTGGCGCCGCCGCTCACCCGGCGGGCGACAGGGTTTCCACCGGTGCTGTGCGCGCACCCCCGTACGGTCACGGCACCGGAGTTCTCGTCGGTCCTGACCTCGTACCGGGTCCGCGGGGCGGTGGCTGACGAACGCGCGGTGCGGACAGCCGGGTTGGTCCGGGTCTGAAGCATGGCGTTCATCGTGCGCCCCCTGGGTCGGTACGAGCGGTTCCTGTTGCCGCCTTCCAGCCGGCCGGGTTGGCCCGCTGTCCTGCGGCGACATGGAAAATCTTGCCCGCCGGTTGTGATGGCGCTGTCCGCCGACTGTCACAGGGGTGTCACAGGGGCGGGCCTTTCGTCCCGGTCCGCCTCCCTCCGTACCGGACGCCGGTAGTGCTCCTTCCGGTTCCCATACGGTCGGTGACCGGTCCTGGGGGTGATTCGACGCTTCGAGTGGGCCAAAATGGGGCCGTGCCTTTCCTCCTTCTGATCGAGGACGACGACGCCATCCGGACCGGCCTCGAACTCGCCCTCACCCGCCAGGGCCACCGTGTGGCCACCGCCGCCTCCGGCGAGGACGGTCTGAGGCTCTTCAAGGAGCAGCGGCCCGACCTGATCGTGCTGGACGTCATGCTGCCCGGAATCGACGGCTTCGAAGTCTGCCGCCGCATCCGCCGCACCGACCAGCTGCCGATCATCCTGCTGACCGCCCGTTCGGACGACATCGACGTGGTGGTCGGCCTGGAGTCCGGTGCCGACGACTACGTGGTCAAGCCGGTGCAGCCGCGGGTCCTGGACGCCCGGATCCGGGCCGTGCTGCGGCGCGGCGAGCGGGAGAGCTCCGACTCCTCCGCGTACGGCACCGTGGTGATCGACCGGGCAGCGATGACCGTCACCAAGGACGGGCAGGACCTCCAGCTCACCCCGACCGAGCTGCGGCTGCTCCTGGAGCTCAGCCGACGCCCCGGCCAGGCGCTCTCCCGCCAGCAGCTGCTGCGGCTGGTCTGGGAGCACGACTACCTGGGTGACTCCCGTCTGGTGGACGCCTGCGTGCAGCGGCTGCGGGCGAAGGTCGAGGACGTGCCGTCCGCGCCGACCCTGATCCGCACCGTCCGCGGGGTGGGCTACCGGCTGGACCCGCCGGCCTGAGTTCCGCTCCCGTCCTCCTGTCTGCCGTCCTCCTGCTTCCCGTCCTCCTGTTTGCCGCCCGCCCGATCCGCCTGGGCCGCCCGAAATTCCTGAACTCCCTGAACTCCCTGAACTTCCGTACGACGACAGGCTCTTGTGACTGATCATCAGACGACGGCCCGCCGCTTCGCCGCGGGCCCGTGGCGCAGGCTGCGCTCCCTGCGGGTACGGCTGATCGCGGTGTTCGCGGCGGTCGCGCTGCTCGCCGCCGTCTCGGCCTCCGGCATCGCCTACTGGCTCAACCGCGACGCGGTGCTCAAGCGCGCCCAGGACACCGCGCTCAACGACTTCCGGGTCTCGCTCAGCCGCAACGTCTCCGAGCTGCCGCTGAACGCGAGCTGCCCGGACCTGACCGCGCTCGCGTCCACCGTCGCCAGCTCCGGGCTGAGTTACGACGTGGTCGTGGCCGACCCGGCGCACCCGGAGTGCACGGCCTCCTCCGACCCGGGGCAGTTCACGCTGGCCGACGTCCCGGCGGCGCTGCAGTCCACCGTCGCCCGGCAGCGCGAGGTCACCGAGAACAACCCGTACCCGTACCACCTGTACTGGCAGCGGCAGAACCTGGCGGGCCAGCCGTTCCTGATCGGCGGCACCAAGGTGGTGCCGACCGGCCCGACGGCGTACATGTTCAAGTCGCTGGAGAACGAACGCAAGGACCTCAACACGCTGGGCTGGTCGCTGGCCATCGCCACGCTGCTCGCGCTGATCGGCTCGGCGCTGCTCGCCCAGGCCGCCTCGTCGACCGTGCTGCGGCCGGTCAAGCGGCTCGGCGACGCCGCCCGACGGCTCGGCCAGGGACACCTGGACACCCGGCTGGAGGTCGAGGGCGGGGACGAACTCGCGGACCTGGCGAGGACGTTCAACCGGGCCGCGGAGTCGCTGCACGAGCAGGTCGAGGAGTTGAGCGCGCGCGAGGCGCAGAGCCGGCGGTTCGTCGCCGACATGTCGCACGAGCTGCGCACGCCGCTGACCGCGATGACCGCCGTCACCGACATCCTGGAGGACGAGGCCGAGTCGCTGGACCCGATGATCGCGCCGGCCGTACGGCTCGTGGTCAGCGAGACGCGGCGGCTGTCCGACCTGGTGGAGAACCTGATGGAGGTGACCCGCTTCGACGCCGGCACCGCCAAGCTGGTCGCCGACGAGGTGGACATGGCCGACCTGATCATGTCCTGCATCGACGGCCGGGCCTGGTACGACGCCGTCGAACTGGACGCCCCGCGCGGCATCCTGGCCGTGGTCGACCCGCGCCGGCTCGACGTGGTCTTCGCCAACCTGATCGGCAACGCGCTCAAGCACGGCGGCTCCCCGGTGCGGGTCAAGGTCCGGCAGACCGCGGGCTCGGTCGTCATCGAGGTCTCCGACAGCGGCCCGGGCATCCCCGAGGACGTGCTGCCGCACGTCTTCGACCGGTTCTACAAGGCGGACCGGGGACGGGCCCGCTCGGAGGGCAGCGGCCTGGGGCTGTCGATCGCGATGGCCAACGCACAGATCCACGGGGGCACGATCACGGCGGCGAACGGGGAGGTCGGGGCGGTGTTCACGCTGACGCTGCCGCTGGCCCCGCCGCCTCTGCCGAACGAGGGCGAGACCGGTGACGGCCCCGTCGGCGACTCCGCCCAGGACAAGGACGCCACGTGACCGCCCCCACCCGCACCGCCCTGCGCCGCACCGCCGGCGCCCTGCTGCTGCTCGCGCTCGCCTCCGGCTGCGGCATCCGGCCGACCGCCGTCCCGGTGGACGCGGGCGCCCCGGCCAGCCGGACGGCCTGCCCGACCGCCCCGCACATACCGACCGCCCTGGCCACGCCGTCGGCGCCCACGCCGACCCCGCCGGCCCGCGGCGCCGCCAAGGCCGGTGTGAGCCCGAGCCCGTCGCCCACGGTGGTGCCCGCCACCCCGCCGGCCGACAACGTGTTCGGCGCGGTGCCGACCGCGGCGCCCTGCCGGTAGTCCCGCCTGCCCGTCGTCCGTCTGCCTGCCTGTCGCCCCGCCCGTTCGGCCCCAGGGCGGCGGGCGACCGGGGGCGCGCCCCGGAATGTTCACGCCCGGGGGGAACCACCGCGCCACCGCTCCACGTCCTTCCCCCCGTGCAGCGAGATGGCACCAGGACACGCGACGAGCGTTCCGGCGCACGGACCAGGAACCGGCCGGCGGCGGCCGTCCACCGTCCCCTTCGAACAGCCGGACTGGCGGGCCTGACCTGCCACCTGGCCCTCGTCCTCTGGCTGGTGGTGCTGAGGCCGCTGCCGGTTCCCTGGGTGTACGACACCAACCTGACGCCACTGGCCTCCCTCCGCTCCTCCACCGGCTGGCAGGTGGTCGGCGAATTCCTCCTGCTGGCCCCGCTCGGCGTGCTGCTCCCGCTGGCCGGCGGCCGGCTGCGGGCCCCCTGGCTGCCGTCCTTCCTACGCACCACCGGCGCCTCCGCCCTGCTGGCGACCGGCCTGGAGTTCCTCTCCTCCTGGACGCCCGGGCACGTCCTCAACGTCGACCACATACTGCTCGCCGTGATCGGGGTGGCCATCACCCACCTGGCCCTCGTCCCCGGCCTGCGGCGGCTGCTGCGCGACCGGCGGCCGCGGGTCCGGATGCCGGTGCCCGCGTCCGGGGCCGCGCCCGCGCCGAAGGTGACCACCCTGGTCGGCCCGCCGGTCGCGCGCGCCCGCGCCTACGCCGAGCCCACGCCCCCCACCCGCTGAGGCCCGCCCTCCCGCACCACGGCGAGTGCGTTCCCGCACTCGCCGCCGGGGCCGCAAAAGACCCGCAGCACCTCATAGTCAGTCATTTCCCACCCCGTCAATTGCCGTTCCGTCGGGGTGCGACGACTCCGCGATGAAAAGGCGACGCCGAATGTCGGCCGCCTCCGGTAACCTGCGCTGTCGCCCCAAAGGCTTCACCGTCTTATCCCCCGTCCCACAGGAATCCCCCCTTGAACAATCTCAATTTCAGCGCCGAGCCGCTTTTCTCCTGGTACGTCGTCGCGCTCGCGATCAGCGGTGCCGCCATGCTGGTCCTCGGAGCGGTCAATCCCGGTAGCGGCCTGAAGGTCGGCTGGCGAATCCTCAACGTCCTCGCCGGCCTCGGATTCCTGGGGTACGCCTACTACCTCGCGTTCGTCTTCGAAGGCGGCCGGTACGAAATCTTCCTCAAGGCGTTCATCCTCCCGATCGCGCTGATCGCCAGCTCCGTGAAGGCGATCGTCGAGCGCGGCAACGCCAAGAACCAGCAGCCGGCCCCGCAGCCGGCGCCGTACGACCCCAACGCCCCGCAGGCGGCGCCGTACGGCCAGCCCGTCCCGCCGCAGGGCGCCGCGCCGCAGGGTGCGCCGTACGCTCCGCCGGCGCAGCCCGTGCCGGACAACCCGTACGCGCAGCCGGTGCCGCCGGCCGGGCAGTCCGGGCAGGCGCAGTAGCCGCCTGCTGATTCGCCGCCGGCGGGGGGGGGGGGGGGGGGGTTGTTGTTTTCCCCCCCCCCCCGAGGGCGAAGGTCGGGGAGGAAGAGGGGTGAAGCACGAAGGGAGAAGACGTGTCCCGTAACGGCGTT
>NZ_JBHVWW010000002.1:34101-36307 GCF_042882025.1 Kitasatospora sp. NPDC058243
GACACGGGGTTTGGTGGCCACACTTTTGGGGGTCATCGGTTGGTGGGTGTTTGGGTCGGTCCGGGGGGAGAGAGGGGGGGGGGTCGTTGGGGGGGGGGGGCCCCCCCCCCCCCCTCTCCCCCCCCCCCCCCCGCCGGGGTCAGATGTCAGGGCGTCAGGCGGTGCAGGTCGCGCGGGAAGAGCGTGGTCCGGCGAATGTTGTCGGTGCCGGTGAGCCGCGCCGTCCAGCGCTCCAGCCCGAGCGCGAACCCGCCGTGCGGCGGCATCCCGTGCGCGAAGGAGCGCAGGTAGCCCTCGTACGGCTGGACCGGCTCGCCCCGGGCCGCCAGCGCGGCCAGGTAGTCCTCGTGCCGGTGCAGCCGCTGGCCTCCGGTGACCAGTTCGAGCCCGCGGAAGAGCAGGTCGAAGCTGTTGGAGTACTCCGGGCGGCCCGGTTCCGGGTGGGTGTAGAAGGGCCGCTTTCGCATCGGGTAGCCGACCACGAACAGGAACTCGCTGCCGTGCTCGCGCAGCGCCCACTCGCTGAGCCACCGCTCGTGCGCCGGGGCGAGGTCCGGCTCGTCGACGCCCAACAGCCGCATCGCCTCGGCGAAGTGGAGCTGCGGGATCTCCGCCGGGACCTCGGGCAGCTTCACCTCCAGCAGGTCGACAGCGGCGCCGGCCCGCTCGGCCACCGAGGCGACCATCCCGGCGACCACCTCGCGCAGCACGGCCATCACCTCGCGGTGGTCGGCGATGAAGCCGAGTTCCGCGTCGAGGCTGGTGTACTGCGCCAAGTGCCGCGCGGTGTCGTGCGGTTCGGCCCGGAACACCGGCCCGGTCTCGTAGACCCGCTCGAACACCCCGACCATCGCCTGCTTGAAGAACTGCGGCGACTGCGCGAGGTAGGCGGGGCGGCCGAACCAGTCCAGCGCGAAGACGTTCGCCCCGGACTCGGTGGCCGAGGAGACCACCTTCGGGGTCTGGATCTCGGTGAAGCCCAGGCCGTCGAGGGTGGCCCGGAACCCGCCCACCGAGGCCGCGGTGATCCGGTGCAGGGCGGACAGGCGCGGGTGGCGGAGGGTGACGGGGGCACCGTCGAGGATCACCGGGAGGGCGGCCTCGACGGTCGGCCGGAACAGGCTGACCGGGGGCGCCTCGGCGAGGCTGGACAGGACCTCGACGGTGGGCGAGGTCAGCTCGACGCCGGCCGGCGCCTGCGGGTTGGCGGTGACGGTGCCGCGGATCCGCAGGACGGTCTCCTCCGGCAGGTCGGGGCCCGCGCCGGTGGCGACCACCTGGGCCAGTCCGGAGCGGTCCCGGATCACCAGGAAGGTGACGGACTTGAGTGCGCGGCGGCGGTGCAGCCAGCCACTGATCTCTACGGATTCGCCGACGTGGCCGGGTAGTTCGGCGGCCAGGACACGGGTCGTCGGGTGGATCATCGCGGCCCTCCAGGGGCGTCGTGGTGATCCCTTCGGAGTGCGGGCGAGAAGGGCAACTCGCGGTGCCACCGCACTTTCGCCGCCGCCCGCACGGGCGGCGGCCTCATTGCGGCCCGTTGACGGGGGCCGGCCGGCGGGGCATTTCCTCCCCGCACTCGGGAGTGTCTTCGCTCCGGGACGCGGGGCCGCCTTCACAGCTACCGGCGGCTCTCTCGGCCCACGGGGCCCGGAGGTACTCGTCTCCCTCGACGTGTTGCCGGAGAGGCTAGACCGGACCGCCGCCGGACCGCAACGGGCTTTCCCGCCGCCGCGCGGGCGCCACCTGGGGCGTCCGCCTCCGGGCGACCCTGAGACGGACCCCGACACCCGGCTACGCCTCACCGGCGAGTCGGCGGGGTGGCGAATCGACTGCCAGGTGGACGTTTCCGGGAGCGCGGTGGCGGAGAGTGGAAATTAAGCCCGCCGGATCGGCCGGATCGGGTGCCACGACACGGAGTTGACCCATGAGCGCCCGTCTCGCCCGTTCCCGTCACAACCGCGTCATCGCCGGCGTCTGCGCCGGGCTCGCCGAGCGCTACGGCGTGACGCCGTGGACCGTGCGACTGATCTTCCTGATCTCGATCATCCTGCCCGGGCTCCAGTGCCTGGTCTACCTGGCCCTCTGGGTGCTGCTCCCCCAGGAGCCGTAAGCCCGGGAGCCGTAAGCCGGGGAGCCGCACGCCCGGCGCCGTCGCGCCGGGGCCGGTACGACGGCGGGCCGCCCGCTCCCGGGATCACCGGGG
>NZ_JBHVWW010000002.1:36407-69950 GCF_042882025.1 Kitasatospora sp. NPDC058243
TCCCCTTGCCTTGGGGGGGGGGGGGTAGGGAGGTCGGCCCCCCCCCCCGCTCGAGGCCCCGGGGCCCTGCCCCCCCCGCCGTCGTGCCTGCGGCCAGGTCAGCCGGCCAGGCCCGGCAGCGGCAGGGTGTGGGTCAGCCCGCCGATGGGGGTCTTGTCGATGCCGGGGATGGTCGGGATGGCGCCACGCGTGGCGGCACCGGCCTCGGCGGCCGGGGCGGGCGCCGCCTGGCCGGCGGCCGGGGTGAGGGTGCCGAGCGTGCCGGTGACCTTGTCGCCGCCGGGCAGCTTGGCGGCGGTGTCGGTGACCGCGCCGGTCACCGCGGGGTTCGTGACCGCGCCGGTGGGCAGCCCGAGGCCGCCGGGCGCGGGGGCGGCGGCGGCGGTACCGGCGCCCACCGCCGCGATGGCGATGCCGAGCGCCGCGGTGCCGGCGGCCTTGAGAGCCTGCTTCATGGTTCGTCCCTTGGGTCGTCGTCGGTGGCCGACATCGGGACGGGGCGGACGGGCTACCGCCGCCACGGCCTGTCAGCATGGACGGGCACACCGTAGTGAGTGGGCCACGCGAGGACCAAAGGGTGTTCACTCACCCGAGTGAGTAATCGGATGAACGCCAACTCCCTTTCGAGACGTGGGCGTTCACCCGACCATTCGAACGGGCCGGGCCGCTCAGCTGTCGCCGGTGCCCGAGCTGAACAGCCACTCCGCCTTCAGTTCGGCGTACCCCGGCTTGATCACGTCGTTGATCATCGCCAGCCGCTCGTCGAACGGCAGGAACGCGGACTTCATCGCGTTCACCGTGAACCACTCCATGTCCCCCAGCGTGTAGCCGAAGGCCTCCACCAGGTGCCCGAACTCGCGGCTCATGCTGGTGCCGCTCATCAGCCGGTTGTCGGTGTTCACGGTGACCCGGAACTTCAGCCGGCTGAGCAGCCCGATCGGGTGCTCGGCGTACGAAGTGGCCGCCGCGGTCTGGAGGTTGGAGGTCGGGCACATCTCCAGCGGGATGCGCTTGTCGCGCACGTACGCGGCCAGCCGGCCGAGCTCGACGCTGCCGTCCTCGGCCACCGTGATGTCGTCGACGATCCGCACGCCGTGGCCGAGCCGGTCGGCGCCGCAGCACTGCAGGGCCTCCCAGATCGACGGCAGGCCGAAGGCCTCGCCCGCGTGGATGGTGAAGTGGTTGTTCTCGCCCTTGAGGTAGTCGAAGGCGGCCTGGTGGCGGGTGGGCGGGTGGCCCGCCTCGGCGCCGGCGATGTCGAAGCCGACGACGCCCTGGTCCCGGTGGCGGTTGGCCAGTTCGGCGATCTCGGTGGAGCGGGCGGCGTGCCGCATCGCGGTCAGCAGGGTGCCGACCCGGATCCGGTGGCCGGCCGCGCGGGCGTTGGCCTCGCCGAGGCGGAAGCCCTCGTTCACGGCCTGGACGACCTCGTCCAGGGACAGGCCGGCCTCCAGGTGCTGCTCGGGGGCGTAGCGGACCTCGGCGTACACGACGCCGTCGGCGGCCAGGTCCTCGGCGCAGTCGGCGGCGACCTTGATCAGGGCCTCGCGGGTCTGCATCACGGCGCAGGTGTGCGCGAAGGTCTCCAGGTAGCGGACCAGCGAGCCGGAGTCGGCGGCCTCGCGGAACCACTCGCCGAGCTCCTTGGCGTCGGTGGTCGGAAGGCCCTCGTAGCCGACCGCGGCGGCCAGCTCGACGACCGTCTCCGGGCGCAGCCCGCCGTCGAGGTGGTCGTGCAGCAGCACCTTCGGCGCGCGGCGGATCTGGTCGGGGGTGGGGATGCGCGGGCCGGCGCCCGCGGCGGTGACAGGGATCTGCTTCTCCATTGCGGAAATATAGCCCCTACGCGCGTAGACCCACCACTGTTAACACGGCCGGTTCGGCGAAAGTCCACCGGGAATTCCACCGTCCGGGCCATCCCCGGCACATTCGGCCCAGTTGCGGCTCAATCGTGCTGCAGCAACCGGCCCCGCCGGGACAGCACGAAGTCCCGGAACGCCGCCACCGGCGGGGTCAGCGGCCGCCCCGCCGCCCAGGCCAGTCCGATCGCCCGCCGGGTGCGCGGCGCCGTCACCTCCAGCTCCACCACCCCCGGCCGCGGCACCAGCGCCGGCGGCAGCAGCGCCACCCCCAGCCCGGCCGCGACCAGCCCGCGCAGCGTCTCCGCCTCCTCCCCCTCGAAGGCCAGCCGCGGCACGAACCCGGCCTGCGCGCAGAAGCCGTCCGTGATCGCGCGCAGCCCGTACCCCTGCTCCAGCCCGACGAACGGCTCCTCGGCCACCTCCGCCAGCCGGATCCGCCGCCGGCCCGCGAGCCGGTGGTCCGCCGGGACGACCAGGTGCAGCCGCTGCTCGTCCAGCGGGCGGGCCGTGAAAGCCGGATCGTCCGGCAGCGGCGCGACCAGGCAGAGGTCCAACTCCCCCGCCCGCAACCGCTCCAGCATCGCCCCGACGTAGTCCTGCACCAGCTGGAACCGGACCTGCGGATGCCCCGCCCGGAACCCGCGCAGCAACGCCGGCACCGCGTCCGTCCCCATCGTGTGCAGGAAGCCGAACGCCACCCGCCCGGCCGCCGGATCGGCCTCCGCCCGGGCCGCCTCCGCCCCCCGCTCGACCTCCGCCAGCGCCCGCTCCACCGAGGCCAGCAGCAGCCGGCCGGCCCTGGTCAGCCGGACCGTCCGGCCCTGACGGGCCAGCAGGTCCACACCCAGCTCCTCCTCCAGCCGGGCCACCGCCCGCGACAGCGTCGGCTGCGGCACCCCGAGCAGCGCGGCCGCCCGCGTCACGTGCTCCAGCCGGGCCACCGCCGCGAACTGGGCCAGCCGGGGCGCCAGCAGCACCGCCGGCTCGTCCGGCCCCAACTCCGCCACCCGGTACCACGGCTCCGTGCCGTCCGTCACGTCCGCCCGGTCCGCCCCGGCCATCCCGCCACCACCTCGACTCATACGACAACGCATCGATCATCCACCGTTCATGCATTGGACGCATCAACCGCAGCGCGCCTACCGTCGACGACATGCAGCCCGCCGATACCAGGGCATCCGTGACCACCCCGGATGCCCCCGCCCCCGCCACCTCGCACGACGACCGCCACCGCCCCGGCCAGCGTGCCTTCCGCCGCGCCAACCTCGCCCTGTTCGCCGCCGGAGTCGCGACCTTCGTCCTGCTCTACTCCACCCAGGGCCTGCTGCCGATCCTCTCGGCCGACCTCGACCTCACCCCCGGCCAGGCCAGCTGGACGGCCTCCGCCGCCACCCTCGGACTCGCGCTCGCCCTGCTCCCCGCCAGCGCCCTGTCCGACCGGTACGGCCGCACCGCCGTGATGACGGCCTCCACCCTCGCCGCCGCCACCCTCGCCCTCGCCCTGCCGTTCGCGCCCGACCTCACCACCCTCGTCGTGCTGCGCGTCCTCCAGGGCGCCGCGCTCGCCGGGCTGCCCGCCACCGCCATGGCCTACCTCGCCGAGGAGGTCCACCCCAGCGCCCTGGCCTCCGCGATGGGCCTGTACGTGGCCGGCAACAGCATCGGCGGCATGGGCGGCCGACTGCTCTCCGGCTGGACCGCCGCGGCCTTCGGCTGGCGCTGGGGCCTCGCCGCCTCCGCCGCCCTCGCCCTGCTCGCCGCGCTCGCCTTCCGGCTGCTGATCCCCGCCGCCCGGCACTTCACCCCGGCCCCGGTGGATGCCCGCGCCCTGGCCCGCACCGTCGGCCGGCACCTGCGCAACCCGCTGCTGGTGCGGCTGTACGCGCTCGGGCTGCTGTTCATGGCCGTGTTCGGCGCGGTCTACAACACCGTCGGCTACCGGCTGATCTCGGCGCCGTTCCACCTGCCCGAGTCCGTCGCGGCCTCGATCTTCGTCGTCTACCTGGTCGGCACCGGCACCTCCGCCGCGGCCGGCCGACTCGCCGGCCGACTCGGCCGCCGCGGCGCGCTCTACGTCTCCATCGGCGTGACCGCCGCCGGGCTGCTGCTCTCCCTCACCGAGTCCCTGGTCTGCGCCCTGCTCGGCCTGGTCCTGATCACCGCCGGCTTCTTCGCCGGCCACGCCACCGCCTCCTCAGCGGTCGGCCGCACCGCCACCGAGGGCCGCGCCCAGGCCTCCGCGCTCTACCTGATCGCCTACTACCTCGGCAACAGCCTCGGCGGCACCCTGGGCGCCGACGCCTACCACGCCACCGGCTGGCCCGGCGCCGCCACCGTAGGCCTCACCGCCATGACCCTCGCCGCCGCCGTCACCCTCTACGCCACCCACCAGGCCCACACGGCCCGGCAACGGAACCGACCGGGCAGACTTTCTGCCAGGTAGACTTTCCCCATGGCAGACCTCAAGCGCCGTCGTCGCCCCCACCTGGTGTCCACACCCGTGCGGAAGAAGGGCGTGGTCACCATCCCGCAGGAGATAAGGGAGCAACTGGACCTCCAGGAGGGCGACCAACTGGTGGTCGCCGTCGAGGACGGCCGCATCGTGCTGACCCCCGCCTCCGTGATCCCCGACGACCAGGCGTGGTTCTGGGGCGCCGGCTGGCAGGAGAAGGAGCAGGAGGTCGACGAGGCGATCGCCGAGGGCGACCGCGGCGAGGTCTTCCAGGACGGCGACGCCTTCCTGCAGTCCCTCGCCGACGAGGGCGGCCTGGACCTGGAGGAGATCAAGCGCCGTGCCGACGTATGAGTCACTGGCCCACTTCCTCCGTGACTGGAAGGGCCTGACTCCCACACAGAAGGCCGCATTCCTCGTCGCCGTCGCCCAGTTCGTCACCGACCTGCGGGCCGGTCAGGGCTTCCGACGCGGCCTGCGCGTGAGGAAGATGCAGGGCCACCCGGACATCTGGGAGCTGACCTGGGCCCCGGACGGCCGTGCCACCTTCCACTACGGCCTCCCCCTCCAGGGCGAGGAACCGCACATCGTCTGGCGCCGAATCGGCACCCACGACGTCTTCAACCGCCCCCGACGACCACCGCCGATACACTCCGGGCATGAGCGTTGATCCGGCGGCGTACGCCCGATTGCGGGAGATCGCCGATCAGCTTCCCCGGCTGCCGGGGCTGGGGAAGGTCGAGATCGCCGACGGAGCGGTCGTCCTGATGCTGTCGCCGGTCAAACGGCACGAACTCGCGGTACTGCGGATCGCTCAACAGCTCAATGCCCAGCTACCGCAGACCCACCCCGGCTACATCGCCCACGGTGGCGCGGACCTGGAGGACGTCGGCCTCGGTCGGCTTCGGAATCCCGACCTGATGGTGTTCCCCGACGCGGCGCTGGACGACGACGACCCGGCCTTCCTTCCCCACGAGATCCTTCTCGTCGTGGAAATCGTCTCCAAGTCCAACCCCGAGAACGACTACCACAACAAGGTCCGCGACTACGCGGCGATGGGCATCCCGTTGTACCTCCTGGTCGATCCCCGCAAGGGCACCGGCATCGTCCACGACGAGCCCGGCTACACCCGCCGCAAGGACTTCGTCTTCGGCGACAAGATCACCGTCGGCCCCTGGACGCTCGACACCAGCGTCCTGCGGACTTACGCCTGAACCCGCACCCGCAGGACACCGGCCGACCGGGCCCGAGCACACGGAAGGAGCCCGCACCCGGCAAACCGGGTACGGGCTCCTCGCCGGCCCCTCATGCATCGCCACCCCCCTCCGGTTCGATCTCGACCGTGAAGCGGTCAACTCCCATGTGCGGCAGCGTAGGGCACGCTGCCGCACATGGGGTAATCACGCGGTCACGCGATGCGGTCGAGGACGATCGGGTTCGGGGTGAAGGCCGTGCCGGCCGGGGAGACCTCGATGCCGCCCGCCAGTGCCTCGATGGCGTAGTCGTAGCGCTCGGGGGTGTCGGTGTGCAGGGTCAGCAGGGGCTGGCCGGCCACGACGGTGTCGCCGGGCTTGGCGTGCATCTCGACGCCGGCGCCGGCCTGGACCGGGTCCTCCTTGCGAGCGCGGCCGGCGCCGAGGCGCCAGGCGCAGACGCCGACGGCGTAGGCGTCGAGCTCGGTGAGGACGCCGGAGGCGGGCGCCGGGATGACGTGCTGCTCGCGGGCGACCGGGAGGGGGGCGTCGACGTCGCCGCCCTGGGCGGCGATCATGCGGCGCCAGTGGTCCATCGCGGAGCCGTCGCGCAGCGCGTCGGCCGGGTCCTTGCCGTGCACGCCGGCCGCGGCGAGCATCTCGCGGGCGAGGGCGAGGGTGAGCTCGACGACGTCGGCGGGGCCGCCGCCGGCCAGCACCTCGATCGACTCGCGGACCTCCAGCGCGTTGCCGGCGGTGAGGCCGAGCGGGGTGGACATGTCGGTGAGCAGGGCGACGGTGTTCACGCCGGCGTTGGTGCCCAGGCCGACCATGGTGCGGGCGAGTTCGCGGGCGTTGTCGAGGTTCTTCATGAAGGCGCCGGAGCCGACCTTGACGTCCAGGACCAGGGCGCCGGTGCCTTCGGCGATCTTCTTGGACATGATCGAGGAGGCGATCAGCGGGATGGCCTCGACGGTGCCGGTGACGTCGCGCAGCGCGTAGAGCTTCTTGTCGGCGGGCGCGAGGCCGTCGCCGGCGGCGCAGATGACCGCGCCGGTGGAGCGCAGGACGTCGAGCATCTCCTCGTTGGAGAGCAGGGCGCGCCAGCCGGGGATGGACTCCAGCTTGTCGAGGGTGCCGCCGGTGTGGCCGAGGCCGCGGCCGGAGAGCTGCGGGACGGCGGCGCCGCAGGCGGCGACGAGCGGGGCGAGCGGGAGGGTGATCTTGTCGCCGACGCCGCCGGTGGAGTGCTTGTCACTGGTGGGCAGCGGCAGCGAGGAGAAGTCCATCCGGACGCCGGAGCGGATCATGGCGTCGGTCCAGCGGCTGATCTCGTGCGGCTTCATGCCGTTCAGCAGGATCGCCATGGCCAGGGCGGACATCTGCTCGTCGGCGACCTCGCCGCGGGTGTAGGCGTCGATGACCCAGTCGATCTGAGCGTCGCTCAGTTCTCCGCTGTCGCGCTTGGTCCTGATGACGGAGATGGCGTCCATGCGTGCTCCAAGAGGGGTTTCAAAAGCGAAGAGTGTCGCGAGATGACCGGGTTCCGGCCCACTCGCGACACTCTACGCGCGTAACAATTGTCGAAGCTAGAGCCGCTCCGGCCCGAACGCGTCGGGCAGGACCTCACTCATCGGGCGGATCCCCGAGGGCAGCTCGATCAGCAGTTCCGGCCCGCCGTGCTCGTAGAGCAGCTGGCGGCAGCGCCCGCACGGCATCAGCAGTTCGCCCGCGCCGTCGACGCAGGTGAAGGCCGTCAGCCGGCCGCCGCCGGTGGCGTGCAGCGCGGACACCAGCCCGCACTCGGCGCACAGCCCGAGCCCGTACGAGGCGTTCTCGACGTTGCAGCCGGTGACCAGCCGCCCGTCGTCCACCAGCGCGGCCGCGCCGACCGGGAACTTGCTGTAGGGGGCGTACGCGTGGGTCATCGCCTCGCGCGCGGCCGCGCGCAGCCGCTCCCAGTCGATCGCGGCCGACGCCGCAGGCGCCGTCACTTGCCCTGGCCCTTGCGGTAGATCTGGCCGTCCGCCTTCGGCATGCGCAGCCGCTGGGAGGCCAGCGAGAGCACCACCAGGGTGATCACGTACGGCGTGGCGACGATCAGCGGGCGCTGCACCTCGTCGGTGAGCGCGTACCAGGCGCCGAGACCGCCGGCGACCACGAAGGAGATCGCCGCGCCGGTGAACTTGCGCCGGTACAGCTGCCAGAGCGCGAGCAGCGCCATCGCGATGGCGACGGTCAGGATCAGCACGTGCACCGACTCCGGGTCGCGCAGCTGGAGGCTGTCGGTGAAGCCGAACAGGCCGGCGCCCATGGCGAGGCCGCCCGGCATCCAGTTGCCGAAGATCATCGCGGCGAGGCCGATGAAGCCGCGGCCGAGGGTCTGGCCGTCCTTGTAGAAGTGCGCCGCGACCAGCGAGAGGTACGCACCGCCGAGGCCGGCGAAGGCGCCGGAGGCGATGACCGCGAGGTACTTGTACTTGTAGACGTTGACGCCCAGCGACTCGGCGGCGGTCGGGTTCTCACCGCAGGAGCGCAGCCGCAGGCCGAACACCGTGCGCCAGAGCACGAAGTAGCTGACCACGATCATCGCGCCGGCCAGCAGCACGACCACCGAGATGTTGGTGACCAGGCCGCCGACCACGCCGGCCACGTCCGAGACCAGGAACCAGTGGTGCTTCTCGATGTCGGACAGCCACGAGGACAGCCCGGGGACGGTGATGTACGGCAGCGGATCCGCCGGCGGCGACTGGTTCGCACCCGCGCCGACCGCGATGTAGTCCTTGTAGTAGATCCGGTTGACGTACGCGCAGATGCCGGGGATCAGCAGGTTGATGCCGACGCCGGAGACGATGTGGTCGACGCCGAAGGTGACGGTCACGAGCGCGTGCAGCAGACCGCCGAGCGCACCGCCGAGCATGCCGGCCAGCAGGCCGACCCACGGGTTGACCAGGTAGCCGGCCCAGGCACCGCAGAAGGTGCCGGCGACCATCATGCCTTCGAGGCCGATGTTGACCACGCCGGCCCGCTCGGACCACAGACCGCCCAGACCGGCCATGCCGATCGGCACGGCGGCGCTGAGCGCGGCGGTGATCTGGCCGGAGGAGGTCAGCGCGTGGTTGCCGGTGGCCATGCCCACGGCGGAGAACAGGACCAGGGCGCCCGCGATCAGCAGCAGCACCACCGGCCAGGACATCTTGCGCTTCTTGGTGGGCGCGCCCGGCGCCTTGGGACGCGCGGCGGTAGCCGTGCTCATGCGGACACCTCCTTCTTCTCAGTGGCCGCGAGCTGAGCCGCGAGCTGGGCGGCGAGCTGGGCGCCGACCTTCTGCTGCTGGCGCTTCAGGCCGTAGCGGCGCACCAGTTCGTAGGCGACGACGACGCAGATGACGATGGTGCCCTTCATGACGTCGACGATCTCGAAGGGGAAGCCGCCCTGGAGCGGCAGCTGGGAGCCGGTGGTGTCCAGGAAGGCGAACAGCAGGGCCGCGAAGGCCATGCCGATCGGGCTGTTGCGGCCGAGCAGGGCGATCGAGATGCCGAGGAAGCCCAGACCGGGCTGGAAGCTCTGGCCGTAGTAGAACGAGTTCTGCACCAGCTCGGGCATGCCGATCAGACCGGCGATCGCGCCGGAGACCGCCATCGAGATGATCACCATGCGCTTGACGTTCACGCCGGACGCGGTCGCGGCCGACTCCGAGCGGCCGGTGGCGCGCAGGTCGAAGCCGAAGCGGGTGCGGGTCAGCGCGAACTGGAACACCACGCCGACCAGGGCGGCGATGAAGATGAAGCCCCAGAGCGGTCCACCCGCCGTCTCCAGCGTGAAGAAGTGGCTGGACTGCGAGATCGGGTCGGTCTGGATCGAGTTGCTGGTGGCGCTCGTCTTCGGCGCGAAGATGCCGGGGACGAGCAGCAGGCCGACGACCGCGATCGAGATCGAGTTCAGCATGATGGTCGAGATGACCTCGCTGACCCCGCGGTAGACCTTCAGCAGACCGGCGATGCTCGCGTACAGGCCGCCGACCAGCATGGCGGTGACCAGCAGCAGCGGGATCTGGATGATCGCGGGCAGGTCGACCTTGGCACCGACGAAGGCCGCGAACAGCGCCGCGACCTTGTACTGGCCCTCGACGCCGATGTTGAACAGGTTCATCCGGAACCCGAAGGCGGCGGCAGCGGCGGCCAGGTAGTACGTGGTGGACCGGTTGAGGATCCCCACTTGGCCGTCCGACTTGCCGGCGTACGTGAGCATCACGTTCCACGCGTCGAACGGGTTCTTGCCCGAAGTCGCCAGCAGGACGGAGCAGATCACGATGGAGAGCACGACCGCGAGCACCGGCGCCGCCAGTGCGAGCACGATCCGCTCACCGCTGATCCGCTGCGCCAGGCTGCGCTTGGCGGCGGTGTTGGGACTGGTCATGTGGGTTACTCCCCCGCCTGCGGGTCGTCGGCGGTGTCGGTGGGGCCGGCGTCGGATTCGGCCTCGGTGCCCTCCGCGAGGATCTCGTGGAAGTGCTCGACGGCCTCCGCATCGGACTCGAGGTGGCCGCTGGCGGCACCCGTCATGGCGGTGCCGAGGTCCTCGGCGGTGACGGTGGCCGGGTCGGCGTCGGCGACCAGGCGCCCGCGGTAGATGACCCGGATGGTGTCGGACAGGCCGATCAGCTCGTCCAGGTCGGCGGAGATCAGCAGGACGGCCAGGCCGGCCCGCTGGGCGACCCGGATGTGCTCCCAGATCTGCGCCTGCGCGCCGACGTCCACACCACGGGTGGGGTGCGCGGCGATCAGCAGCTTGGGCTGGTGGCTCATCTCGCGGCCGATGATCAGCTTCTGCTGGTTGCCGCCGGAGAGGGAGGCCGCGGTGACCTCGATGCCGGGGGTGCGGACGTCGTAGGCCTCGACGATCCGCCAGGTGTCCTTGCGGGCGGCGCCCGGGTCGAGCAGGACGCCCTTGGAGTTGGGCGCCTCGGTGACGTGACCGAGGATCCGGTTCTCCCAGAGCGGGGCCTCCAGCAGCAGGCCGTGCTTGTGGCGGTCCTCGGGGATGTAGCCGATGCCGGCCTCGCGGCGGGCCCGGGTGAGCGAGCCGGAGAGGTCCTTGCCGTCCAGGGTGACGGTGCCGCCGTCCAGCGGCAGCATGCCCATGATGGCCTCGACCAGTTCGGCCTGGCCGTTGCCCTCGACGCCGGCGATGCCGAGGATCTCGCCCTTGTGGATGCGCAGCGAGATGTCGTCGAGGACGACGCGCTCGATGCCCTCGGCGTCGGTCTTGGCGATCCGCAGGTCCTTGACGTCGAGCATCTCGGTCGTGGTGACGGTCGACTCGCGGCTCTCCGGGGAGGGCAGCTCGGCGCCGACCATCATCTCGGCCAGCTGACGGGCGGTGACGGCCTTCGGGTCGGCGTCGCCGACCGTGGTGCCGCGCCGGATCACGCTGATCGCGTCGGCCACCGCCAGCACCTCGTGCAGCTTGTGCGAGATGAAGATGACGGTGACGCCCTCGGACTTGAGCTCGCGCAGGTTGTCGAACAGCGCGTCGACCTCCTGCGGGACGAGCACGGCCGTCGGCTCGTCGAGGATCAGGATCTTGGCGCCGCGGTAGAGCACCTTGAGGATCTCGACGCGCTGGCGGTCGGCGACGCCGAGGTCCTCGACCAGGGCGTCCGGGCGCACGCCCAGGCCGTACTGGTCGGAGATCTCCTTGATCTTCGCCTTCGCCTTGGCGCCGATGCCGTGGAGCTTCTCGCCGCCGAGGACGACGTTCTCCCACACGGTGAGGTTGTCGGCCAGCATGAAGTGCTGGTGGACCATGCCGATGCCGCGGGAGATGGCGTCGCCCGGAGTGTTGAACTCGCACGGCTCGCCGTTGATCGCGATGGTGCCCTCGTCCGGCTTCTGCATGCCGTAGAGGATCTTCATCAGCGTCGACTTGCCGGCGCCGTTCTCACCCATCAGGGCGTGCACGGTACCGCTGCGGACGGTGAGGTTGATGTCGTGGTTGGCCACGACACCGGGGAAGCGCTTGGTGATGCCGCGCAGTTCGACGGCCGATGTCGCCGTCCCCGCGCTGGGGGTACCGTCCTCGCGCGGGGGGACGGGGTCGGATGCGGTGATGGCGATCTCCTGGTGGTCTGGAGGCGCGTCGTTGCGCTGGGAGGGCCAAGGGGAAGACGGGGGGACGGGACGGGGCCCGGGGGTACGCGTTGAGCGCACCCTGCCGGGCCCCTCCCGTGATGCTTTGCCGTTCATGGCGCTGCCGGGCAGGCGGCAGTCGCCGGTGCGTCCGGGACGCGCGGGCCTTACTGGGCCGGCGCGGTCGGGACGGTGGTGGCGCCGGAGGTGATCGCCGTGGTGGCGCCCTTCAGCTTGTCCTGGATGTCGTCGAGCTTGCCGCCGGTGGTGGCGAGCGAGACGCCCTCGGCCTTCAGGTCGAAGAGCTTGATGCCGGTGAACGGCTGGCCCTTCTTGATCGACTCGATGTAGGAGAAGACGGCGTTGTCGACGTTCTTCACCATCGAGGTCAGGATGCTGTTCTTGTACTTCGCCAGGGCCGGCTGGGCGGCCTGGTCGGAGTCGACGCCGATGGCCAGGGCACCCGGCTTGTTGGCGACGGCCTCGATGGCGCCGTTGCCGGAGGAGCCGGCGGCGGCGTAGATGACGTCCGCGCCCTTGTCGAGCTGGCCCTGCGCGGCCTCCTTGCCCTTGTCGGGCGAGTTGAAGCCGGTGAAGTCCGGAGGCGTGGTCAGGTAGGTGGTCTCGACCTGGATGTTCGGGTCGACGGACTTCACACCCGCCTTGTAACCGGCCTCGAACTTCTTGATGAGCTCGGTCTGCACACCGCCGATGAAGCCGACGTGCTTGGACTTCGACTTGTTCGCGGCGGCGACGCCGGCGAGGTACGAACCCTCCTGCTCGGCGAAGACCAGCGACGTGACGTTGGACGGCTGGTCCTTGTCGTTCGAGTCGATGATCGCGAACTTGACGTTCGGGTTGTCCTTGGCGACCTTGTCGACCGCCTGCTGGTAGACGAAGCCGACCGCGATGATCGTCTTGTAACCGCCGTCGATCAGGTTCTTGAGGCGGGTCTCCTTGTCGGCCTCGGCCTCACCGGTCTTGGCGTCGGCCTCGGTGACCGCGACGCCGAGCTCGGCCTTGGCCTTGTCGAGACCGCGGGCGGCGGAGTCGTTGAACGACTGGTCGCCACGGCCGCCGATGTCGTAGGCCATACCGACCTTGATCGAGCCGTCGCCCGAACCGGAGGAGGTGTTGCTGTCAGTGCTCTTTGCGCCGCAAGCGGCGAGCGAGGCCATGCCCAGGGAACCCGAGAGCACAACCGCAGCGAGCTTCATTGAACGGCGCAAGGGAGTATCTCCTTCTCACACGCACCTGATTAGCGTGGTCGGACGCCACCGTAACGCGCGTAGAACACGGTTGGGTTACGGGCTGCCGGACCATTCGGGTTGTTATCAAACCGTGGTCTCACGGTCTTCCCAAGGCCCTATTCCCGTGCGCGGACGGTGATCCAAAGCTGGTTTTGCGGCCCAGTCTACGGAACCGTTCGATAACCCCGGATGGCGGTAAACCGGCCGGTCACCGCGATGAGGTGCCGGCCGGTCGCCCGAGGGTCGCCCGAGAGGGCGTTCACGCAGTGCCCGAGGAGATGTCCGAGGACGGTGTGCGCCGCTCAATCCCGCGGCTCAGTACTGCTGTTCGGTTTCGGCGGCTCGGTCCTGCCGCTCAGCTCTGCCGTTCGGTTTCCGCAGCTCAGTCCCGCGGCTCAGTGCTGTGGCTCGTCCAGGGCGAGCGCCGCGAACAGCTCCACGCCGATCCCGATCGCGCGCTCGTCGGCGTCGAAGCGGCCCTGGTGCAGGTCGCGGACGGTGGTGTCACCGGGGGCGCGGACGCCCAGCCGGGCCAGCGCGCCCGGGGCGTGCTCCAGGTACCAGGAGAAGTCCTCGCCGCCCAGGCTCTGCTCGGTGCTCTCCACCACCTGCGCACCCTCCCGGCCGAACCGGTCGGTCATCGCCGCGTCCAGCAGGGCGACCGAGACCGCCTCGTTGACCACCGGCGGCACCCCCCGGTGGTAGTCCAGCGTCCACTTCGCCCGGTAGGTCTCGGCGAGCTTGGCGATCAGCTCGTGCAGCAGGTCGGGCGCCTCGCGCCAGCCGTCCAGCTCCAGGCAGCGGACGGTGCCCTCCAGTTCGGCGTGCTGCGGGATGACGTTGGGCGCGGAGCCGGAGGCGATCCGGCCCCAGACCAGGCTGACGCCCCAGCGCGGGTCCATCCGGCGGGCCAGCGCGCCCGGCAGGTCGGCGGCCATCCGGGCGATCGCGGTCACCAGATCGGTGGTCAGGTGCGGGCGGGCGGTGTGCCCGCCGGGGCCGTCCAGGTGCAGCACCAGGCGGTCGCAGGCCGAGGTGATCGCCCCGGTGCGCAGGGCGATCCGGCCCACCTCCACCTTGGGGTCGCAGTGCACCGCGAAGATCCGGCCGACGCCGTCCATCCCCCCGGCCTTGATCACGTCCAGCGCACCGCCCGGCAGGACCTCCTCGGCCGGCTGGAACACCAGCCGGACGGGGCGGCGCAGTTCGCCGGTGCGGACGGCCTCGGCCAGCACCAGGGCGGTGCCGAGCACCACCGCGGTGTGCACGTCGTGGCCGCAGGCGTGGGCCCGGCCGGGGACGGTCGAGCGGTACGGCACGTCGGTCTTGGCGTCGTCGATCGGCAGCGCGTCGATGTCGGCACGGAAGGCCAGGAACTCGGTGCCGGGGGCGGTGCCGGCCGGGACGATGTCGACGATCAGACCGGTGCCGCCGGGCAGCACCCGGGGGCTCAGGCCGGCCGCCACCAGCCGGTCGCGGAGCAGGCCGGTGGTGCGGAACTCCTGGCGGCCGAGCTCCGGGTGCCGGTGCAGGTCACGGCGGAAGGCGATCAGCTCGGACTCCAGCCCCCGGACCCGGGCGCGCAGTTCGGCGGCGGGGCGTGCGGTGGCCAGAGTGGCGCCCGGCTGAGCGGGCTCAGGACGGTTCATCTCAACAAGGGTAGGCCTGTTGGGGGGATTTGGCCCGACTTCTGGAAAACTAGTCCCCGGATGGGCGCATACCGGCCGAACAGGTGGGTATGACATCTCGTTTCAGCCGCCTTCCCCGATTGCTTGCCCTGTGCAACGATCGCCCGGAGCGGCGGTCACGGCCGACCCCTTCTTGACGAGGCGTCAGAAACTCTCCACCGGGGCGTACACGCCCCACACCTCCCGCAGCGCGTCGCAGACCTCGCCGACGGTGGCCCGCGCCGCCAGCGCCTCCTTCATCGGGTACAGCACGTTCCCCGCCCCCTCCGCGGTGCGGCGCAGCCCGTCCAGCGCCCGGGCGACGGCCACGCGGTCCCGCCCGGCCCGCAGCCGGGCCAGCCGCTCGGCCTGCTGCCGCTCGACCGCCGGATCCACCCGCAGCGGCCGGTACGGCTCCTCGGCGTCCAGCCGGAAGCGGTTGACGCCGACCACCGTCCGCTCCCCGGAGTCGGTCTCCTGCTGGAGCCGGTAGGCGGTGCGCTCGATCGCGGCCTTCTGGAAGCCCTGCTCGATCGCGGCCACCGCGCCGCCCAGCTCCTCGACCCGGGCCATCAGCGCCAGCGCGGCGGCCTCCACCTCGTCGGTCAGCGACTCGACCGCGTACGAGCCGGCGAACGGGTCGACGGTGGCGGTCACGTCGGTCTCGTGGGCGAGCACCTGCTGGGTGCGCAGGGCGAGCCGGGCGGCCTTCTCGGTGGGCAGCGCGATCGCCTCGTCGAAGCCGTTGGTGTGCAGCGACTGGGTGCCGCCGAACACCGCGGCGAGCGCCTGCACCGAGACCCTGACCAGGTTCAGCTCGGGCTGCTGGGCGGTGAGCTGCACCCCGGCGGTCTGGGTGTGGAAGCGCAGCATCCACGAGCGCGGGTCCCTCGCGCCGAACTCCTCCCGCATCACCCTGGCCCAGATCCGGCGGGCGGCACGGAACTTGGCCACCTCCTCCAGCAGCGTGACCCGGGCCACGAAGAAGAACGAGAGCCGGGGGGCGAAGTCGTCCACCGCCATCCCGGCCGCGATCGCGGTACGGACGTAGGCGATGCCGTTGGCCAGCGTGAAGGCGATCTCCTGCGCCGGATCCGCCCCGGCCTCGGCCATGTGGTAGCCGGAGACGGAGATGGTGTTCCAGCGCGGGATCTCCGCCCGGCAGTACCGGAAGACGTCCGCGACCAGCCGCAGCGAGGGCTGCGGCGGGAAGATGTACGTGCCCCGGGCGATGTACTCCTTCAGCACGTCGTTCTGGACCGTGCCGGTCAACCGGGCCGGCGCCACCCCCTGGGCCTCGCCGACCAGTTGGTAGAGCAGCAGGAGCAGCGCGGCGGGCGCGTTGATGGTCATCGAGGTGGACACCCCGCCCAGCGGGATGCCGTCGAACAGCACGGCCAGGTCCTCGACGCTGTCGACGGCCACGCCCACCTTGCCCACCTCCCCGGCGGCGAGCGGCGCGTCCGAGTCGTAGCCCATCTGGGTGGGCAGGTCGAAGGCCACCGACAGGCCGGTGCCGCCGCCCGCGATCAGCTGCCGGTAGCGGGCGTTGGACTCGGCGGCGGTGCCGAAGCCCGCGTACTGGCGCATCGTCCACGGCCGGCCGGCGTACATCGTCGGGTAGACGCCCCGGGTGTACGGGTACTCCCCCGGCCGGCCGAGCCTGCTCGCCGGATCCCAGTCGACCAGCGCCTCCGGGCCGTACAGCGGCTCGATCGGGAAGCCTGACTCGGCGCGGCGCGGCTCGGCTGCCATGAGGTCCCTCCACGGGATCGGCGGGGGCATCGGTCGGTCCTCGCAATGTAGGACAGGACCTGGAGCGGGACCGGGCGGCGCGGGCGCGGACACGGTTGAGATGATCGGGTGAACGACCGGATGAGCCCCAGGGAGTGGCAATGACCGAGCAGAAGGTGGCCGTGGTCACCGGTGCCAGCAGTGGAATCGGCGCGGCGACCGCCCGCCGGCTGGCGGCCGAGGGCTTCGACGTGGTGCTGACCGCCCGGCGGACCGAGCGGATCGAGGCGCTGGCCAAGGAGATCGGCGACGGGGGCGGTTCGGCCAGGGCGGTCACGCTCGACGTCACCGACCGGGCCGCCGTGGACGCCTTCGCGGCCGAGGTCGGCCGGGTCGACGTGCTGGTGAACAACGCCGGCGGGGCGATCGGCGCCGAGACGGTCGAGCACGGCGACCCGGCCGACTGGCTGGCCATGTACGAGGTGAACGTGCTCGGAGTGCTGCACGTGACGCAGGCACTGCTGCCGGCCCTGCGGGCCACCGGCGACGGCACCGTGCTGGTGCTCTCCTCGACCGCCGCGCTGGCCGCGTACGAGGGCGGCGGCGGGTACGTCGCGGCCAAGCACGCCGCGCACACCATCGCGGCGACGCTGCGCCTGGAGCTGTGCGGGGAGCCGATCCGGGTGATCGAGATCGCCCCCGGCATGGTGAAGTCCGAGGGCTTCGCCGTCACCCGCTTCCGCGGCGACGAGGAGAAGGCCGCGGCCGTGTACGCCGGCGTGGCCGAGCCGCTGACCTCGGAGGACATCGCCGACACCGTGGCCTGGGCGGTCACCCGCCCCCCGCACGTCAACATCGACCTCCTGGTCGTCCGCCCCCGCGCCCAGGCCGCCAACCACAAGGTCCACCGCGCCTGACCCGCCCCCGGCGGGCAGCCCGGGGGCCATGATCAAACGTGTCACCCGCCAGTGGTACACACGTGCGATGAGAACCTTCCGGGCCGCCCGCCCACGGGTCCTGCTGACCGCCCTGGCGGCAGGCACCCTGCTCCTCACCTCCGCGTGCAACGACACCGCCAAGCCGTCCCAGGACCAGGCCGCCGGCACCTCCGCGCCCGGCACCACGAGCCCCACGGCCACCCCGCCGCCGACCCCGACGCCCAAGCCCACCGGCGAGGCCGACCCGGCCCTCCAGCCCTTCTACGGCCAGCAGATCGCCTGGGCCGACTGCCCGGCCGACCCCACGGCCGAGAAGCTCAAGATCGACATATCCGGGATGCAGTGCGGCAAGCTGCACGTCCCGCTCGACTACGCCAACCCCGGCACCGACGCGATCGACCTCGCCCTGGTCAAGTACCCGGCCGCCAAGCCGGACCAGCGGATCGGCTCGCTGATGGTCAACCCGGGCGGCCCGGGCGAGTCCGGCGTCGGGATGGTCAAGTACGGCGCCAAGGACTTCACCGGCGCCATGCACAACCGCTTCGACGTCATCGGCTTCGACCCGCGCGGCACCGGGGACAGCTCACCGGTCGTCTGCTACGACGACAAGCAGCGCGACGCCGCCGACCAGCAGGACGCCCCGCTCGACCTGGAGACCCGCAAGGCCGAGCACGTCAAGCAGGCCACCGAGCACGCCGCCGCCTGCCAGGCCAAGTCCGGCAGGCTGCTGCCGTTCGTCGGCACCCGCAACACCGCTCGCGACCTGGACGTGCTGCGCGCCGTCAGCGGCGACAAGAAGCTCAACTACCTCGGCATCTCCTACGGCACCTACCTCGGCTCGCTGTACGCCGAGGAGTTCCCGAAGAACACCGGCCGGCTCGTCCTGGACGGCGCCGTCGACCCCTCCCAGGACACCATGGACCACGGCGTCGACCAGCAGGTCGGCTTCGAGAAGTCCTTC
Organism: Kitasatospora sp. NPDC058243; assembly: GCF_042882025.1. NCBI lineage: Bacteria > Bacillati > Actinomycetota > Actinomycetes > Kitasatosporales > Streptomycetaceae > Kitasatospora > Kitasatospora sp. NPDC058243. The sequence continues at coordinate 54,596 of NZ_JBHVWW010000002.1, forward strand.
GAGCGCTTCGCCACCGACTGCGTGGAGAACCACGCCGACGAGTGCCCGCTCGGCAAGGACCCGGCCAAGGCCGCCAAGAAGGCCGCCGACTTCCTGGACGGGCTCTACGACCACCCGCTGACCGTCAAGGACGGCCGCAAGCTCGGCCGCGACCAGGCCTGGACCGGCGCCATCTCGGTGCTCTACGGCGACGAGAAGACCTCCTGGAAGTACCTGCGCGCTGCCCTGGGCTGGGCGATGGTGCGCGGCAAGGGCGACTACCTGATGGACTCCGCCGACGGCTACAACGGCCGCGACGAGAACGGCCACTACAGCCCGATGCAGGAGTCCAACGGCGCGATCGGCTGCGCCGACGCGGCCCGCCCGGCACCGACTCCGGAGCACGCCAAGCAGGCGGTGGACCGGCTGACCGCCGAGGCGCCGCTGCTGTCCAAGGGCACCACCGTGGACGACTACAGCGAGGCCGGCTGCGCCTACTGGCCGTTCAAGACCACGGAGAAGCCGCACACCATCCGGGCGGAGGGCGCCGCCCCGATCCTGGTGGTCGGCTCCACCGGCGACCCGGCCACCCCGTACGCCTCGGCCGAGGCGCTGGCCAAGGGCTTCGCCAGTGCCACCCTGCTCACCCGGGTCGGCGAGGGGCACGGGGCCTTCGGCAAGGGCAACGTCTGCATCGACCGGGCCCTGGAGGCCTACCTGACCGAGGGCACGATGCCGGCCGACGGGACCCGCTGCTCCTGAGGCGGGGGTGCCGGATCAGCGGATGCCGGATTAACAGATGAATGTGGGGAGGGCGCTGACACAAAGATGTCAACGTCACAACTTGATAGCTCGTCCGGATGAATTCCGCGCGCGCCCTCCCCAACTGATGACGGCTCAACTACCTTTGAGGAGCTGCCCGACCGGCGCCGTGACGCCGCCCGCAGCCCCCATACTTCAGCTGCTCCACCCCACCCCACTTCACCGGCACCTTCCCGCCCTCACGAGGAGGACCCGCTGGCCAGCGACATCCCGCCACAGCGGCTCGATCCAAGCTCCGAGCCGACCCTCCTCGGGCTGCACCGCTTCAACGAAGCCGATGCCGGCGCCGCCGAGGAGGCCCTCCTGGCCTGCTGCGGCAGCCACCGCTGGGCCCTGCGGCTCACCGCGCACCGGCCCTACCCCGACATAGAGTCCCTGCTGGCCGCCGCCAGCGAGGCCTCCTACGACCTCCGCCCGGCCGACCTGGCCGAGGCGCTCGCCGACGAGAGCTGGATGCCGCAACCGCTGCTCGGCATGCGGGCACCGGGCAGCCAGGCCGCGCACACCGCGCTGCGGGCCGCCCACGCCGCGTACGAGGCCAGGTTCGGCCACGTCTTCGTGGTCTGCCTGGAGGGCGTGGCCCCGGAGGAGATGCTCGACACCGTGCTCTCCTCGATCCGCACCCGGCTGGCCAACGACCCGGACGAGGAGCGGCTGGTCGCGGCGGACGAGCTCCGCCGGATCGCCCTCACCCGACTGGAGCACCTGGTCGCCACCCATTCGGAGGCCGGGGCGCGCTGAGCCGCCGCCTGCTCCTCCATCCCGCCCACTCCCTCCCCGCCCGCTACTTCTCCGCCCGCTACTTCTTCTTCGCCTGGGCGGCCCGCAGCTTGGCCACCTGCTGCCGGACGATCACCTCGTCCGGCGCGGCGGCCGGCTCGGCGGCGACCCCGAAGGTGGTGAACACCGCGAGCGCCGGCCCGATCCGGGCCAGCACCGCACGCTGCGAGAGCACCGCGCTCCCCGATTCATTCGTCAGGGTGAATCCGAGCGCGGTGTCCGCTCCCCCGGGGGTGGGCGTGTCCTCACGGTTCAGCCGGTGCCTGGTCCGGATCGGCGCCTTCTTCCCCGGCTTCTCGGCCGGCGGCGCCGGGGCCGTCGAGGTGAACACGGCACACGGGCCGAACAGCTTCTCCAGCTCCGTCTGGAGCGCGGCCGCCCGCCCCGTCCGGTAGCCGAGCAGGCCGCCGTACACGCCGCCCCTGGGGTCGGCGGTCCGGGCCACGCTCAGGTCGGTCTCCGCGTACGGGTAGCCCGGGGCCGGCGGGGCCGAGGCGGTGCCGGCGCCGGTCGGGGCGGCCGAGGCGGCCGGGGTCACCGCGTCCAGCAGCGGCTGGCAGGCCGGGACGTCCGCGACCTCCCGCCCCGCGCCCGCCCCGGTGTCGCCGTGGCCGGGCGTCATCACCGTCACCGTGTAGCCCGCCCCGAGGTCGGCACCGGCCACCGCGGCCGCCCGCAGCTCGGCCGCGGACAGCTCGCGGCCGGGCCCGGCCCGGTCCGCGGAGGAGCCGCCGACCGTGGTGCAGCCCGTGGCGAGCAGCAGCAGGGCCGCGAGGGCGGCGGCGGACGGTCGGACGGGGCGAAGCGGCACGGGGGCCTCGGCAGGGTGTCGGCGGCGGAGCGGGCCGCCACCGTAACGCAGTCGAGCCGTCACCCAGAGCGACCAAAGCGCCGCCGGTTCCCGTCCGGCTAGGCCAGTCGTGCCTGATTGATCACACCTGAGACCCCCGGAGGCGGTTCCCGACGCAGCGTCGATAGGATGCTGGCGGCCGGTGGACCGTACCTGGCCGGGCTGACCGACACCGAAGCCGGCCGAGCCCCCAATCGCTTCCGGAGGGTTTTTCCGTGCCGGCTGGAACGCTGTACCGCGGCCGGGAAGGCATGTGGAGCTGGGTGGCTCATCGAGTCACCGGCGTCCTCATCTTTTTCTTCCTGTTCGCCCATGTCCTGGACACCGCTCTGGTGCGAGTGTCGCCCGAGGCGTACGACACCGTCATTCAGACGTACAAGACTCCTCTCGTGAACCTGATGGAGTACGGCCTGGTGGCCGCCATCCTGTTCCACGCCCTCAACGGCCTGCGGGTCGTCGCCGTGGACTTCTGGTCCAAGGGCCCGAAGTACCAGAAGCAGATGCTCTGGACCGTCGTGGCGGTCTGGGTCGTGCTGATGGCCGGCTCCTTCTACGGGATCCTGCAGCACACGCTGATCTCCTGGTTCGGGAAGTGAGCTGACACATGTCCACGGAATACTCCGACGCGCTGGTCGTCCCCTCCGCGCACGCGCACACCGGCAAGGGCCTCGGCACCGGCAACCCGGCGGACGCGTTCGTCATCGAGCCGCCGCGCAAGCGGACCCCGAAGACCCCGCGCCGCACCCGCACCAACTTCGAGATGCTGGCCTGGCTCTTCATGCGCCTGTCCGGCATCGTCCTCGTGGTCCTGATCCTCGGGCACCTGCTGATCATGCTGGTGCTCGACGGCGGCGTCTCCAAGATCGGCTTCGCCTTCGTGGCCGGCCGCTGGGCCTCGCCGTTCTGGCAGGTCTGGGACCTCACGATGCTCTGGCTCGCCATGCTCCACGGCGCCAACGGCATGCGGCAGGTCATCAACGACTACGCCGAGAAGGACTCGACCCGGCTCTGGCTGAAGGGGCTCATGGGTACCGCCACGGTCTTCACCGTGCTGCTCGGCACCCTGGTGATCTTCACCTTCGACCCCAACATCTGACGACAAAGCATCTAATCGGCAATCGGCAGAGGCCAGAGGCGAGTTAGAACCCCCATGCAGATTCACCAGTACGACACCGTCATCGTCGGCGCCGGCGGCGCCGGCATGCGCGCGGCCATCGAGTCGACGCAGCGCACCCGCACCGCCGTCCTGACCAAGCTCTACCCCACCCGGTCCCACACCGGCGCGGCCCAGGGCGGCATGTGCGCCGCCCTCGCCAACGTCGAGGAGGACAACTGGGAGTGGCACACCTTCGACACGGTCAAGGGTGGTGACTACCTGGTCGACCAGGACGCCGCCGAGATCATGTGCAAGGAAGCCATCGACGCCGTCCTCGACCTGGAGAAGATGGGCCTGCCCTTCTCCCGCACCGAGCAGGGCCGGATCGACCAGCGCCGCTTCGGCGGGCACTCCCGCAACCACGGTGAGGCCCCCGTCCGCCGCTCCTGCTACGCGGCCGACCGCACCGGTCACATGATCCTCCAGACGCTGTTCCAGAACTGCGTCAAGCACGGCGTCGAGTTCTTCAACGAGTTCTACGTCCTCGACCTGCTGATCAACGAGGGCAAGACGGCCGGCGTCGTCGCCTACGAGCTGGCCACCGGCGAGATCCACGTCTTCCAGGCCAAGTCCGTCGTGTTCGCCTCCGGCGGCACCGGCAAGTTCTTCAAGGTCTCCTCCAACGCCCACACCCTCACCGGTGACGGTCAGGCCCTGGTGTACCGCCGCGGCCTGCCGCTGGAGGACATGGAGTTCTTCCAGTTCCACCCGACCGGCATCTGGCGCATGGGCATCCTGCTCACCGAGGGCGCCCGCGGCGAGGGCGGCATCCTGCGCAACAAGGACGGCGAGCGCTTCATGGAGCGCTACGCCCCCGTCATGAAGGACCTCGCGTCCCGTGACGTCTGCTCCCGCGCGATCTACACCGAGATCCGCGAAGGCCGCGGCTGCGGTCCGGACGGCGACCACGTCTACCTGGACCTGACCCACCTGCCGCCGGAGCAGCTGGACGCCAAGCTCCCGGACATCACCGAGTTCGCCCGCACCTACCTCGGCATCGAGCCCTACACGGACCCGATCCCGATCCAGCCCACCGCGCACTACGCCATGGGCGGCATCCCGACCAACGTCGAGGGTGAGGTGCTGCGCAACAACACCGACGTCGTCCCGGGCCTGTACGCGGCCGGCGAGGTCGCCTGCGTGTCCGTGCACGGCGCCAACCGCCTGGGCACCAACTCGCTGCTGGACATCAACGTGTTCGGCCGTCGCGCGGGCATCGCCGCCGCCGACTACGCCAACGTGCACGAGTTCGTCGAGCTGCCCGAGAACCCGGCCGAGAAGGTCCAGGCCCTGGTCGACGGCCTGCGCGAGGCCGCCGGCACCGAGTCCGTGGCGCAGATCCGCAAGGAGCTGCAGGAGACCATGGACGCCAACGCGATGGTGTACCGCACCGGCGCCACCCTGAAGCAGGCGGTCGAGGACATCGCCGCGCTGAAGGAGCGCTACAAGAACGTCTCGATCCAGGACAAGGGCTTCCGGTACAACACGGACCTGCTGGAGGCCGTCGAGCTGGGCAACCTGCTCGACCTGGCCGAGGTGCTGGCCGTCTCCGCGCTGGCCCGCGAGGAGTCGCGCGGCGGCCACTACCGCGAGGACTTCCCGACCCGTGACGACGTGAAGTTCATGCAGCACACCATGGCGTACCAGGAGGTGGCCGCCGACGGCAGCACCTCCATCCGCCTCGACTACAAGCCGGTCGTCACGACCCGCTACCAGCCGATGGAGCGTAAGTACTGATGAGCACTCCTACCGTGGAGAAGCACTCGGCCGCTCTGGACGCGGTCGAGGCGGGCGGCGTCGAGCTGATCACCGTCACCTTCCGGATCCGCCGGTTCAACCCGGAGGAGCACCCGGACCCGGTGTGGGTCGACTACCAGCTGACGCTCGACCCGAAGGAGCGCGTCCTGGACGCGCTCAACAAGATCAAGTGGGAGCAGGACGGCACCCTCACCTACCGCCGTTCCTGCGCGCACGGCATCTGCGGCTCCGACGCCATGCGGATCAACGGCCGCAACCGGCTGGCGTGCAAGACCCTGATCAAGGACGTCGACCCGGAGAAGCCGATCACGATCGAGGCCATCAAGGGCCTCACGGTCCTCAAGGACCTGGTCGTGGACATGGACCCGTTCTTCCAGGCGTACAAGGACGTCATGCCGTTCCTCATCACCAAGGGGAACGACCCGACCCGCGAGCGCCTGCAGTCCGCCGAGGACCGCGAGCGCTTCGACGACACCACCAAGTGCATCCTGTGCGCCGCGTGCACGTCGTCCTGCCCGGTGTTCTGGAACGACGGCCAGTACTTCGGCCCGGCCGCGATCGTGAACGCGCACCGCTTCATCTTCGACTCGCGCGACGAGGGCGCCGAGCAGCGCCTGGAGATCCTCAACGACCGTGAGGGCGTGTGGCGCTGCCGCACCACCTTCAACTGCTCCGAGGCCTGCCCGCGTGGCATCGAGGTCACCAAGGCGATCCAGGAAGTGAAGCGGGCGCTGGTCACCCGCCGCTTCTGATCTCCGCCTGACACGGCGAAGGCCCCCGCCCGATCGGATGATCGGACGGGGGCCTTCGCCATGGGCTCAGCGCAGCACGCCGAGGTCCTTCGGGGCGGACCAGCCGCTGAAGGTCACCAGGTGCCGGTCGGCGGTCACGGCCCACAGGTCCGGCGTGCCGTCCCCGTCACCGTCGCCCGAGCTGCCGAGGGTCGGGTAGGCGGCAGTGGTGAAGCCGGTGGCGACCACGTTCGCCTTCGGGTCCGCGAGCGCGGAGAAGTCGAAGGTGCCGTCGGCCTTCTTCGGGACCGGGTAGGCGTGCAGGTCACCGGTCGCCCGGTCGCGCGCCCACAGGGCGAGGTTGCCGGCGGCGTCCGGGCCGGGGGCGATCAGGTCGTAGCCGGCCCAGTCACCGGTGGTGGTGAGCTTGCGGACCTTCTGGGTGCCGAAGCTGAAGTTGCCGCCGGCATGCAGCCAGAGGTTGCCGCCCTCAAGGGTCACCAGCGACGGGGCGAAGCCGCCGGTCGCCGGACCGAACGCGACGAGCTGGTCCGCCTTCGACCAGTCGGAGGCGTAGTCGGCGGGGCACGCCGCGGCTGCCCCGGTGCCGTCCACGCAGCGGGTCGAACGCCCGGCACCCGTCCAGGTCTGGGAGAAGGAGCCGTAGTCGAAGTTCCGGTACTGGTAGAGGTAGCCGTCGCCCGGCTTGTGGACGAAGAGGTCGTCCGAGGACGGCGCGTGCTGGTTCGACCAGCCCAGGTGGGCCACCTGGAACGGCGCCCAGTTGCCGTCGTACGGCGCGTGGGCGCCCGTGATCACCGCATTCGGCGTCGTGTCGGACGCGTTCACGCCGAGGTACTGCAGGTTGCCCTGCGCGTCGGGCAGCAGGATGTCCGCGGTGCCGTCCCCGTCGACGTCGCCGAGGGCCTTCGGCGGGTTCGGGTTCGACGGGGCGTAGAAGGTGTAGGACGCCCCGCCGACGTTGCCCGCCTTGTCCGTCACCTGGACGTTGAGGATGTTGGTCCCCCAGTTCAGGACCTTGAGGCCGACCGTCACCGTGCCGTCGGCGCCCGGCTTGACGGCATCGGACGAGTCGCAGCCGCCGACGCCGAGGTAGCCGAAGCCGTACCGGACGCAGGCGACGCCGGAGGCCTGCCCGCCGGCCGGGGCCGGGTCGGCGGTCGTGAGGACGAAGGTCCCCTTCTGGCCCGCGTACTTGGTGGCGGTGCCGCTCGCCGGGAAGTCGGGCGAGGAGACCGTGGCGGTCGGGCTCGTGGTGTCCACCCGGAAGTGGCAGTCCGCCGACGGGGCGGAGGCCTGCTGGTCCTGCACGGCCCAGGCGTGCCATGCGTAGCCGTGCCCGTCCACCAGGCCGGGGACGGCGACCTTGGCCTGCTGGCCGTACGCCTGGGCCTCGCCGGTGAACACCGGGGCCTGGGCGCCCGTGGTCTCGTCCCAGACGCCGAACCGGGCACCGGTGCCGGTGACCTTGGCGTTGAGCGTCGGGCCGTTCGTGGTCCGTCCGACCCAGCTCGGGTCGGTGGTCGAGTCGCAGGCGTCGGCGCGGTACTCGCTGCCCTGGCTGGTGCCGAGGACGGCCGGCGCGGTGTCGGCGGCGAAGGCGCCGGGCGCGGTGAGCAGGCCGGCCGCGATCGCGGCCGCCGTCACCCCGCCGAGTCTGCGGGCATGCCGAAGTGTCATGGAGGTACCCCACCCCTTTGATCGAGAGATCTCGTTACGTGTACGAGCGGTGAGGATCTTTCCAGTGGGGACCGACAGCGGCAACGGAGATTCAGTCGGTAACCGGGGTGCGGCGGGTGGCGCGGAGGCCGCGCAGGCCGACGGCGCCGACGGCGATGCCGAGGAGGAAGGAGGTGACGGCGAGGAGGAGGTGGATCCAGAAGAAGGCGGTGGGCTGGGAGTGGTCGCCGTTGGTGAAGGCCTGGCCGCCGGAGTCCTTCCAGAGGTTCTTGACGAAGGTGGTCCAGATGATGATCGACCAGACGCCGAAGGCGGTCAGGAACCAGGAGGTGCGGCGGCTGAGCTTCATGGGGGTCCTCGTCGGGGGTGGGGAGGCGGGGTGCGTCCCCCAGTATGCGCGGACCGCCGATCGGCGTAGGGCGGGCCCCTCGTACGGAGGACCGGCCCGGTGTGGCGCACAGCGGATGCCCCGAAGTGGGTACGGTCTGCGCGTGTCCACACGTCGTCAGAAATTCGCGCATCTGTTCGTCACGACCGCCGCGGTCCTCCCGGCCCTGTTAGCCGCCCCGGGGGCGGTCGCCGCCCCGCAGGAGCCGCCCCCGGCCGCTTCCGCGGTCGGCGGCGAGCGGCTCGGGCGCTCCGGCGTCCAGGTCTCGCCGCTGGCCGGAGCCCCGGCCCTGCCGAGGGACCTCACCGGCGAGTCCTGGATAGTCTCCGACGCCACGTCGGGCGACGTGCTGGCGGCCAGCAACCCGCATCTGCGGCTCGCCCCGGCCAGCACCCTGAAGATCCTCTTCGCCGACACCGTGCTGCCCAAGTTCGACCGCAGCACGGTGCACAAGGTCGCCGACGAGGAGATCCTCGGGCTCGGTGAGGGCAGCAGCCTGGTCGGCATCAAGGAGAACCTGGAATACCGGGTCGAGGACCTGTGGCGCGGGGTGTTCCTGAGCTCGGGCAACGACGCCGTGCACGTCCTGGCGCACATGAACGGCGGCGTCGAGCAGACCGTCGTCGAGATGCAGTCCCGCGCCGACGCCCTCCAGGCCCGGGACACCCGGGTGATCTCCCCGGACGGCTACGACATGGACGGGCAGCTCTCCTCGGCCTACGACCTGTCGCTGTTCGCCCGGGCCGGCCTGCGCAACCCCGACTTCCGGATGTACTGCGCCACCCGGCAGGCGATGTTCCCGGGCGCGGTGGACAAGAACACCGGCCAGCGCGGCAGTTTCGGGATCGCCAACACGGACCGCCTGCTGGGCAAGTACCCCGGCCTGATCGGCGTGAAGAACGGTTTCACCACCAACGCCGGCTCGACCTTCGTCGGCGCCGCCGAACGCAACGGCCGCACCCTGCTGGTGACCGTGATGCACCCGGACAGCTACCAGAAGGTCTACGACGAGACCGCGGCCCTGCTGGACTGGGGCTTCGCGGCGGCCGGAAAGGTGCAGCCGGTCGGCAAGCTGGTCGACGAACTCCCGCCGGACGGCGAGCCGAGCGGCCAGGCCGGCGGCACCGCCGGCGCGCCCCCGCCGGACTCCACCCCCGCCACCCGGCCCGGCACCACCCCCACTGCCACCCCCGCCGCCGCCGAGGACGACGGGCTCGGCCTCGGCGGCTGGCTGGCCGTCGTGCTGGTGACGGCCGCGGCCGGCTACGGGGTGCTGGTCCTACGGCGCGGACGCCGCGGAGCGGCCGGCTGGTGACGGCCGGACGGACGGCCCGGCCTCAGGGTTCCTCCCGGGGCCGGGCCGCCGTCGTGTCCGCGGCCGCCTGCGCCTCGTCGGCCGCCGCCAGCAGCGCCCGGGCGTGCTCCCGGGTGCGCTCCCGGGCGGCCACCGGATCGGCCATCGCCGTCCAGGCCACGCAGTACATCAGCAGCCGGGAGACGAAGTTGATCCACAGCAGCAGCGCCACCGGCACGCCGAAGGCGCCGTACAGGCTCTTCCCGGCGACGGAGCCGAGGTAGGAGGCGAGCAGGACCTTCAGCAGCTCGAAGCCGACCGCGCCGATCAGCGCGCCCTGCAGCACGTCGCGCCGGCGCTGGCCGCGGATCCCGGGGAACGGCGCCAGCAGGTAGGCGAAGAGCAGCGTGTCGCACGCTATGGCGATGAGCACGCCGACCCCGGTCAGCAGGTAGCCGCTGCGCAGGCCGGTCCAGTCGGCGATCCGCCCGGCCAGCGTCGTCCCGGCGGTGGAGGCGCCCACCGAGATCAGCGACACCACGCCGAGGCCGCCCAGCACCGCGCAGTCCCAGGCCTTGCGCAGCACCACGTTGGTGTCGTCGTCGGGCAGCTGCCAGACGTCCCGGATCGAGGTGCGCATGGTGTCCACCCAGCCGAGGCCGGAGACCAGCAGCAGCGCCCCGCTGACCAGCCCGACGGCGCCCGCGTTGGCCACCAGGGACGGCAGGTTGAGCGCCTGCGAGATGCCCGGCAGCTGGTCGGAGATGTGCTTCTGCAGGTCCGCCACCTGGCTGCTGCTGAGCGTCGAGACGGCGATCGCCAGGCCCACCGTGAGCAGCGGGAACAGGGCGAGGAAGCCGAAGAAGGTGACCGCACCGGCCAGCCGGTTGCCCCGGGCCGCGGAGAAGTACTCGTACACCCGGTACGGGCGGCTGCGCAGCACCCACGTGACGAGCGGGCCGACGACCGGGAGGCGGGTCAGGAAGTCCACCCGACCGGTTATACCGGTCCGTCCTCCGAATGGCCGTCAGGCTCGGCGCAGTCTCTAGCGTTTCACCAGGCGGCGGGCCCGGGCGAGGGCGCGGACGGCCTGGTAGGCGCCGTAGCGGCCGTGGCTGAGCAGTTCGGTGCGCACGCCGTCCACGCCGGGCGGCGGGCGGTAGCCGGCCGGCCGGAGCCGGGCGCAGTGGGCGGCGGCGCGGCGGAAGTACTCGCGGCGGTCGCCGGGCGGGATCCGGCCGGGCTTGGAGACGACGGTGTTGAGGTGGTGCAGCATCCGGCCGTAGACGACCGGGCGCCAGTGGTCGAGGTCGGGGCGGCGGTCCAGGAAGGCGAAGACCAGGTCGTACTGGGCGAAGACGTCGAAGTGCTTGCGGCTGGCGGTGGCCAGGATGTTGCCGCCCTCCTGGCGCTGGCGGTAGTGCACGCCGACCTCGTCGAGCAGGGTGATCCGGGCGGCGGCGAGCAGCGCCGGGTACGTCCAGGGGGTGTCCTCGTAGTAGCCGGCCGGGAAGACCAGCTGCTGGGCGGTGACGAAGTCGCGGCGGTAGGCCTTGTTCCAGACCACCTGGAGCAGGTCGAGCAGGTCGGGGCGGGCGGCGAGGTCGAAGACGTCCGGGGAGGCGGCGCCGAACACGTGGGCGGAGGCGGCCCGGGTGATCCGGCCGTCGGCGTAGGTGCGGGCGTAGTCGTAGACCAGGACGTCCGGGTCGCCGGTGGCGGCGAGCCGGTCGTCGACGCTCTTGAGCAGCTGGGGGGTGAGCGTGTCGTCGCTGTCGAGGAAGATCACGTAGTCCCCGGTGGCGGCCTCCAGGCCGGCGTTGCGGGCCCGGCCGAGGCCGACGTTCTCGGGCAGGTGCAGCACCCGGATCCGCGGGTCGGCGGCGGCGGCCTCGTCGAGCATCGGGCCGCAGCCGTCCGGGGAGCGGTCGTCCACCGCGATCAGTTCGAGGTCGGGGCCGCCCTGGCCGAGCACCGAGTCGAGACACTCGGCGAGGTAGTCCTGAACCTGGTACACGGGGACGATCACGCTGAAGCGGGGCACGGGCCCAGCGTAGTGGCCCCGAAGGGCCCCATGGCCCGGAGGTAGGATCGGTGCGCACGTACGCACCGATCCAAAGTGCGGTCAGGCCCTCAACGGGCTGCCACGCTCCTTCCCGAGAAAGGCCTGCGTAGCCGATGGCTCCCCGCCTCTCCATCGTCGTTCCGATCTACAACGTCGAGCGTTACCTGGTCGAATGCCTCGACTCGATCGCCGCCCAGACCTTCACGGACTTCGAGTGCGTCATGGTCGACGACGGTTCGAAGGACGACAGCGCGGCCCTCGCCGAGGCGTACGCGGCCAAGGACTCGCGGTTCCGCCTGGTCCGCCAGGTGAACAAGGGCCTCGGCGCGGCCCGCAACACCGGCATCCGGCACATCGACCCGGACGCCGAGTTCCTGTGCTTCGTCGACAGTGACGACTCGATGCCGCCGAGCGCGTACGAGTTGATGATCAACACCCTGGACGAGACCGGCTCGGACTTCGCCACCGGCAACGTGCTGCGGTTCCGCGCGGTGGGCTACTACCAGTCCGGCGGCCACTCGCGGCCGTTCAGGGAGACCAAGCTCAAGACGCACATCACCGAGGTCCCGGCGCTGGTCACCGACCGCACCGCGTGGAACAAGGTGTACCGCCGCTCCTTCTTCGACGCGGCCGGCATCCTCTACCCCGAGGGCATCCTGTACGAGGACGCGCCGGTCAGCGTGCCGCACCACTACCTCGCCAAGAGCGTGGACGTGCTCTGCGAGCCGATCTACCACTGGCGCGAGCGCGAGGTCGGCGAGATGTCGATCACCCAGATGCGCACCAACCCCAAGGGCCTGATCGACCGCGTCACCTCGGTCGAGCTGGTCCGCGGCTGGCTGCGCAAGCAGACCGATCCGCGCTTCGCCCAGTACCTGCGCTCCTACGACGAGAACACCCTCGTCGAGGAGATCCCGATGTTCTTCTGGTCCGTCGTGGACGGCGACAAGGAGTACCGGGACGCCTACATCAAGAACGTCAGCCGGCTGCTGCGGGCGATCGGCCCCGAGCAGGTCCGCAAGCTGCGGGCGCCGCTGCGGCTCAAGTACCACCTGACCCTCCAGGGCCGGATCGACGAGTTCGTCGAGCAGATCAAGTACGAGGGCGAGAGCAACGGCGGCGTCCAGGCCCGCGGTCTGCTGCGCCCGTACGCCGACTACCCGTTCCTGCGCGGCGGGCGCAAGAGCGTGCCGTCCGGCGTGCTCAAGCTGGACAACTCGCTGGTCATGCGCAGCCGGCTGTACGAGACGGCCTGGGTCGGCGGGCGGCTGCAGCTGACCGGGCACGCGTACCCGGAGCAGATGGGCGCGGCCGGCAAGCACGACATGGTCCGCACCCTGGTGCTGCGCGAGGCCAAGGGCCGCCGGGTGATCGCGGTGCCGATGAAGACCCAGTACAGCCCCGAGGCCACCGCCAGCTGCCACCACGACCTGTACAGCTGCGACTGGGCCGGCTTCACCGTCGGCGTCGACCCGAAGAAGCTCAAGCACCGCGGCCAGTGGAAGGACGGCAACTGGCGCGTCCTGGTGGCCGGCGCGGGCAAGGGCGGCGTCTACAAGGGCCGGGTCTGGGCCGGCTGGAGCGACACCGCGCAGTACATCCCGGCGCACTGGGTCGAGCCGGACGTGCGGATCGTGCCGTGGGTCCGGGACGGCTCCGTCTACCTGCGGGTGGAGACGGTCAAGGCCCGGGTGACCGGCCTGGCCTCGCACGGCGGCCGGGTCGAGGTGTCGGGCGCGGCCCGCTCCGGCTCCAGCTTCGCCGGGGCCCGGCTGCGGCTCACCCACGTCGAGTCCGACCGCGAGCTGGCCTTCCCGCTGGAGCTGGGCGCGCCGGTCGGCAGCCTGCAGCCGTTCAGCGTGTCCTTCCCGGTGGCCGAGCTGACCGCCCTCCGCGAGGCCTGGGCCGAGCTGGACCCGGTGGCCGCCGAGCGCGCCCGTGACCGCTGGGACACCGCGCTGGTCCTGGCCGACGGCAGCACCGTCCCGGTGACCTGGGACGACCGCAACGCCCCGGCGCAGCTGCACCTGCCGCTCAACCCGGACGCCCCGGTCGACCAGCGCCGGGCGCTCTACTCCAAGCCCTCCCCCAGCGGGTACCTGCAGTTCTCCGACCAGCTGCTGCAGCCGGTGGTGGACGAGGTCTCCGCCCGCGGCGCGGACGGCTTCCTGCTCAGCGGTTCGTTCCCGCTGTCCGGCGCGCACCGCTGGGAGCTGGTGGTCCGGCACGACTGGCGCGAGGAGGAGCACGTCTACCCGGTGGAGATCGCGGACGGACGGTTCCGGACCGCGCTGCCCGCCGTGCCGACGGCCTCCTTCGCCGGCCGGGTGCCGCTCGCCCAGGGCACCTGGAACGTCTTCTTCCGTCCGGTCGGCGCCGTGGCCGAGGAGCTTCCGAGCTCGTACGCGCTGATCTCGCCGGACTGCTTCGGCGCGATGCCGCTGGAGGTGGAGTCCCGGGGCAAGCGCATCGTGCTGGAGCGCCGCCACCACGACGGCCTCTCCCTGGAGTCGCACTCGGCGCTGCTGCCGGAGGAGCGCAGCGGCTACCGGCTGCGCCAGCTGCGGTTCGTCGACTACCCGAACGCCCGCCGGCACCCGGTGCGCGACACCGTGCTGTACAACGTCGGCCTCGGCGGCCTGTACGCCGACTCGCCGCGGGCGGTCCACGAGGAGCTGGTCCGCCGCGGCCTGCCGCTGGAGCACCTGTGGGGCAGTGACGACCTCCAGGCCGATCTGCCGCAGTCGGCGAGCGCGATCCGGCTGTGGAGCCCGGAGTGGTTCGAGGCGCTGGCCACCGCCAAGTACATCGTCACCAGCACCCACCTGCCCGACTTCTTCGTCCGCCGCCCCGGCCAGGTGGTCCTGCAGACCTGGCACGGCAGCCCGCTGAAGCAGATCGGCCTCGATTTCGAGAAGGTCTGGTTCACGGATGCGAACTACCTGAAGGGCCTCGCCCGGGAGGTTCCGAGCTGGAGTCTGCTGGCGGCCGGCAACAGCTGGTCGGCCCCGATCCTGCGACGCGCGTTCGATTACAAGGGCGAGATTCTCGAAAGCGGTTCGCCGAAGAACGACCTGCTCTTCGCGGCCGACCGGGAGAAGACCGCCGAGCAGGTGCGCGAAAGGCTCGGCCTGCCCGAGGGCAAGAAGGTCGTGCTCTACGCGCCGACCTGGCGCGAGGACCGGCGTCGGCCGAACGGCGGGTACCAGCTGGACCTGCGGCTCGACCTGGCGGCGGCCAAGGCCGCGCTCGGCGACGACCAGGTGCTGCTGGTGCGCCGGCACAGCATGATGTGCGGTCAGATCCCGGGCGCCGGCAACGGCTACATCTGGGACGTCGGCAGCTACCCCGACATGGCGGAGCTGCTGCTGATCGCCGACGTGCTGATCACCGACTACTCGGCCAGCGTGTTCGACTTCGCCGCGACCGGCAAGCCGATCCTGTTCTTCACCTACGACCTGGAGCACTACCGCGACAACCTGCGCGGCTTCAGCCTGAACTTCGAGGCGGAGGCGCCCGGCCCGCTGCTGGCCACCTCCGAGGAACTGGTCGACGCGCTCGGCCGGGTCGGCGAGGTCGCGGCCGAGTACGCCGACAAGGCCGCCGCGTTCCGCACGGCGTACTGCGACCTGGACGACGGCAAGGCCTCCGCCCGGGTGGTCGACGCGATGCTCCGCGCGGAGTAGTGCCGAGCAGCACCGAGTAACACGGGGCGGCCCGCAGCACCCCCGAGAGCCCCACCGAGGCGGGCGAAGCGGAACACGGTTGGGGCCCCCCCCCTCTCCCTGGAACCCCCCCCCAACCCCCCCCCCCTTTCCCCCCCCCCCCCCC
>NZ_JBHVWW010000002.1:69960-75942 GCF_042882025.1 Kitasatospora sp. NPDC058243
TTGGCAGCCGAGCTCTACTGTGGGGGGGTCCCGGGCACCCTAAGCGAAGGGGGGTAGGCCAAACACCCCCGGGATCCCCCCACAGCCCCCCCCACGCAAACCCCCTCTTCCCCCCTCTGCGCTTTCCTGGGAATTCCCTGACAATATCCCTGGTCTTTGCCTGTACATTGCACTCGAACTAGTGTTTGTCAGCGAATTTCACGGGAAATTCCCCGGTCCGCACTGTTGACCCGGACGGCGTCCCGGTATGGGATATGAATTCGGCCCCGGTTTCCTCTCGGCATCGGTCCGGCGGCCCCGGTCCACCGCCCATGGCCCGGCCCCCGTCCCGAAGGACCCCCGCCATGCCTGCGCTCACACGGTTCGTCCTTCCGCACGCCGACCCCCGCGTGAGCACCGACCAGCCCGCCGCCGACGAGGACGTCACCTTCGGCCTGCTGCGCGCCCGCTGGACCGGCCGCGGCCTGGAGCTCACCGGCTTCGCCCGCCCGGACGACCTCGACACCGGCCGCCCCGGCTCCGCCTGGACCTGGCTGACCCTGCGCCACGCCGACGGGACCCGGCCGCCCGTCCACCTGCGCTCCCGGCCCCGCCGGCTGCCCGAAGTCACCGACGACAGCGCCCAGCCCGAGTTCAACCACGACTGGTCCGGCTTCACCGCCCTGATCGAGCCCGGCCGGCTGCGCCACGGCACCGACTGGCTGCTCGGCGACTGGCAGATCGAGACCACCCTGTTCACCCGCCCGCGCCCCACCCGGCTGCGCCGCCGGTACGGCGCCCTCGCCCCGCACTGGTGCGGCTCCGGCGAGTACCCGCCGGCCCAGTGGGTGGACCACGACGTCCGCCTCCAGCCGCACTTCGCCGACGGGCGACTGCGGCTGCTGCTCGAACGCCCCGGCATCCGGCTCACCCACGCCACCCCCGCCGCCGACGGCCTCGACCTGCGCGGCAGCGCGGACTCCTGCCCGGCCGGCACCGTGCTGCGGCTGCGCCACCGGCAGAGCGACGCCGTGATCGAACGGCCGGTCGCCCGCACCGGCAACACCTTCGCCGTCCACCTGCCGTACCGGCCGTTCACCGCCGACGGCCGCGGCAGCGGCGAACTGGAGCACTGGGACACCGAGTTCCTGCACCCCGACGGCGGCACCGAGCAGCTCTGCCCGGACGAGCGCGGCGGCCCGGTCGCCGGCCAGCACCGGCTGCCCGACACCCCGGACCGCGCCCTCTACCTCAAGCACCTCGCCGACGGCCGGCTCCAACTGTGCGTCCAACCCGCGGCCGGCCTGGTCGAGCGGATCGCCGTCCGGGCCGGCGGCTTCGAGCTCACCGGCCGCTGCCCGGACCGCGCCGCGGACCGGCTGGAGCTCGTCCTGCGGCACACCGGCACCGCGAGCGAGGTCCGCTCCCCCGTCGAGGCCGACCAGGACGGCCGCTTCAAGGTCCTGCTGCCCGCCACCCGCACCGGCGCCGACGGCACCGCGCTGCCCCTGCGCAAGGGCATCTGGGAGGCCGCGCTGACGCCCGCCGGGCGGCCCGGCCCGAGCCGCCCGCTGCTCGCCGCACCCGCCGCCCTGCCCGCGCTGCCCGCCGCCACCACGGCCGGCGGCAAGCGGATCCTGCTCCAGCGCCGCTGGCACGACACCCTGCTGGTGGACTCCACCCCGGTGCTCACCCCCACCGAGCGCAGCGCCTGGACGCAGAGCCGCCAGCGCGCCGTCCACTACCCCGCCGCCCGCCGCGAACCGCTGCGCGAGGCCGTGCTGTACGACGTGTTCGGCGGCCGCGGCTACGCCGACTCGCCGCGCGCGGTGCACGCCGAACTGGCCCGCCGCGGAGCGCCGTTGGAGCACCTCTGGGTGGTCGACGACGCCCAGGCCGAACTGCCGCCCGGGGTCCGGGCCGTCCGGATCTGGAGCCCGGAGTGGTACCGCGCGCTGGCCACCTGCCGGTACCTGGTCGGCAACACGCACTTCCCGGACTTCCTGGAGCGCCGCCCCGGCCAGGTGGTGCTCCAGACCTGGCACGGCTCGCTGCTGAAGCGGATCGCCCACGACGTCGACAACCCCTGGCTGGCCGACCACGGCTACCTGGAGGCGCTCGACCGGGAGACCCCGCAGTGGAGCCTGCTACTCTCCCCCAGCCCGTTCGCCACCCCGATCCTGCGCCGCGCGTTCCGCTACGACGGCGAGATCCTGGAGGCCGGCTACCCGCGCAACGACGTGCTCGCCCGCCCCGACGAGGCCGCCGCCGCGGCCGTCCGCCGCCGGCTCGGCATCCCGGACGGCAAGCGGATCGTGCTGTACGCGCCGACCTGGCGCGAGGACCAGCAGCGCGGTGACGGCGACGGCTTCCGGCTCGGCCTGCGGCTGGACCTCGACCACGCCCGGCGCCTGCTCGGCCGGGACCACGTGCTGCTGATCCGCCCGCACGCGCACGTCCGCGAGCCGCTGCCGGGCGCCGGGGACGGCTTCCTGTACGACTGCGGGGACTATCCCGACCCGCAGGAACTGCTGCTGGTCGCGGACGTCCTGGTGACCGACTACTCGTCGATCATGTTCGACTTCGCCGTCACCGGCCGCCCGGTGCTCTTCTTCACCTACGACCTGGAGCACTACCGCGACACCCTGCGCGGCTTCTACTTCGACTTCGAGCCGCAGGCCCCCGGCCCGCTCGTCCCCACCTCGGCCGGACTGCTCGGCGCGCTGCGCGAACTCGCCGACACCGGCGCGGCCCTGCCGCCCGGGTACGCGGAGCGCCACCGGCGCTTCCGGGCCGAGCACTGCGTCCTGGACGACGGCGGCGCGTCCCGCCGGGTGGTCGACCGGATGCTCGAACTCGTAAGGTCAGTAAGGTAGTTGAAGGTCAGTCCGGTGGTTCAGGAGAACAGGTAGCTCCGCCAGGGCCGCCAGACCTCGTCCGCGTCGAAGCGGGAGAGGCCGAAGCCCGGCACCGGGAAGGCCGCCCGGAAGCCGCGCGCCTGCGCGTACGCCTGGTCCAGCGCGTCGTCCGGCAGGCCGTGCGCGACCGTCACGTGCGGGTGGTACGGGAACGCCAGCTCGCGGGCCAGCGGGCCGGAGCGGACGTCCGCCTCCAGCAGCCGGCACTCCTGCGCGCCCTCCTCGACCCGGACGAACACCACCGGGGAGACCGGGCGGAAGGTGCCGGCGCCGCGCAGCAGCATCCGGAACGGCCGGTGCGCGGCCGCCACCGCCGCCAGGTGCTCCTCGATCTTCGGCAGCGCCTCGGCGGGCACCTCGGTCGGCGGCAGCAGGGTGACGTGCGTCGGTATCGACCGGGCCAGCGGATCGCCGTGCCCGGCCCGGGCGTCCTGGATCTGCGCACCGTACGGATCCGGAACGCTCACGGACACGCCGATGGTGACGGCCTCGGGGAGACCGTCACCATCGGGCAGGCGTGTGAGGGGAGTCACCGCTTGGCGGCCGGGAGGAAGCCGACCCGGTCGTACACCGTCTCCAGCGTCTGCGCGGCCACCTCGCGGGCCTTCTCGGCGCCGATCGCCAGCACCCGGTCCAGCTCGGCCGGGTCGTCCAGGAACGAGCGGGTGCGCTCCTGGAAGGGGGTGACCCACTCGGTGAACAGCTCGGCCAGCTCGGTCTTCAGGGCGCCGTACATCTTGCCCTCGAAGTGCGCGACCAGCTGGTCGATCGACTGGCCGCTGAGCGCGGAGTGGATGCGCAGCAGGTTGGAGACGCCGGGCTTCCCGTCCTCGTCGTAGGAGACGACGGTGCCGGTGTCGGTGACGGCGCTCTTGAACTTCTTGGCGCTGACCTTCGCCTCGTCCAGCAGGTTGACCAGGCCCTTGTCCGAGGAGGCGGACTTGCTCATCTTGGCGCCCGGGTCCTGGAGGTCCTGGATCTTCGCCGTCTCCTTGAGGATGTACGGCTTCGGCACCGTGAAGGTCGGGCTGTAGCGGGTGTTGAAGCGGTCGGCGAGGTCGCGGGTGAGCTCCAGGTGCTGGCGCTGGTCCTCGCCGACCGGGACGGCGTCCGCCTGGTAGAGCAGGACGTCCGCGACCATCAGCACCGGGTAGGTGAACAGGCCGACCGTGGTGCTGTCCGCGCCGTGCCGGACGGACTTGTCCTTGAACTGGGTCATCCGGGAGGCCTCGCCGAAGCCGGTGAGGCAGTTCATCACCCAGGCGAGCTGCGCGTGCTCGGGCACGTGCGACTGGACGAACAGGGTGCAGTGCTCCGGGTCCAGGCCGGCGCCGAGCAGCTGGGCGGCGGAGACCCGGGTGTTCTCGCGCAGCTCCTTCGGGTCCTGCGAGACGGTGATCGCGTGCAGGTCGACGACCATGTAGAAGGCGTCGTTCTCCTTCTGCAGGTCCACCCACTGGCGCACCGCGCCCAGGTAGTTGCCGAGGTGGAACGAGCCGGAGGTGGGCTGGATGCCGGAGAGAACCCGGGGACGGTCCTTGACCGGACCAGTGACCGCTGCGTTGACCATGCGGGCCATTGTTCCAGTTCCACCGGGCGCTCAGGAAACGTCCGCCCCAGGAGGTTCCGCCAGTGTGACCGCACTCACCCTCACCCGGGCGATCCGCCGGCCCTCCAACTTGGCCACCGTCAGCAGCACCCCGCCACCGCCCTCGACCGGGACGCGCACCTGGTCGCCTTCCCTGGGCAGCCGGCCGAGCGAGGCGACCAGGCAGCCCGCCACCGTCTCGTACGGGCCCTCGGGCAGGGTGGCGCCGGTCTCCTCGGTGAAGTCGCCGAGGTTGAGCAGGCCGTCCAGCTCCATGCCGCCGCCGACCAGCCGGCGGGTGGCGGCGGTCTCCGGCCGGTCGTACTCGTCCCGGATCTCGCCGATCACCTCCTCGACCAGGTCCTCCAGGGTGACGATCCCGGCGGTGCCGCCGTACTCGTCCACCACGATGGCCAGGTGGTGGCCCTCGCGGCGCATCTCGCCCATCGCCTCCAGCACCCGCTTGGTGCCGGGCAGCAGCTTCACCGGGCGGGCCAGGTCGCGGACCTTGGCGGCCTGCTCGCCGCGCGCGCCGTACAGGTCGCGGACGTGCACGAAGCCGACCACGGCGTCGGCGCTGCCCTCGACCACCGGGTAGCGCGAGTGCGGCGAGGTGTCCGCCTGGTGCCGGACGGCGGCCAGCGGGCGCTCGGCGTCCAGGAAGGTCACCTCGGTGCGCGGGACCATCACCTCGCGCAGCTGCCGCTCCCCGGCGGAGAACACGTCCGCGATCAACGCCCGTTCGTCGCTGCCGAGTTCGGTGTTGGCGGCGACCAGGCCGCGCAGCTCCTCGGAGCTCATCGAGCCACGGCCGGCGGCCGGGTCGCCGCCCAGCAGGCGGACCATCAGGTTGGTGGAGTGGCCGAGCAGCCAGATCACCGGGCGCAGCGCCACCGACATCACGTCCACCACCGGGGCCGCGATCACCGCGATCGACTCGGCCCGCTGCAGGCCGATCCGCTTGGGGGTGAGTTCGCCGAGCACCAGCGAGACGTAGCTGATCACCAGGGTGAGGCCGACCAGGGCGATCGCGTCGGCGACGCCCTCGGTGAGCCCGGCCCGGACGAACAGCGGGGCGACCTTGCCGGCCAGGGTGTCCGCGCCGAAGGCGGCGGACAGGAAGCCCATGCAGGTCACGCCGACCTGGACGGCGGCCAGGAAGCGGTTGGGGTCGGCGGCCAGGTGCGCGGCCCGGGCGGACCGCCGGGTGCCGAGCGCCTCCAGCGTCCGGATCTGGCCCTCGCGCAGCGAGATCAGCGAGATCTCGGCGACGTTGAACAGCCCGCCCAGCAGGATGAAGACGAGGACGAGCAGGGCGTCCCCGAGGGTTTCGTTCACAGCGGGTCAGTGTAGGACCGGCCGGCGCCCGGGGAGTGGAGGAACGGGCGACGGCCGGTCACACGGCGGCCCGGCCCACCCCGGGGCGGAGGAGGGGGGCGTTCGGGGAAGAGGGTGCATGGGCTTCCATGGAGGAGCAATCCCCTGAACCCTTTTCGG
>NZ_JBHVWW010000002.1:75952-128326 GCF_042882025.1 Kitasatospora sp. NPDC058243
CCCCGGTGGTTTGGTCCGCGGTGGGTAGGGGGGGGACGGGCTGGGACCGGGGGAGGGGAGAAAGGGGCGACGCCTGGCCACACGGCGGCCCGCCGCCTCCGGGAAGGAGGCGGCGGGCCGTCGGGAAAGCGGTGCCGCGGGGCTCAGATGAGGCCCAGCTCCTGGACCGCGTCGCGCTCCTCGGTCAGCTCCTTGACCGAGGCGTCGATGCGGGCGCGCGAGAAGTCGGAGATCTCCAGGCCCTGGACGATCTCGAACTTGCCGGCCTTGGTGGTGACCGGGAAGGAGGAGATCAGGCCCTGCGGGACGCCGTAGGAGCCGTCCGAGACGACGCCCATGGAGGTCCAGTCGCCCTCGGCGGTGCCGTTGACCCAGGTGTACACGTGGTCGATGGCGGCGTTGGCGGCCGAGGCGGCCGAGGAGGCGCCGCGGGCCTCGATGATGGCCGCGCCGCGCTTGGCGACGGTCGGGATGAAGGTCTCGTCCAGCCAGGCCTGGTCGCTGCCGATGGCCTCGAAGGCCGGCTTGCCGGCGATCTCGGCCTGGAAGATGTCCGGGTACTGGGTGGCGGAGTGGTTGCCCCAGATGGTGACGCGCTTGATGTCGGAGACGGGCGCACCGGTCTTGACGGAGAGCTGGCCGACCGCGCGGTTGTGGTCCAGGCGGGTCATCGCGGTGAAGCGCTCGGCCGGGACGTCCGGGGCGTTGCGCTGGGCGATCAGGGCGTTGGTGTTGGCCGGGTTGCCGACGACCAGGACCTTGATGTCGTCCGCGGCGTGGTCGTTGATGGCCTTGCCCTGCGGGCCGAAGATGCCGCCGTTGGCCTGCAGCAGGTCGCCGCGCTCCATGCCGGCGGTGCGCGGACGGGCGCCGACCAGCAGCGCGACGTTGGCGCCGTCGAAGGCCTCGTTCGGGTTGTCGGTGATCGTGATGTCACGCAGCAGCGGGAACGCGCAGTCGACGAGCTCCATGGCGGTGCCCTCGGCGGCCTTGAGGCCCTGCGGGATCTCCAGGAGGCGCAGGTTCACCGGGACGTCGGCACCGAGCAGGTGGCCCGAGGCGATGCGGAAGAGCAGCGCGTAGCCGATCTGGCCGGCCGCTCCGGTGATGGTGACGTTGACGGGGGTGCGGGTCATTTCTACCTTCTCCAGCAGATCGCCAGGTGCCCCAGGCACACCGGCGCGCTGGAGCCGAGGATGGTCTCTCGACATCGAGAGACCGGCGTCAGGTTATCGCAAAGGGAAGCGTACGCCGCGGGTGCGGGCCTGGCTGATGCGTCACAACGGACGGCGGCCCCCGCCCTGGCTCGCAGGGCGGGGGCCGTCACGGTCACCCCGGCGTCAGTGCTTGGGCCGGCCGATCAACTTGCCGATGTTGTCGAGCAGCGGGATCTCCAGCCACGGGTTCGGCTGCGCCACCAGGGTCAGCAGCACGATCGACGCTCCCAGGAAGGTCAGCACGATCACGTCGGTGAAGCGGCTGCGCACCGCCAGCATCCCGACCTCGGGCAGCACCAGCCGCAGGACGGCCCCGAGCAGCACCCCGCAGCCGAGGATCAGCAGCCCGTACTTGAAGCCGTCCTTGAAGTCGGCGAACCAGGTGACCGCGAGGCCGGCCCCGACCACCAGCAGGACCAGGGTTATCGGCCACTGCCGGACCGGCAGGGTGTGGTCGCGTCCGAGGGCCGCGGCCGCGCCCTCGGGCGGCAGGGTGCCGGTGGTCTTGACCGGCCTGCGCGGGGTCCGCGCCGGTCGCGGTTCCGTCATGCTCGCCGTCCCTCGTGGTGGTGTCGGTCGCGGGGTCAGACGCCGGCGCGGCGCTCGGCCGCCACGACGATGTTGTTGAGCAGCATCGCGCGGGTCATCGGGCCCACGCCGCCGGGGTTCGGGGAGATCCAGGCGGCCACCTCGGCCACGCCCGGGTGCACGTCGCCGACGATCTTGCCCTCGCTGCGGCTGACGCCCACGTCCAGCACCGCCGCGCCCGGCTTGACGTCCTCCGGCTTGACCAGGTGCGGCACGCCCGCGGCGGCCACGATGATGTCGGCCTTGCGCAGGTGGTAGCCGAGGTCCCGGGTGCCGGTGTGGCACAGGGTCACGGTGGCGTTCTCGCTGCGGCGGGTCAGCAGCAGGCCGATCGAGCGGCCGACGGTGACGCCGCGGCCGATCACGACCACCTCGGCGCCGTTGATCTCGACGTCGTGCCGGCGCAGCAGCTCGACGATGCCCAGCGGGGTGCACGGCAGCGGCCCCTCGATGCCCAGGGCGAGCCGGCCGAGCGAGGTCGGGTGCAGGCCGTCGGCGTCCTTGTCCGGGTCCATCAGCTCCAGGACCGGGTTCTGGTCCAGGCCCTTGGGCAGCGGCAGCTGGACGATGTAGCCGGTGCAGGAGGGGTCGGCGTTGAGCTCGCGGACGACGTTCTCGACGTCCTCCTGGGTGGCGGTGGCGGGCAGCTCGCGCTGGATCGAGGCGATGCCGACCTCGGCGCAGTCCTTGTGCTTGCCGTTGACGTACCAGCGGCTGCCCGGGTCGTCGCCGACCAGGACGGTGCCGAGGCCGGGCGTGACGCCCTTCGCCTTGAGGACCGCCACGCGGGCGGCGAGTTCGGACTTGATCGCGGCGGCGGTGGCCTTGCCATCGAGAATCTGGGCAGTCATGACCCCATTCTCCCGGATCGGGGCAAGCCGCCGTACCAGGGCCCGTCTTCGAGCTCCCGTCGTCCTCCCGTCGTCCTCCCACAGGCCCCCGTCGGCCCCCGTCGTCCTCCCACCGGCCCCCGCCGTCCTCCCGCCCTCCGGTCGGACGGGTACGGAAGGCCCGGACCACGTTGCGGTTGCGCCACAGTCTCGGTCCGGCGCGCGGAACCGGCTGGACACGGCCCCGCCGTCCGGTTGACGATATGCGGGCATTCCCTGCCGCGACCCGGCCCGGTGACGGGCCGACGGACACCCGGCGGGGGCGTACCCGGGGGAAAGAGCACGTGAGCCGACCACTTCAGACCGAGCCGCCCGACCACTGCGGCGCCGTCCTGCCCGCAGCGGGCCCGTCGACGACTCCGCTCGCACTGCTCTCACCGCTCTCAGCGCTCTCACCGCGCGCCTGAGCCGGCCGCGCCCGGATCCGCTCCGGGCTGTCACTCCCCTCCGTTAGCGTCCCGTTCCACCGGCGACCCGACTCGCCAACCGGAACCGGGCCCTCCGTCCCGTCCCCACGTCCCCGCAACTGCCCGGAGGCATCGATGAGTTACCCGCCCGACCCGAACAACCCGAACAACCCGTACGGCCAGCCGCCGCAGGCTCCCGGCTACGGCTACCCCCAGCAGGCCCCGCCGGCCGGGTACGGCTACCCGCCGCCCGCGCCGGGCTACGGCGGACCGGGCTACGGCTACCCGCCGGCCGTCCCGCAGAACATGCCGGGCCTGGTGGTCACCACCCGGGTGCTGCTGTTCATCATCGGCGCCGTGCAGATCATCGGTGGCGGCATCTACCTGATAGCCGCCGCGGCGGCCAAGGAGGTCACCAACCGGGCCCAGCAGATCGACGGGAGCGACCCGTTCAACGGCTTCGGCAACGCGGCGGCCGGCGTGCTGGTGGTCGTCGGCATCGTGTGCGCGCTGTTCGCGGCCTTCTCCATCACGCTGGGCGTGAAGTTCGGCAAGGGCGGGCCCGCGGTCCGCATCACCACCCTGGTGTACGGCTCGTTCGGCGCACTGCTCGGTCTGCTGGGGCTGGCCGGCTCGTTCGCCAACAACGCCAACCCGGTCGGCATCGTCTTCACGCTGATGTGGCTCGCGGTCTCGATCACGATGATCGTCGGGATGAGCGTCAAGGACGGCGTCGCCTGGTTCGCCCGGCCGCGCTACTGACCGGCCGCACCACTGACCGGCCCGGTCCGAGCCGATCGGACGACGAGCGGCCCGGCTCCCCTTCCGGAGGAGCCGGGCCGCTCTGTCATGCCGTCACCCGGGCGGTGCGCCGGGCGAGCGGTGGAACGCGATCAGTGGAAGAAGTGCCGCGCACCGGTGAAGTACATCGTCACCCCGGCCTCGGCGGCCGCCGCGACGACCTCCTCGTCCCGGATCGAACCGCCCGGCTGGACGATCGCCTTGACGCCGGCCGCGATCAGGATGGCAGGGCCGTCCGCGAACGGGAAGAACGCGTCCGAGGCCGCGTACGCGCCCTTGGCCCGCTCCCCGGCCCGCTCGACCGCGAGCTTGCAGGAGTCGACCCGGTTGACCTGGCCCATGCCGACGCCCACCGAGGCGCCGTCCTTGGCCAGCAGGATCGCGTTGGACTTGACGGCCCGACAGGCCCGCCAGGCGAAGGCCAGCTCG
Organism: Kitasatospora sp. NPDC058243; assembly: GCF_042882025.1. NCBI lineage: Bacteria > Bacillati > Actinomycetota > Actinomycetes > Kitasatosporales > Streptomycetaceae > Kitasatospora > Kitasatospora sp. NPDC058243. The sequence continues at coordinate 80,285 of NZ_JBHVWW010000002.1, forward strand.
GCCAGCTCGGCCTCGGACAGCGCCTCACCGGTGGCCAGCCGCCAGTTCGCCGGGTCGTCGCCCTCGGCCTGCACCCGGTCGGCGTCCTGGAGCAGCACGCCGCCGGAGACCGGGCGCAGCTCCTGGCGGTTGGCCGGCGCCTCGGGGGCCAGCAGCACCCGCAGGTTCTTCTTCCGGGCCAGCACCTCGACGGCGCCGTCCTCGTAACCGGGGGCCACCACGACCTCGGTGAAGATCGGGGCGATCTGCTCGGCCAGCTCGACGGTGACCGGGCGGTTGACCGCGATCACGCCGCCGTACGCCGAGACCGGGTCGCACTCGTGCGCCTTGCGGTGCGCCTCGGCGACGTCCGCGCCGGTCGCGATGCCGCACGGGTTGGCGTGCTTGATGATCGCGACGGCCGGCTCGGCGTGGTCGTACGCGGCGCGGCGGGCGGCGTCGGTGTCGACGTAGTTGTTGTACGACATCTCCTTGCCGTGCAGCTGCTCCGCGCCGGCCAGGCCGCCGCTGCCGTCGCTGTACAGCGCGGCGCCCTGGTGCGGGTTCTCGCCGTAGCGCAGCACGTTCTGCCGCTCCCAGGTGGCGCCCAGGAACTCCGGGAACCGCTCGTCGCTCGGCGCGTAGCCGGCCTCGAACCAGGAGGCGACCGCGACGTCGTACGCGGCGGTGTGCGCGAACGCCGCACCGGCCAGGCGCTTGCGGGTGGCCAGGTCGAAGCCGCCCTCCTGGGCGGCCCGCAGCACGTCGACGTAACGGGCCGGGTCGACCACCACGGCCACCGACGGGTGGTTCTTGGCGGCGGCGCGGACCATGCTCGGGCCGCCGATGTCGATCTGCTCGACGCACTCGTCCGGGGTGGCGCCCGAGGCGACGGTGGCCTTGAACGGGTAGAGGTTCACCACGACCAGGTCGAAGGGCTCGACGCCCAGCTCGGCCAGCTGCGCGCGGTGCGACTCCAGCCGCAGGTCGGCGAGCACGCCGGCGTGCACGCGGGGGTGCAGCGTCTTCACGCGCCCGTCCAGGCACTCCGGGAAGCCGGTCAGCTCGGAGACCTCGGTCACCGGGACGCCGGCGGCGGCGATCCGGCCGGCGGTGGAGCCGGTGGAGACGATGGCGACCCCGGCGGCGTGCAGGCCCTGGGCCAGCTCCTCCAGACCGGTCTTGTCGTACACGCTGATCAGCGCACGACGGATCGGACGGATGTTCTCGGAGACAGGGGGGGTGGTGGAGCTGGCACTCATGCCGGGATCCATACCTTTCGGTCCTCGATGCGGTGGCCCTCGCGGGCCAGCCGGCCCACGACGTCGACGAGCAGCTTGCGCTCGACAGTCTTGATGCGCTCGTGCAGCGCTTCGCCGCCATCGGCGTGGTCGGCGTCGACGACCTCGACGACGCCCTGCGCGATGATCGGCCCGGTGTCCACCCCGGCGTCGACCAGGTGGACGGTGCAGCCGGTGACCCTCACCCCGTACGCGAGCGCGTCGGTGACGCCGTGGGCGCCGGGGAAGGAGGGCAGCAGTGCGGGATGGGTGTTGACGATCCGCCCGGCGAAGGCCGCGATGAACTCGGGGCCGAGGATCTTCATGAACCCGGCCGTGACCACCAGGTCCGGCTCGTGGGCGGCAACGGCGGCGGTCAGCGCGCGGTCCCAGTCGGCCCGGTCGGCGAAGTCCTTCACCCGGTGGACGAAGACCGGCAGGCCCGCCTTCTCGGCCCGCTCCAGGCCCGCGATGCCGTCGCGGTCCGCACCCACGGCGAGGATCTCGGCGCCGTACGCCGGATCGGCTGCGGCGTCGAGCAGCGCCTGCAGATTGGTGCCGGAACCGGAGACCAGCACCACCAGGCGGGCCGGTCCGGGCGTACGGGGCGGGAAGAGCTGGGCGGGGGCGGCGGCCACTGCGCGATTCTCCGTAGGTCGGGCGCCGCCCGCTGGTACGTCCACCGGTGGTGGGGCCACTACGAACGGCAGGTCGAGCGAGGGGGAACACCAGGAGAACCCACCGCGACGCGGGCACCCGGGAACCTCTGCGAGCTGCTGACCGTCACCACGATAACGGCTGGTCGGACGGCCTCCGCACCCTCCCGGCGGCGCTACGCGCGTAGTTGAGACGGGGATCTCCTCCGGCCCGCACAGCGGAGTTGCCCCGGGCACCGGCCCTCCCGGCACCCGCGCAGCGGGCAGGCCGCCTGAGGACCGGCGAACGGCTGCGGGATCATAGGGAAGGCGGGAGACCGCCGCCCCGACCGAGAAGGAATGGCTGAACCATGAGCAGCGGTGACGACACCGGCGAGCGCAACCCCTTCGCGCCGCCGCCGGCGGATGCCCCGGACCAGCCGTGGCAGCCGCGCAACCCCTGGCCCGGCGAGGGCCCGGACGGCACCGGCGGCCAGGGCACCGGCGAACACCCGCAGCTCCCGCCGCCGCACCCCTGGGGCCCCGGCCGGCCCGAGGACGGCCGCCCCACCCCACCGGCCCCGCAGCCGCCCAAGCTCGACCCCGCCGACCCCGCCCAGCGCCGGGCCCGCAACGCCGCACTGGCCGGGCCGCTCGCGCTGGTCTGCCTGTTCGCCGGCTTCCACTGGGCCGCCCTGTTCGTCGGCGCGCTCGGCATCGTGTGGGGCATCAGCGCGCTGCGGACCCCCAAGCCCGCCCCGGCAGCCGCCGTCACCGGCGCCGCCCCCCAGCCCGCCGCCCGCCAGCCCGCCGCCCCGAACCCGCTCACCCCGGCCGCGCTCGCCGGAATCCTCACCGGCGCGATGACCGTCGTGGTCGCGACCTCGGTGATCGGCCTCGGGATGTACTACAACGACTACGTCACCTGCGTCCGGGACTCGCTGACCTCCGTCGGCGCCGACAACTGCGACCGGTTCGCGCCCAAGTGGTACGTCGACTTCACCGGGAACGCCGGCTAGACCCTGTCCGGCCGGTCTTGCCGGACACGCCCTAGTCACTTCCGGGGGCCCGCCCACCCAGGCGCAGCACCGCGGCGTACCCGCGGGCCCGCAGCAGCAGCACCCCCCGGCGCAGCCGCTCGGCCGACCGGGCGCGGGCGGCGGGCAGGGCCTCCTCGTCGGCGTCCGCGTCGAGTTCCTCGGCGGCCTGCCCGTCGACCTCTCCGTCGACCCCTCCGTCGACCCCTTCGTCGGCCTCCGGGACGGTCGCGGGGCACAGCGCCCGATGGCGTACCAGCAGCGCGCCCGGCACGGCCACCAGCGCGAACCAGCCCGCCGCCGCCGGTCCCGTCCACCAGGGCGCCGGCCCCAGCCGGGCCATCCGACCGCCCGCCAGCGCGCCACCCGCCAGCCAGCTCGCCGCCGCCACCGCGACGCCGGTCAGCAGCGCCGCCGCCAGCACCGCCACCACCGTCACCGCGAGCGGCCACGGTCCGTCGCCGCCCCCGTCGCCGTCGCCGTCGCCGGTCCCGGACCCGGCCTCGGCCTCGGCCGCTGCGCGCGGGCCGGCCGCCGCCCGGCCCAGCAGCACCGCCGGCACCACCCCCGCCAGCACCGGCAGCAGCAGTGCCGCCAGCCGCCAGCCACCCGGGCCCTCCGCCGGCAGCAGGGCGAACATCGGGAACTCCGGGACGGGGCCCAGCACGGTGCCGCCCGGCGCCACCACCGTCCCGGAACCCACCGCGAACCCCGGGCCCAGGGCGTACGCCGTCCCCCAGAGCACCGCGTTCGGCAGCAGCACCACCCCGAGCAGCAGCAGCCCGACCAGCGCCGCCGGCCCGCGCCCGAGCACCGCCATCCCGCGCCCGCCCCCGACCGCCGCGTCCAGCGCCGCCGCCACCGCCACCAGCACCCCGCCCGCCGCCACCAGGCCCGCCCCGGCCGCCAGCACCGAGCCGCGCACCGCCGCCGCGCCGCCGGCCGGTCGGAACGGCGCGGGCAGCCGGTCCAGCAGCGGCCACGCCGGGCGGCGGGGCGGGGCGTCGGGGCCGGCGGCCCGGGCCGAACGCGCGCCCGCCGCCGTCGCCAGCCCGGCCAGCAACCCCACCACCAGGACGTCCGGCAGCACCCTGGCCCGGAACAGCCCGGCGCCCGTGCAGTGCAGCACCACCGCCACCGCGACCGCGCAGTAGCCCGCCCAGACCGCCGCCGGGCCGCCCCAGCGCGGCCGGGGCCCGCGCCGCGACGCCACCGCGACGGCGGCCCGGTACAGCTGAGCCACCGCCAGCACGCCCAGCAGCAGCGGGGTGACGGTCAGCGGGGCGCCCGCGTCCCCCCGCAGCACCGGCGCGCCGTGCCCGAGCAACCACAGCGCCCCCGCCAACCGGGTGGCACCGGTCGCCCCGTTGTCCGCGTACGGCGTCGCCACCCAGAGCCCGAGCACCGGCACCCCGACCACCGCCAGGCCGACCAGCGCCGTCCGCACCCCCGCCAACAGGTCGGCCGGCAACGGGCGTCCGCCCAATTCGCCCGGCAGTTCCAGGATCGGACGGCCCATCAGCTGCGTCATACGCCTCATGGTGCCAAGGCGACTCGCCATGCCCCGTGAAGCGGTAAACCGCCGCCGTGTCCCAGATTATTGGCTTATGCGCATTTTCAGACCCGATCCCCAAGCCGCCGGCGCACCGGCCCGGAGCGTCTGATGACCACGCCACCCACCGCCGAACACCCCGCCGGCGCCGACTCCCCCACCCCCGAGAACCGCCCCCGCAAACCCCGGGCCACCCGCCCCGACCAGGACGCGGCGCGCCCCCTACGGAAACTGACGCCCCGTGAGGCCCAGGTGCTCGCCCACCTCGCCGCCGGTCGCGACCTCCCGCAGGCGGCCGCCGCCCTCGGCGTCACCCCGGCCACCGCCCGCAGCTACGTCCAGCGGGCCATGCGCAAACTCGGCGCGGCCACCGAGGCCGAGGCCGTCGCCCTCACCACCGCCCGCCCGAAGAGCCCCGACCCCGCACCACCCGGCCCCACACCACCCGGCCCCGACGCACCCAGCCCCGACGCGCCCGGCGACGCCCAGGCGGACCCTGCCGCCGACCCCCGTACCCCCGACCCCGCGCCGCCGCGCCCGCCCGTCCTCGGCACCGGAGGAGAGCACCCCGGCCCGGCCGCCCACCCCGCCCACGCCCCCACCCCCGCCACCGACGCCGCTAGCGCCCCGGCGGCCCCGAACGCCCCGGGAGAGCGCATCAGCACACCCGCCGCCACCACGACACCGCCGGGCACCCGCGACACCCCGCCCGCGGCGCAGGCCCGACCCGACGACCCGGCCACCGGCACCGGGCGGCCCGCCCGCGCGGCCACGCCGGCCGACGACGAGCGGGCCGGGCCGGCCGGGAGCTTCGAGGAGCTGTACGAGCAGGCGCACACCCGGCTGGTGCAGCAGGTGTTCCTGCTGACCGCCTGCCGGCACCGGGCGGCGCACTGCGTCCGGCTGGCGTTCGGGGCGGCGCGCCGGGGCTGGGCGGAGGTGGCCGCGACGGGGGATCCGGAAGGGTGGGTGCGGGTACGGGCGTGCGAGCTGGCGCTGTCCCCGTGGCACCGGGGCGGGCCCCGGCGGATGCACGCCTGGAAACTGCCGCACCGGCGGATCCGGGTACGGCCGGCGGACGAGTCGCAGGCGGTGCTGCCCGATCACGACCGGCTGACCGACCGGGACCGGGCGCTGCTGAAGGCACTGCGGCGGCTGTCCCGGCCGCAGCGCCGGGCGCTGGTGCTGCACGACGGGCTGGGCCTGCCGGCGACGGCGGTCGCGGTGGAGGTGGAGTCGACGCTGGCGGCGGCCGAGGGGCGGGTGTGGGCGGCCCGGGTGGCGCTGGCCCGGTGGGTGCCGGAGCTGCTGGGGCCGGATCCGGCGGCACCGGGGTTCGCGGACGGCCTGAGCGGGCTGCTGCACCGGGCGGCGGTCCGGGGCTGCCCGCAGCCGCACCGGCCGCCGGTGCCGGTGCTGCTGGCCCGGCACCGGCTGTGGACGGCGAGCCGGACGGGGGCGGCGGCGCTGCTGACGGCGGCGGTGGGCGGGGCGGCGCTGGCGACGCTGGTGGGGATCCGGCCGGTGACGCTGTTCCGGTCCCCGGAGCCGCCGGAGCCGGCGATGTGCCTGTCGACGGCGAACGCGGGCGTGCCGGGCGCGCCTGTTGTGCCGGGTGTGCCGGCGCTGCCGGGCGGGCCGCCGAACGTCGTCCGCAGCCTGTGGTGCAGCCCGACGCCGGGGGTGGAGGCGGTCGTGGTGGAGTCGGCGCCGCAGGCCGCCGCGCGGTGGGAGCTGCCGGCGGTCGCCCGGGGGGCGGGCGCCCCGCCGCCGCCGCAGGGCCCGGAGGTCTGCCCGCTGTGGTCACCGCTGCCGTGCACGACCGGGTCGACACCGCACTGACGGCGTCCGCGAACGCGCGAGCGCCCCTGCCCGTGAAAGGGCAGGGGCGCTAGGGCCTGTCCGGTGGATCTTGCCGGGCGCGCGACGCCGGGCATCCCGGCTGGACGCACGTCCGAATCGTCCAAGTACGTCCAGTACGAGGACGACTCGGACGCACGCCCAGCCGGGCGCCCAACGCCGCGCGCTGATCCGACAAGATCCGCCGGACAGGCCCTGGCTACGCAGTCGACCGACGTCAGCCGGCGATGATCTCGCGCGCCAGGCGGGCGGTCTCGGACGGCGTCTTGCCGACCTTGACACCGGCGGCCTCGAGGGCCTCCTTCTTCGCCTGGGCGGTGCCCGAGGAGCCGGAGACGATGGCGCCGGCGTGGCCCATGGTCTTGCCCTCGGGGGCGGTGAAGCCCGCGACGTAGCCGACGACCGGCTTGGTGACGTGCTCGGCGATGTAGGCCGCGGCACGCTCCTCGGCGTCGCCACCGATCTCACCGATCATGACGATGAGCTCGGTCTCCGGGTCCTCCTGGAACGCCTTGAGGGCGTCGATGTGGGTGGTGCCGATGACCGGGTCACCGCCGATGCCCACGGCCGAGGAGAAGCCGATGTCCCGCAGCTCGTACATGAGCTGGTAGGTCAGGGTGCCCGACTTCGAGACCAGACCGATCTTGCCGGAGGTGGTGATGTCGGCCGGGATGATGCCGGCGTTCGACTGTCCGGGGCTGATCAGGCCGGGGCAGTTCGGGCCGATGATCCGGGTCTTGTTGCCCTTCGAACCGGCGTACGCCCAGAAGGCGGCGGTGTCGTGCACCGGAACGCCCTCGGTGATGACGACGGCCAGGCCGATCTCGGCGTCGATGGCCTCGACGACGGCGTCCTTGGTGAACTTCGGCGGCACGAAGATGACGGTGACATCGGCACCGGTCTTCTCCATGGCCTCGGCGACGCCGCCGAAGACGGGCACCTCGGTGCCGTCGACGTCGACCGTGGTGCCGGCCTTGCGCGGGTTGACACCGCCGACGATCTGGGTGCCGGAGGCGAGCATGCGGCGGGTGTGCTTCATGCCCTCGGAGCCGGTCATGCCCTGGACGATGACCTTGCTGTCCTTGGTAAGGAAGATAGCCATGGTGTGAAAGTCCCCTTCCTTACTTGTTGGCCAGCTCGGCGGCGCGGTCAGCGGCGCCGTCCATGGTGTCCACGCGCTGGACCAGCGGGTGGTTGGCGTCGTCGAGGATCTTGCGACCCAGCTCCGCGTTGTTGCCGTCCAGACGGACGACCAGCGGCTTGGTGACGTTCTCGCCCTTGCTCTCCAGGAGCGCGAGGGCCTGCACGATGCCGTTGGCGACCGCGTCACAGGCGGTGATGCCGCCGAAGACGTTGACGAACACCGACTTGACGTCGGGGTCGCCCAGGATGATCTCCAGGCCGTTCGCCATGACCTCGGCGGAGGCGCCGCCGCCGATGTCGAGGAAGTTGGCGGGCTTGACGCCGCCGTGGTTCTCACCGGCGTAGGCGACCACGTCGAGGGTGCTCATCACGAGGCCCGCGCCGTTGCCGATGATGCCGACCTGGCCGTCGAGCTTGACGTAGTTCAGGCCCTTGGCCTTGGCGGCGGCCTCCAGCGGGTTGGCCGCGGCCTTGTCCTCCAGGGCCTCGTGCTCGGGCTGGCGGAACTCGGCGTTCTCGTCCAGCGAGACCTTGCCGTCAAGCGCGATGATCTTGCCCTCGCCGGACTTGATCAGCGGGTTGACCTCGACGAGGAGCGCGTCCTCGGCGATGAAGACCTTCCACAGCTTCTGCAGGACGTCGGCAACCTGGTCGGCGATCTCGGCCGGGAACTTCGCCGCGGCGACGATCTCGGCGGCCTTCTCCGGGGTGCAGCCCTCGTTGGCGTCGACCGGGATCTTGGCGAGCGCGTCGGGGTTCTCCTCGGCGACGACCTCGATCTCCACGCCGCCCTCGACGCTGGCCATCGCCAGGAAGGTGCGGTTGGTGCGGTCCAGCAGGAACGAGACGTAGTACTCGTCCTTGATGTCCGCGGTCTGGGCCAGCATCACCTTGTGGACGGTGTGGCCCTTGATGTCCATGCCGAGGATCGCCTCGGCCTTGGCGACGGCGTCAGCCGGGTCGGAGGCGAGCTTCACGCCACCGGCCTTGCCTCGGCCACCCACCTTCACCTGAGCCTTGACGACGGCGCGGCCGCCGAAGCGCTCCGCGATGGCGGCAGCGTCTGCGGCGGTCTCGATCACATCACCGTCAAGCACGGGCACACCGTGCTTGGCGAAGAGGTCCCTCGCCTGGTACTCGAACAGGTCCACGTGTTTGTCCTTGTTCGTGGTCGCGGATTGTGTCTCTACGAGCGTGCCACGGCAGGATCTTCGCTGCGGGTCGTCGGGGCGGTGCGGGTACGCAGAGGTACGGCCTTGCGGCCCACACAGCCACGGGCGCACACGTCAATCAACACGCGCGTCACGTCCGTCTGGCAGGTTATCCCCGTACGACGGGACTGTTTCGCCCGGGGCCTGCCCGTCCGTGGTGAGAACCGTCACAGACAGCCTACGGGGGCGGTCGGCGCACCCCCCGTCCGCCGGTCGGCCGGTTCGCACGTCCGGGTGAATCCTCACACTCCCTGGTCAGGCACCGGCAGCGGGCGCTTCTCGATCGCCGCGGCCATGATCTCCGGAAAGGCGTCCGGGGTGCAGGCGAAGGCCGGGGCCCCCAGGGCGGCCAGGGCGGCGGCGTGGGCGTGGTCGTAGGCAGGCGCACCTTCGTCGGAGAGCGCCAGCAGGGCGATGAACTGGACGCCGGCCGCCTTCATCGCGGCGACGCGCTTGAGCATGCCGTCCCGGATGCCGCCCTCGTAGAGGTCGCTGATCAGCACCACCACGGTCTCGGACGGCCGGGTGATCCTCGACTGGCAGTAGGCGAGCGCGCGGTTGATGTCGGTGCCGCCGCCGAGCTGGGTGGCGAACAGGACGTCGACCGGGTCGGTGAGCTGTTCGGTGAGGTCGACCACCGAGGTGTCGAAGACGACCAGCCGGGTGTCCAGCGTGCGCATCGAGGCGAGCACCGCGCCGAACACCGCCGAGTGCACCACCGACGGGGCCATCGAGCCGGACTGGTCGATGCAGAGGATGACGTCCTTCTTCACCGCGCGCTGGGCGCGGGCGTAGCCGACGAGCCGCTCGGGCACGACGGTGCCGTGCTCGGGCAGGTAGTTCTTCAGGTTGGCCCGGATGGTGCGGTCCCAGTCGATGTCGCGGTGGCGGGGCCGGTTGACCTTGGCGCTGCGGTCGAGGGCGCCGCCCAGGGTGGCCCTGGTGCGGTCGGCGAGCCGGCGCTCCAGATCGGCGACCACCTTGCCGACCACGGCCCGGGCGGTCTCCCGGGTGGTCTCGGGCAGCGCGTGCTTGAGCGACAGCAGGGTGCCGACCAGGTGCACGTCCGGTTCGACGGCCTCCAACATCTCGGGTTCCAGCAGCAGCCGCTCCAGGCCGAGCCGGGCGATCGCGTCCTGCTGCATCAGCTGGACGACGGTGGACGGGAAGTACTCGCGGATGTCGCCCAGCCAGCGCGCCACCTGCGGGGCCGAGCCGCCCAGCCCCGCGCTGCGCCGGCCGCCGCGGGCCCCCCGGCCGCCCTCCTCGGGCGCGCCGCGGTAGAGCGCGGCCAGCGCGCCGTCCATCGCGGCGTCCCGGCCGCGCAGGGCGCAGCCGGTGCCGTCGGCCTCGCCGCCGAGCACCAGCCGCCAGCGGCGCAGCCGTTCGTCGGTCGTGGTCGCCATCAGGTCCTCCTTCACGGGTGTCAGGTGTTGCGGCCGGCGGCCTGCCGGGGGATCCGGGGGCGGGCGCCGAGCAGCAGGGCCACCACCGGGACGGCGGCGTCGGCCCGGGCCGGGTCGAGGGTGCCGCCCGGGGTCGGGGCCGCCGGGGCCTCGCCGAGCGGGCCGGCCGCGACCCGACCGCCGATGGTGCTGCGGACGCCCGCCTCCAGCCCGGCGAAGGTGCGGCGCAGCAGCGGCAGGACGTCGGTGAAGACCTCGCCGGGCACGCCGGTCAGCCACTCGTCGAGCAGGGCGAGCAGGCGCGGGTCGTGCAGCAGCAGGGCGCCGCCGCCGGTGAGGAAGCCCTCGATCCAGCCGGCCGCGTCCGCCGGGGCGTTGGCGGTGGACAGGACCAGCCGCAGCCGGCCGGCGGCCTCCTCGGAGTCGAGCCGCCCGTCGTCCAGCAGCAGCCGGACGGCGCGCCCGCGCAGCAGGCCGGGGGCGCCGGTGGCCGGGCCGCCGGCCGGCTCGCGGCGGGCCAGCGAGCGCAGGGCGGCGGCCCAGCGGTCGGCCAGGGCCTCGGAACCGTCCGGGCCCGGGGAGGCTGCCGGGGTGCCCGGGCCCGCTGATCCGTCCGGGGCGTCCGGCTCCGGACGGGCGGCCGGGCCGAGCAGGCCGATCGCGCCGTGCACCTCGTCGAGCCGGCCGCGCATCGCCGCCGCCCCCTCGGCGTCCAACCCGACGCAGGCGGGCGGCAGCCCGACGCAGATCCGGTCGGCCAGGCCGGTGGCGACCTCGCCGAGCGCGCCGTGGTCGGTGCCGCGCACGTCGCCGTAGCGCAGCGCCCGGACCAGCGCGGGCAGCGCCCCGGCCAGGTGCGCGACGTCGGTGTCCAGCGCGGCGCAGTCGGCGAGCACCCGCATCACGGCGGGCAGCGCGCCGGCCAGCCCGGCCAGCAGGCAGGTCTCCACCAGCCCGGTCAGCTCGGCGAGTTCGGCGGCGGCGCGGGCGGTGCCGACGGCCTTGCCGGTCGCCGCCTCCTCCACCGTGGTGCCCCACTGGGCGGCCTCGGCGATCCGGACCGCGAACTCGGGCTGCCAGCACAGCCGCCAGCTCTCCCGGAACGTCCCGGTCGAGTTGACCGCCGAGCGGGCCGGCACTCCCCAGTCGACGCCCAGCAGCCGCAGCCGGTGCAGCAGCCGCGAGCGGGCCGCGTCGGTGTCCTTGCGCAGGTCGAGGTCGAGGTCCTTCGGCGCGGCCTCGGGCTTGAGCCGCAGCGTGCGCTGCCAGCGGGTGAGGTCCCGCTGGAGCGGCACCGCCGGTGCCGCGTCCGGGACTTCGCCGAGCGCGTCGCCGACCACCAGGCGGTCCCGGACGAGCTCCAGGGCGACGTCCGAGCCCTCGCAGAGCACCGCGCGGACGGCGTCCAGGGTCTCGGTCAGCCCGGCCAGCGGGCGGCCGCGCAGCACCGCCAGCGTGCGGGCGAGCCGGACCGCCTCGATGACGTGGGCGGAGGAGACCGGGTGGTCCTCGGCGCGCAGCAGTTCGGCGGCCCGGGTGAGCCAGCGCGGCACCGGATCGCCCTCGGTGCCGAACAGGTGGTGGTACCAGCCCGGTGACTGCACGCCCGCGCCGTAGCCGGTGGCCTGGGAGAGCCGGCGGTGCGTCCACGGCACCCAGGTGATGTCCGTCCGCACCTTCCGCGGCAGTGCGGCGAGCAGCGCCCGGTCGTGCGCGACCGTCGGCAGCACCGCCAGCGCGGGCACGTGGAAGGCCCCGCACACCACGGCGATCCGGCGGTGCCCGGCGCGGCGGGCGGCCCGGATCTGCTGGCGCATGTACGCCTCGCGCAGGTCGTCCCGCCGGGACTCGCCGAGGCCCTCCGCGCGCAGCGCCGCCATCGCCTCCGCGACGGCGGCGAACGGCGCCAGTCCGTCCGGGTCGTCCGGGTCGTCCGCGCCGTCCGCACCGGGCGCGCGGTGCTCGACCACGTCCTCCCACCAGCGCTCCGGGTCGTCGTAGCCTGCCGCCTCGGCGAGCAGCGCCAGCGGGTCGGCGACCGGCCCGGCGGGCTCCCCCGGCTCCCCGGCCTCCCCCGCCTCGGCGGCGGGTCCGAGGCCGTACCCGGCGGGCAGGTCGATGAAGCGGACCGGCAGCTCCCGCTCGACGCCGTAGCGGATCGCCACCCATTCCGGGGAGAACTCGGCGTACGGCCAGAACGCGGCCCTCGCCGGGTCGTCCACCGCGTGGGCCAGCAGCGCGACCGGCGGCACCAGGCCGTTCCCGGCCGCGAGGTGGACGATGCCGTCGGCCTCCGGCGGGCCCTCGATCAGCACCGCGTCCGGCCGCCACCGCTCCAGCGCGGCGGCCACCGCCCGGGCCGAGCCCGGACCGTGGTGCCGGATGCCGAGCAGCGCGACGTCCGCGGTCATCGCACCTCCTCGCGGGCGGCCCGGTAGAAGTCCTTCCAACCGTCGCGCTCGCGCACCACCCCTTCGACGTACTCGCGCCACACCGCGTGGTCCGCCACCGGGTCCCGGACGACGGCGCCGAGGATGCCGGCCGTCACGTCCCCGGCGCGCAGCACGCCGTCCCCGAAGTGAGTGGCCAGGGCGAGGCCGTTGGCCACCACCGAGATCGCCTCCGCCGTGGAGAGGGTGCCGCTCGGGCTCTTGACCTTCGTCCGCCCGTCCGTCGTGATCCCGGCCCGCAGCTCGCGGAACACGGTGACCACCCGCCTGATCTCCTCGGCGCCGCCGGGCAGTTCGGGCAGCTCCAGGGAGCGGCCGAGCTGGTTCACCCGGCGGGTGACGATGTCGACCTCCTCCTCCAGCGAGCCCGGCAGCGGCAGCACGACGGTGTTGAACCGCCGGCGCAGCGCGCTGGACAGCTCGTTGACGCCGCGGTCGCGGTCGTTCGCGGTGGCGATCACGTTGAAGCCGCGCACCGCCTGCGTCTCGCCGCCCAACTCCGGCACCGGCAGCGTCTTCTCGGACAGGATGGTGATCAGGCTGTCCTGCACGTCGGCCGGGATCCGGGTCAGCTCCTCGATCCGGGCGAGCTTGCCGTCCGCCATCGCCCGCATCAGCGGCGAGGGCACCAGGGCGTCCCGGCTCGGGCCGTCGGTGAGCAGCCGGGCGTAGTTCCAGCCGTACCGGACGGCCTCCTCCGGGGTGCCGGCGGTGCCCTGCACCAGCAGGGTGGAGTCCCCGCTGACCGCCGCGGCCAGGTGCTCGGACACCCAGGTCTTCGCGGTGCCGGGCACGCCGAGCAGCAGCAGCGCGCGGTCCGTCGCCAGGGTCGTGACGGCGACCTCCACCACCCGGCGCGGGCCGATGTACTTGGGGGTGATCGGGGTGCCGTCGGGCAGTTCGCCGCCGAGCAGGTACGTCGCCACGGCCCACGGCGAGAGCTTCCAGCGCTCCGGGCGCGGACGGTCGTCCTGCGCGGCCAGCGCGGCCAGTTCACCGGCGAAGGCGTCCTCGGCATGCTGCCGCAGAACGTCGGTCACGGGGGCTCCTTCGGGTCGGCCGCCGGGCACACGGGTGCCCTCGGCGGCAGGGTGATCGGGGGGAGCTGGGGCCGGCGTCCCGGCCTGTGGGAACCACCCTGCACCCCGGCACTGACAAACCCCGGGGCGCTCCCGACGGGCGGTCAGCCGATGTCAGTGCCGCCGCCTACCGTCGGTCGCATGGAGGAACGCTGGAGCACCGAACACGTCCTGTCCCTGGCACCTGACGCCGCGTCGCAGAAGGCCGCCGGCAAGCTCTCCTCGCCCGCGCCCTGGTCCGGGGCGGGCACCGACGGCACCGCGCTCTGGGGCGAGTGCAAGGGCAGCGGCAGCACGCCGTACCGCACCGTGATCGAACTCGCCACGCCCGCCTACCAGTGCAGCTGCCCCAGCCGGAAGTTCCCGTGCAAGCACGCGCTCGGGCTCCTCCTGCTGTGGAGCGGCGCCCCGGAGGCCGTCCCGGCCGCCGAACCCGCCGCATGGGCGGCCGACTGGCTCACCTCCCGCGAGGAGCGCGCCGAGAAGCGCGCCGCGCCCCCCGCCGACCCGGCCGCCGCCCGCCGCCGGGCCGAGCGGCGCGGTGCCCGGGTGGCGGCCGGCGCGACCGAGCTGCGGCTTCGCCTGGCCGACCGGATCCGGCACGGCCTGGCCGACCAGTCCACCGCCGGGCCCTGGGAGGAGGTCGCCGCCCGAATGGTCGACGCCCAGGCCCCCGGCCTGGCCACCCGGGTCCGCGAACTCGACGCCGCCCCGCAGGACCGGCTCCTGGAGGAGTACGCGATGCTGCACCTGCTCGCCACCGCCGCCACCCGCGTCGACGAGCTGCCGGCCGAACTGGCCGCCACCGTCCGCACCCGGGTCGGCTACCCCACCGACACCGCCGAGATCCTGGCCGGCCCCACCGTGCGCGACCGCTGGCAGGTGCTCGGCAGCCGCGACTCCGCCGACGAACGGCTCACCACCCGCCGGGTCTGGCTGCGCGGCGCCAAAACCGGCCGCCCCGCCCTGCTGCTCGCCTTCGGCCGCCCCGGCCAGGCCCCCGACCTCGCCCTGCCCACCGGCCACCTGCTGGAGGCCGACCTCGCCTTCCACCCCGGCGCCCGCCCGCTGCGCGCCGCCCTCGGCACCCGCTACGGCGCCCCCGAGCCCGGCCCGGCCGGCCCGCCCGACGGCCTCACCGTCGCCGAGGCGGTCGCCGGCTACGGCACCGCCGTCGCCGACGACCCGTGGCTGGACAGCTGGCCGACCGTCCTCACCGGCGCCGTGCCCGTCCGCACCCCGGACGGCTGGTACCTGACGGACGGCCACCACACCCTGCCCGTCCGCACCTCGGCCCTCCCGGAGGCGGCCCTGTGGCGGCTGGCCGCGGTCTCCACCGGCCGCCCGCTGACGGTCTTCGGCGAGTACGGCCACCAGGGCTTCGCCCCGGTCACGGCCTGGGCCGGCCACGACCGCCCGATCGGCCTCACCACCGTCTAGCGTCCAGAACACATCAGGAGCACCGAAGATGACGATCACCCAGGACCCGTGGGAGACCCTGCACACCACCGCCCTGCTCGGCACCGACCGCCGCCCGCTCCCGGCCACCACCCTGCCGCTCGCCGACACCGTCGACCAGGCCGACCCGGCCACCGCGCTGCTGGAGCTGGCCGCCCTCGCCACCGTCCGCCGCCGGGCCGGCGCCCTGCCCGTCCCCGCCGCCGGACCACCCGGCCCGCCCGCGCCCGAGGACCGGCGCCCCGAGCTGCCCGCGGCGGCCGCCCGCCGGCTCGCCGTCCTGCTGGCCGGCCGGTCCGGCGGCAGCGGCGGCGCCACCCTGGCCAACCTCGCCGAACTGCTCCCGCAGTGGCTCGCCACCGCCCGCGCCCAGGGCCTGCGCCCGCCCGGCGCACTGATACCCGGCCTGCTCGACGCCGCCCGGGCCCGCAGCGAACTGCGCTCCGACGCCGTCGCGCTGGCCGGACCACTGGGCCGCTGGCTGGCCGAACAGAACCCCGACTGGCGCTTCGTGCTGCGCACAGCCGCCCCCGACCCGGCCGAGCAGCCCGGCGGGCCCGTCGACCACCAGCTGTGGCACGAGGGCCTGTTCGCCGAGCGGGTCACCCACCTCACCCTGCTGCGCCGCCGCGATCCGGCCGCCGGCCTGGAGCTGCTGAGCGGCACCTGGTCCACCGAGCGCGCCGAGGACCGCCTGCTCTTCCTGGACGCCCTCCAGGACGGCCTCTCCGCCGCCGACGAACCCTTCCTGGAGGCCGCCCTCGGCGACCGCAGCAAGAACGTCCGCGCCACCGCCGCCGAACTGCTCTCCACCCTGCCCGGCTCGGCCCTCGCCCGGCGGATGGCCGAGCGGGCGAGGACCGCCGTCCGCCTCGCCGCGGCCGGGACGCACCTGCTGGTCACCCCGCCCGCCGAGTGCGACGCGGCCATGCAGCGCGACGGCATACCGCCCAAGTCCCCCACCGGACGCGGCGAACGGGCCTGGTGGTTCGGCGAAGTGATCGCCGCCGCACCGCTGCGACTCTGGCCCGAGAGCACCGGCCTGACACCCGAGCAGCTGCTCGCCCTGCGGGTCGGCGACAGCATCGACGAGACCAGCAGCAGCTGGGCCGACGACCTGCGCGAGGCCTGGGCGCGCGCCGCCGTCCGCCAGCACGACGCCGACTGGGCCCGGGCGCTGCTCGGCCCGGCGCCCGCACCGCCCGCCCGCGGCGCCGGACGGGCCCGCGCCCCCCGCGTCACCGGCGCCCCCGCCAAGCTGCTCGCCGTCCTCCCACCCGAGGAGCGGGCCGCCTGGACGGCCGCGTTCATCGAGGTGCACGGCTTGGGCGAGGCCTTCCAACTGCTCGGCGCCTGCGGCACGCCGTGGACGCCGCCGCTGTCCACCGCCGTGGTGACGGCCCTGGCCCGCGCCGCCGGCTCCGGCGCGTACCCGTGGAGCCACAGCGGGGTGCTCGGGATGACGGAACGCGCGCTCGCCCCGGAGACGGCGGCCGCCGTGGAGGAGCTGGCCGCCGGGGCCGCGCCCGACTCCGCCTGGTCGGAGACCTTCGCCCGGCTGGCCGGAACGCTGCGATTCCGGGCCGCGATGCTCGCCGAACTCGACGCCTGACGCCCGTTCCCGAAGCGACGGAACGACGGAACGACGGAACGGGCCGACCCCGCCGAAGCCTGGGGCCGGCCCGTCCCGCACCGTCAACCTCAGCCGGCCGCCCGCAGGTTGGCCGCGACCCAAGCCACGACGTCCCGGGTGGACGTGCCCGGGGTGAAGATGTCCGCGACGCCCATCGCCTTGAGCTCGGCGATGTCGTCGTCCGGGATGATCCCGCCGCAGAAGACCTTGATGTCCGCCGCGTCGCGCTCCTTCAACAGCTCCAACACCCGTGCGCACAGCGTCATGTGGGCACCGGAGAGGATCGACAGCCCGATGCCGTCCGCGTCCTCCTGGATCGCGGTGTCGACGACCTGCTCGGGCGTCTGGTGCAGCCCGGTGTAGATGACCTCCATACCGGCGTCGCGCAGGGCACGCGCAATGACCTTGGCGCCACGGTCGTGACCGTCGAGCCCCGGCTTGGCGACCACCACACGGATCGGCCCCGACACACTCATGACTGCCTCCTGGACCTCGTCGTCCACCATCCGACCGGACCTCGCGGGCCACGGGTGCGGTTAACGGCCAATAACCAACCTGAGGGGAGGTTAGCGCCACCCGGCCCGGTTGGCCGCGCCACCTCCCAAGAGGAGGGCAAAGTCACAGCCCCCGGCCTTGCTACCAGTGGGTATGCCCGTCCACCCGGCCACCGCACAGACCCCCGGCCGACCTCTTGACAACCGGAGGTTTTTCCGGGGCGTCGGCCTTGCGGCTACAGTCTCGGCTGATTTCTCCCCGCTTCCCCCGTACCGCTTTTCCCTGCCGCTCCCCTGCCCGACGACGCGCCCCAGGCCCACCGAGGAGGCAGCCCCCGATGGCTCCCGACGCAGCCGCCCGCCCGACCCGTGCGGAGCTGCGCCTCGCCGCCCGCGAGCAGTCCCGCACCCAGCGCCGCGGCGCCGCCAAGGCCGCCACCAGAACCGCACTGCTGCGGGTCGCGCTGCCGTCGGTGGCCGCGCTCGGGGTCGCCGCCGCGGCGGCCGTCACCGTGCGGGGCGAGGCCGATCAGCACGCCCAGGCGGCCGGCCGGACGGCACGGACGGCGGTCGACGCCCCGGACGCCCAAGACAACCCGAACAACCCGAACAACCCGAACAGCCCGGACAACCCGGCCGACGGCGGCGCCGAGGCCGCCAAGACGGCCGCCCGGCAGGCGGTCGCGGCCGGCGACCCGGCCCAGGCCTCCCGCGGTGACGCCCGCCAGCCGCTGGCCGGCGCCCAACCCGCCGACGCCCAGGGCACCCCGGGCGCGCAGCCGAGCGCCGAGCCCGTCAAGCCCAAGGTGGTCATGCCGGTCGCCCGGCACGGCCTCGGCGAGCTGTTCGGCGAGGCCGGCACCCACTGGGCCAACCGCCACACCGGCATCGACTTCCCGGTGGACGGCGGTTCCGAGGTGATGGCCGTCACCGACGGCACGATCCGCACCCAGTGGAACCCGTCGTACGGCTACATGACGGTGCTGAAGATGCCCGACGGCACCGAGGCCTGGTACTGCCACCTGCGGGCGTACAAGGTCCGCAAGGGGCCGGTGAAGCAGGGCGACGTCATCGCCTTCGTCGGCAGCAGCGGCAACAGCACCGGGCCGCACCTGCACTTCGAGATCCGCCCGGCCGGCAGCGGGCCGGTCGACCCGCTGCCGTGGTTCCTCTCGAACGGGCTCGACCCCCGCTAGGGAAAGCTAGAGCTTCTCCACCGGCGCGTAGCGCAGCAGCAGCTGCTTGCGGCCCTCCGAGCCGAAGTCGACCGTGGCCTGCGCCCGGTCGCCGACGCCGGTGACGCCCACCACCGTGCCCAGCCCGAAGGTGTCGTGGGTGACCCGGTCCCCGACCGCGAGCGAGACGGCGTCCCGTTCGACGGCCTGGCCGCCGCGTCGCGCCGACTGCCCCCAGCCCGCCTTCGGCTTCGACGAGGCCGACGAGCCCGAAGAACCCGACGAGGAGCGCGAACCGCCGCCCCCCGACGAGGACTTGCCCCAGGACGACCCCGAGGAGAAGCCGCGCGCGGCCGGCGCCTGCGCCGCCCCCCTCCGCTTCCACTCCACCAGGTCCTCCGGGATCTCCTCCAGGAACCGCGAGGCCGGGTTGTACGCGGGCTGCCCCCAGGCGCTGCGCAGCACCGAGCGGGTCAGGTAGAGCCGCTGCCGCGCCCGGGTGAGCCCCACGTAGGCGAGCCGCCGCTCCTCCTCCAGTTCCTTGACCTGGTTGAGCGCCCGCATGTGCGGGAAGATCCCGTCCTCCATGCCGGTCAGGAAGACCACCGGGAACTCCAGGCCCTTGGCGGTGTGCAGGGTCATCATCGTGATGACGCCCCGGCCCTCCTCGTCGTCCGGGATCTGGTCGGAGTCGGCGACGAGCGCGACCCGTTCCAGGAAGTCGGGGAGCGAGCCGACCGGCGGGGTGCCCTCCTCGTCGGCGTCGGGCCGCTCGCCCGGGTCCTGCTCGTACTCCAGGGCGACGGAGGCGAGTTCCTGGAGGTTCTCCACCCGGGTCTCGTCCTGCGGGTCGGTGGAGGCCTGGAGTTCGGCCAGGTAGCCGGTCTCCTCCAGGACGGCCTCCAGCACCGCGGCCGGGCCCGCGCCCGATTCGACGACCTGCCGTAGCCCGGCCATCAGGACGTTGAACTTCTTCACCGCGTTGGCCGAGCGCGCGGCCATCCCGTACGCCTCGTCGACGCGCAGCAGCGCCTGGGCGAAGGAGATCCGCTCCCGTGCGGCCAGCGCGTCGACCATCGCCTCGGCCCGTTCGCCGATGCCGCGCTTGGGCACGTTGAGGATCCGGCGCAGCGGCACGGTGTCCTCCGGGTTGGAGAGCACCCGCAGGTACGCCAGGACGTCCCGGACCTCCTTGCGCTCGTAGAAGCGCACCCCGCCGACCACCTTGTACGGCAGGCCGACCCGGATGAACACCTCCTCGAACACGCGGGACTGGGCGTTCGTCCGGTAGAAGATCGCGACGTCGCCGGGCTTGGCGTCGCCCGCGTCGGTGAGCCGGTCGATCTCGTCGGCGATGAACTGGGCCTCGCCGTGCTCGTCGTCCGCGACGTAGCCGACGACCTTCTCGCCGTGCTCGCCGGCCGTCCAGAGCTTCTTCTCGCGCCGGTTGGCGTTGCGCTCGATGACGGCGTTGGCGGCGCTCAGGATGGTCTGCGTGGAGCGGTAGTTCTGCTCCAGCAGGATCGTGGTCGCGTTCGGGTAGTCCTCCTCGAACTGGAGGATGTTGCGGATCGTCGCGCCGCGGAAGGCGTAGATCGACTGGTCCGCGTCACCGACGACGCACAGCTCGGCCGGCGGCACCTCGGACAGGCGCCCGGCGGCCGGGTTCACGAACTCCCCGTCCACGGTGCGCTTCGGCGCGGCCGCGACGGATCCGCCGCTCAGCTCGCGGACGAGCATGTACTGGGCGTGGTTGGTGTCCTGGTACTCGTCGACCAGGATGTGCCGGAACCGGCGCCGGTAGTGCTCCGCGACGTCGGGGAAGGCCTGGAGCAGGTTCACCGTCGTCATGATGATGTCGTCGAAGTCCAGCGCGTTGGCCTCGCGCAGGCGCCGCTGGTAGAGCGTGTACGCCTCGGAGAGCTTCTTCTCCATCGGGTTGGCGGCCTGGTCGGCGAAGGTCTCCTCGTCGATCAGCTCGTTCTTCAGGTTGCTGATCTTCGCGGTGAAGGACTTCGGCGGGAACTGCTTCGGGTCCAGGTCGAGGTCGCGGCAGACCAGCGACATCAGCCGCTGCGAGTCGGCCGAGTCGTAGATCGAGAAGCTGGAGGTGAAGCCCAGCACCTTGGACTCGCGGCGCAGGATCCGCACGCACGCGCTGTGGAAGGTCGACACCCACATCGCCCGGGCCCGCGGGCCGACCAGCGCCTCGACGCGCTCGCGCATCTCGCCGGCGGCCTTGTTGGTGAAGGTGATCGCCAGGATCTCGCCCGGCTGCACGCCGCGGGCGCCCAGCAGGTGGGCGATCCGGTGGGTCAGCACCCGGGTCTTGCCGGAGCCGGCGCCGGCCACGATGAGCAGCGGCGAGCCCGCGTGCAGCACCGCCTCGCGCTGCGGGTCGTTCATGCCCTCCAGCAGCTGTGCCGGATCCACCACCGTGCGGGCGGCGCCGTTGCGGTACCAGGCGTCCCGCGCGGTCTCGGCGGCGTGGTCGGTCTGGAACAGCCCCTCCGGGATGGCCTCCTCGTAGGCCTCGTACGGGGCGTCGTCCTCGTACGGCGGGGGCTCCTCGTCGAGGGGCACGGCGGGCTGCTTCGACCCGGCGGCGGGTGCCTCGAAACCGGGGAGCGGGAGGTCGTCAAAGAGGCTACTCATGGCACTCCGAGTCTATGGCCACCCACCGACAAGCCCGCCCGGCCCGGAGAGAACCGGACCGGACGGGCTCGCGACCGGGGCTCAGCAGCACATGGACTCGGCCGCCCGGGCCGGGGCTCAGACCAGCCGGCGGGCGGTGGCCCAGCGGGTCAGTTCGTGCCGGTTGCTCAGCTGGAGCTTGCGCAGAACGGCGGAGACGTGGCTCTCGACCGTCTTCACCGAGATGAAGAGCTGCTTGGCGATCTCCTTGTACGCGTAGCCGCGCGCGATCAGGCGGAGCACCTCGCGCTCGCGCTGGGTGAGGCGGTCCAGGTCCTCGTCGACCGGCGGGGTGTCGGTGGCGGCGAAGGCGTCCAGGACGAAGCCGGCCAGCCGGGGCGAGAACACCGCGTCGCCGTCGGCGATCCGGAAGATCGCGTTGACCAGGTCGGTGCCGGTGATGGTCTTGGTGACGTAGCCGCGCGCGCCGCCGCGGATGACGCCGATCACGTCGTCGGCGGCGTCCGACACCGACAGGGCGAGGAACTTGACCCCGCCCTGCTCTCCCATCAGCCCGGCCGAGCGGCGCAGCACCTCGACACCGCCGCCGCCGGGCAGGTGGACGTCGAGCAGCACCACGTCCGGCCGGGTCTCGGCGACGACCCGCACCGCCGACTCGACGTCGTCGGCCTCGCCGACCACGTCGATGCCGGTCGCCTCGGTGCGGCCGATCTCGGCCCGGACCCCGGTGCGGAACATCCGGTGGTCGTCCACCAGGACGACTCTCGCGGTGCGCTCCGGCGCTGCCTCAGTCATTCGTTCTCTCCATCTCCAGCTCGACCTCGGTCCCGCCGTCCGGCGCGGGCCGCACCCGTGCGGTGCCGCCGTTGCGCTTCATGCGGCCGATGATCGACTCCCGTACGCCCATCCGGTCCTCGGGCACCGTGTCGGGGTCGAAGCCGGGACCGTGGTCGCGGACGAACACCGACACCGTCTTCCCCTCCACCTCGGCGTAGACCTGGACCGGTCCCCCGCCACCGTACTTGGCCGCGTTGACGGTCGCCTCCCTCGCGGCCTGCATCTGGGCCGCGATCCGGTCGTCCATCGGGCAGTCGCCGACGATCACGACCTCGACCGGGACGCCGTGCCGGTCCTCGACCTCGGCGACGACGGCGCGCAGGCTCTCCGCCATGGTGTCGGGAGCGGCCTCGGCGGCGGCCTCCGGGCGGTACAGCCACAGCCGCAGCTCGCGCTCCTGGGCACGGGCCAGCCGCAGCACCTCCTTGGGGTCCTCGGCCCGGCGCTGGATCAGGGTCAGGGTGTGCAGCACCGAGTCGTGGACGTGCGCGGCGATCTCGGCCCGCTCCTGGGCGCGGATGCGGGCGGTGCGCTCGGCACCGAGGTCCTGCCACAGGCGCAGCCCGTACGGGCCGAGCAGCACCAGCACCCCGGCGAGCACCGCGAGCGAGGCCTCGACCACCGAGCCGAGCGTCGAGCCGCTGCCCTGCATGGCGAGGAAGGCGATGGTGCCGGCCACCACGAGCAGCACGCCGGCGCCGACCCGGGTGTAGGCGCCGCGCCGCTTGTCGCCCTCCTCCAGGCCGAACCAGCGCTGCCAGCGCGAGTCGTCGGCCTGCCGCCAGACCAGCGCGACGCCGACGCCGATCGCCAGCAGCGGCCAGGTGTACGGCTTGGCGGTCTGCAGGCCGAGCGCGTTGAGCAGGGCGGTGATGCCGATCACCATCATCACCAGGGCGGCGAGCTGGCCGAGGCCGCCCTGCCCGGTCCTGCCGGCCGCGCTGTCCTCCCCCTCCGCGGGGGCCGCGGCCGGCTCGCCCTGGAGGGCGTGCTGGAGCAGTTCGCGCAGCCGGCCGAGCCAGCCGCCGCGGCCCTTGCTCAGCGCGCCGCCCGGCTGCTGCCCCGACCCGGTCGGGACGAAGACGCCGTTGACGTACATCCAGTGGGCGGCGCCGCGCTGCGCGGGCTCGCCGATGCCGATCGGCACCACGAACCAGAACGCCGCGTACAGCAGGGTGCCGATCCCCTGCGCGAAGAACAGCAGCACGAACGCGAGCCGCACCCACCGCACCGGGAGCCCGAGGTGCACCGCGAGCCCCTGCGCGACGCCGCCGAGCATCCGCCCCTGCGGGCTGCGGTAGAGCCGGCGGTACGGCGGCCGCCCGCCGTCGGGCGCGGTCGGGTCGGTGCCGCCCGCCGGCACGGCGTCGGGGGCGAGGGGTCGGGGGTCGGAACCGGGTGCTGCCACGCCACCGATGGTTCCACGCCCGCGCACGCGGACGCATCAGGGTGTGTCCCTGACCCCTTCTCAGGGACAAGTCAGGGTCCGGACAGGGCTCGCACCGGTTGGGCCGGGCCGGGGCAGCCGGGAGGATGGTGCCCATGA
The DNA here is from genome assembly GCF_042882025.1 of Kitasatospora sp. NPDC058243. Classification (NCBI taxonomy): domain Bacteria; kingdom Bacillati; phylum Actinomycetota; class Actinomycetes; order Kitasatosporales; family Streptomycetaceae; genus Kitasatospora; species Kitasatospora sp. NPDC058243. The sequence goes on from NZ_JBHVWW010000002.1 coordinate 103,715, forward strand.
CCGACGACCACCGCATCCAGGAGACCGGGCCCGCCGCCCCGCCGGAACCGGAACGCCCCCCGCTGACCAGGACCGAGCACCACCGCGTGGTGGCCGGCGTCTGCGGCGGCCTCGGGCGGCACCTGGACATCGACCCGGTGGTCTTCCGGGTGGTCACCGTGGTGCTCTGCCTCTCCGGCGGCCTCGGGCTGTTCCTGTACGGCCTGGCCTGGCTGATCGTCCCCACCGAGCCGGTGCCGGACGGCCGGGGCGGCACCCGGCACGGGCGCACCGAACTCCAGCGGGTGCTCACCGGCCGGGTGGACGGCCAGTCGGTCGGCGCGGTGCTGCTGGCTGTGATCGGTACCGGGGTGTTCTTCTCCTCGATGGGCCAGGACGACCAGCTGTTCCCGCTGCTGCTGCTCGCCGGACTGGTCTTCCTGGCGGTGCGCTACGACCCGGACCGCCGCCGCGGCCGGGCGCGCCGACGCCGCCCCGGCGGCCCGTACGACCGCCACCACCCCGACGGGGAGCAGTACGGCCCGTCCCCGTGGTCCGGGGCGGAGGACGACGAGGCCGCCCGCGCCCGGCACGCGGCCGAGCGCGCCGCCGGAACGGTGCCCGCCGACTCCCCGGCCCCCGGCCCGACCGGCTACCTGTGGGACCCGCGCCACCCCGAGCGCAACCCGTACGGCGCCGGCCCCACCCCGCCGTTCGGCACCCCGGTGCCGCCGGCGGGCGGCCCGGCCCAGCCCTGGTGGCAGCGCGTCGACCTGCCCGCGGGCGACCCGCTGCGCAAGGACGGCCCGGCCTGCCGGCCCCGGCCCGCCGCCGCCCGGCACCCCCGGGAGCGGTCCGCGCTCGGCTTCTTCGGCCTGCTGCTGGCGATCGGCGCGGGTGCCGCGGTCTGGTCCGTCTCGGCCGGCCACACCAGCGTCACCGTGCTGAGTGCGACCGTGCTGGCCACCGCGCTGCTGGTGATCGGCCTGACGCTGCTGATCGGCTCGAAGTTCGGCCGGGCCCGCAAGCTCGCGGTGACGGGCCTGATGCTCACCCTGGCGCTGGTCTTCGTCGGACACTCCCCGGACTCCATGCGCAACGCCGTCGGCCAGCGCGACTTCACCGTCATCGCCTCGGCCGACCTCCAGCCCCGGTACTCCCTGGGGGCCGGCCAGCTCCGGCTGGACCTGAGCGGGCTCGACCCGGCCGGGACCACCCTCACCAGCAAGGTCGAACTCGGCGCCGGCGAGCTGACCGTCGTCCTGCCGCCGGACGTGACGGTGAACCTGGTGGCCCGGGTGGGCCTCGGCGACGTCTCCGCCCCCGGTGACCGCAACGACGGCACCGGCCGCCACACCTACCTGCTGCCACCCGGCAGCGGCCATCCGTCCAAGGGCACATTCGATCTCGAACTCGCGGTCGGGATCGGCAACATCAAGGTGGTCCAGCAGTGAGGAAGCACCGGCTCGACCTGTTCTCGCTGATCGCGGGGGCGCTGTTCAGCACGATCGCGGTGGTCTACCTGGTCGCGGCGCTCAACGACCAGGCGGTGAACGGCCGGATCGTCATCCCGGTCACCTTCATCGTGCTCGGCCTCGGCGGCCTGGCCGGCGCGGTCGCGGCGGTCACCCGACGCGGCCGCACCGACCGCCGGGACTGAACGCGCCCGATCAGGCTCAGCTCTGCAGCGGCCCGAGGTTCAGCTTGTCGCCGGCCTGGGTGACGGTGTACTTCGGCAGCGGTTTGACCGCCGGCCCGTTGACCACCGCGCCGGTGGCGGCGTCGAACCGGGAGCCGTGGCAGGGGCAGTACAGCTGGCCGTTCTTCGGGGCGTCGACCGCGCAGCCGGAGTGGGTGCACACCGCGGACAGGCCGCAGTACTGGCCCGCCTTGGGCTGCACGATGTAGACGGCGTCCCCGGTGGCCGGGTCCTTGACCTGGGCCGAGCCGCCGACCGGCACGCTCGCGGCGGCCACCGAGGGGGCCGGTCCGGACGGCGCCTGGGTGGTGGCCGGGGCTGCGGACTGCTTGGGCGCGGAGTGCTTGGCCCGGCCGAAGGTCCGGGTGAGCGAGCCGGTGAGCAGCCCGGCGCCGCCGATCGCGACGGCGGCGATCCCGCCGTCCACCAGCGCCCGGCGCCTGACGCGGTCCTCGCCCAGCCCGCGCCCCCGGTCCCGGCCGGCCCGCCGGGCGAGGTAGCCGTCCACCGACAGGTCCGGGGTGCCGGCCAGCAGCAGCGGTGTCCAGGCCATCAGGTAGCCGAGGTCGTTGCCCAGGTAGTACGGCGAGACGCTCCAGCTGATGGACAGCCAGAGGCTGAGGTTGATCATCGCGCCGCCGAGCGCCGCGACCCGGCCCCAGAGGCCGAGCAGGGTGCCGAGGCCGACCGCCAGCTCACCGAAGGCGACGGCGAGCGCGAACAGGGTGGGCGCGTCCAGGGCGGCGCCGAGCAGGAAGGAGATCGGGCTGCCGCCCTTGACCGCCTGGGCCTGCGAGACGAACGACGCCGGGTCGGCCGCCCCGGCCAGGTAGTGCGCGTCGGACAGTTTGTCGAGGGCGGCGTACACGAAGGTGACGCCGAGGAAGAGCCGCAGCGGCAGCAGCGCGTACCGGGACGCGGACGCCCGCCACTGCGCCGCCCGGTCGGCCAGACCGGCCGCTCCCCCGACACCCGCTCCCCCGACGCCCGCTTCCCCGTCACCCGCCACGGAGTTGCCAGCCTCCGACATCGCTCACACCTTCCCTCGCGGCCCGCCACTCCCTGACAGGTCCGGTCCGCATTCTGCCCGCTCCCGATCGCTTTCGGTGGGAGGTCCCCACCCGGGCGGCCGCCCCACCGCGAACGGCCGTGCCGCCGCTCCCTGGTACGGGAACGACGGCACGGCCGTTCAGCAGCGGCTCAGCGGCCGACGGGAGTGCTCACTCCCACTCGATGGTGCCCGGCGGCTTGCTGGTGACGTCGACGACGACGCGGTTCACGTCGCGGACCTCGTTGGTGATCCGGGTGGAGATCTTGGCCAGCACGTCGTACGGCAGGCGCGACCAGTCGGCGGTCATGGCGTCCTCGGACGAGACCGGGCGCAGCACGATCGGGTGACCGTAGGTGCGGCCGTCGCCCTGCACGCCCACGCTGCGCACGTCGGCGAGCAGCACGACCGGGCACTGCCAGATCTCGCGGTCCAGGCCGGCCGCGGTCAGCTCCTCGCGGGCGATCGCGTCGGCGTCGCGGAGCAGGTCCAGCCGCTCCTGGGTGACCTCGCCGACGATCCGGATGCCCAGGCCCGGGCCCGGGAACGGCTGGCGCTGGACGATCTCCTCCGGCAGGCCCAGCTCCTGGCCGACCATCCGGACCTCGTCCTTGAACAGCTTGCGCAGCGGCTCGACCAGCTGGAACTGGAGGTCCTCGGGCAGGCCGCCGACGTTGTGGTGGGACTTGATGTTGGCGGTGCCGGTGCCGCCACCGGACTCCACCACGTCCGGGTACAGGGTGCCCTGGACCAGGAAGTCGACCGACTCGCCGTGCTCGCCGGCCTCGGCGACGATCTCGGCCTGCGCCTGCTCGAAGACCCGGATGAACTCCCGGCCGATGATCTTGCGCTTCTCCTCGGGGTCGGTGACCCCCTTCAGCGCGTTCAGGAAGCGCTCCGCGGCGTCGACCACCTTCAGCTGCACGCCGGTGGCCGCCACGAAGTCCTTCTCGACCTGCTCGGTCTCGCCCTTGCGCATCAGGCCGTGGTCGACGTACACGCAGGTCAGCTTGGAGCCGATGGCCTTGTTGACCAGGGCCGCCGCGACCGCGGAGTCCACACCGCCGGAGAGGCCGCAGATCGCGCGCTTCTCGCCGACCTGGGCGCGGATCAGCGCGACCTGCTCCTCGACCACGCTGCCGGTGGTCCAGGTCGGGGCGAGGCCGGCGCCGCGGTAGAGGAAGTGCTCCAGGATCTGCTGGCCGTGGTCGGAGTGCAGCACCTCGGGGTGGTACTGCACGCCGTAGAGGCGGGCCTCGTCGTTCTCGAAGGCCGCGACCGGGACCACCGCGGTGGACGCGGTGACGGTGAAGCCCTCCGGGGCGGCGGAGCAGGCGTCGCCGTGCGACATCCACACCGAGTGCTCCGCCGGAACGCCCTCGAACAGGGTGGAGCCGGTGCGGCTGACGGTCAGCGGGGTGCGGCCGTACTCGCGGGCGCCGGTGTTGTCGACCGTGCCGCCGAGGGTCTTGGCCATCAGCTGGAAGCCGTAGCACATGCCGAAGACCGGGACCCCGGCCTCGAAGATCGCGCGGTCGAGCTGCGGCGCGCCCTCTTCGTAGACCGACGACGGACCGCCGGAGAGGATGATCGCCTTGGGGTTCTTGGCGAGCATCTCGGCGACCGGCATGCTGCTCGGCACGATCTCGCTGTAGACCCGCGCCTCACGCACCCGACGGGCGATGAGCTGGGCGTACTGGGCGCCGAAGTCGACCACCAGGACGGTGTCGTTGTCCGGCGCGGACTGGACGGGAATTGCAGAGGACACAGACGGCCTTCCGGCAGCGGTACGAGAGGTGTCACACCGAACCGCTTCCCCGGCGGGGGCCGCGGCGGCGACGGGTGGGGGTGTCTGGACACCGATTCTACCGGGCTGTCCGGTTTCACTCGTCTGCCCGTCCAAACGACCGTGACCGGGCGGGGCCGCCTTTCGTTGCTTCAGACGACCGTACGACCGCGCCGCGCCCGCCAGACGCGCCGCCTTCGCCCCGGCCAGGGGCGCCGCCGTACGGACTTGCAGGACCACGCGTGGAGCTTCATCCCAGTCCACCGGCGCATGTGGCGCCGCCGCCCCGGCCCCGCCGGGAGTGCGGCGCCGTGGGACCGTGCGCGGGTGCCGCGGCCGGACAGCAGGGGACAGCGACCCCGGCCGCGACTGGACCGAGAGGTGGGACGGCCGGTCCCCGGGGACGCCCGGGCCGGTCGTCGCACCCCCGTCGCGAGCCGGGCACGCCCGGGCGCACACCCTTTCCCGTCCCGCGCCGCTACGCGCGTCCCCGTGCGCCGCAGCCACCCACACCACTACGCACCGTGATCATCGACGCCTCGTGTCGACACCTGCCCACAACCGCCCGACAAGGCGGAACGAGGCCTGCACCCGCGCCCGGGCCACACCCGGGAGTCGGCACCCGCACCAAATGCGCCGGGCCGAACTGTGCCGAATCGGTTGCAGAGCAAGCCCTTCGTCCAGCACGATGCTGCGTGGAAGCGGTTCTCCCGGCGGCCGGCAGGCTCACCGTGGAGGCCCCGACCGATGCCGCCGCACTGGGCGGCAGCCCCGTACGTCACCTCACGCTCCGTGAGCGAAGGCCCGGCGCAGACCTGCGCGCCGACCCGCCGCACCGCGAGCGTGCGCGCCCCGCGCCACCGGCCACCCACGCCGGGCCGCGACGGCGCGACCCCGAAGCCGACCGACCCGACGGCGCCCCTCCCCCGGCGCCGTCACCCCCAGCACCGGCGCAGCCCTGACGCCGCGTGCTGAGCGACAAAGGGCCCCGTTCCCCCGCGGGGCCCTTTGCCCTGTCCGGGCCGCCCGACTCAGGGCCGCTCCGCCCAGACCGCTCCGCCCACGGCTGCCCGGCTCAGGGCTGCTTGCGCCAGACGCTCGGACGACGCGCCGCTGGTGCCGCCGCCCCGGGGGCGTACGGCTGCGGCTCCGGCCCGGCCTCGTACGGCGCCCCCGGCGGCGGCACCGCACCGTGCGGCACCGCACCGTACGGCGGAGCGCCGTAGGCGTCCTCGCGGGCCACCGCGCCCCGGCCGCGGACGGCCGCCAGCAGCGGCGGCACCAGCAGCGCGCCGATCGCCGCCCAGACCAGGTTGGCCACCAGCACGCTGGCGAAGCCCAGGTTGATCGAGGTGTCCCGGGACACCTCCGTCTGGTTGGCGAAGGTGTCCCACCCCGCGACCGCCGAGGACGTCGAGGTCGTCATCAGCGCGCCGCCCACCGCCATCAGCGCGGTGAGCGCCACGGCGTGGACGGCCGCCAGCCGGAGCCGGTCGGCCGCGTCCAGCCGCCGCCGGTACGCCGACCAGCCGAGGACGCCCGCCGTGGCGAGGGCCAGCAGGCCGGTCCAGCGCCAGTCGGCGGTCTGGTCGTGCAGGTCGAAGAAGGAGATTTCCCCCCTGTCGGGGGTGTCCTGCCAGTCGCCGCCGATCGCGACCGCCGCGTCGCCCGCCCCGCCGCTCGCCCCGTTGAACGCCTGCAAGGTCGCCCCCGAGCCCAGGCCGAGCAGGCCCAGGCCGAGGTTGGGCAGGAAGGCCACCGAGACCGGGGTCTGCCAGCCCTCGTCGCTGTTGACGGCGACCAGCACGAAGCCCGTCACCGAGGCCAGGCCCAGTGACAGTGCCAGCGCCCGGCCGGCCGTGAGCGCGGCGACCGCCCAGCCGCGCACCGCCCGGCTGCGCCAGGCGGCCCAGCGCAGCGCGTCGGTGCCGTGGACGGCGAAGGCCGTCAGCGCGGCGAGCAGGGCCGTCCAGCCGGTCGCCTCCGGCCAGCCGGAGTCCACGGTGTACGTCACCCCGAGGGCGCGGCCGACGAGGCCGGTGCGCTGCGGCTCCCAGGACGTCCCGCCGGCCAGCCCGAGCAGCGCGGTCACCGCGGCCAGGACCACCGCGGTGCGCAGCGCCTCGCCCGCGGCCTGGGCCCGGGTCAGCTGGAGGCCGGCGGCCCGGCGGCGGCGTGCCGCGGTCCGCAGGCCGAGCCAGAGCGCCAGCGCCCACAGCACGGTGACCGTCAGCGGCACCGCCCGGAGCAGCGCGTCCATGCCCGCCGCGTCGCCGCGTCGCAGCGCGGTGGTGTACCCGAGCTTGAACGGCGCACCGAGCGCGCTCAGCGCCATCGACAGGGCGGCGCCGAAGCGCTCGCCGAACCCGGGCGCCCGGACCAGGTAGGCGTACTGGTAGTCGCTCGGGACCGCCACGATCAGCGCCGCCAGCAGCAGCACGGCGGTCGGGGCGATGGCGACCAGGAGCGCCGGGCGCCAGTCCGCGCCGACCAGCCGGCTCAGCACGTTCGGCCGGCCGGCCCGCGGGTCGTACGGCTGCCCGGCGCCCCAACTGCCCAGCGTGGGCGGCCCGGCGGGCTGCGGGTGGCCCGGGCCGTACCCGGGCGGCGGGCCGTAGCCGGGCGCGGGCGGCGGCGGCCCGTAGCCGGGCGGCGAAGGCGGCGGCGGCGGGTACCCGGGCGCGGCGGACGGCGGACCGTACGCCGGCGGGGGCGGTACGGCAGGCGGAACGGCGGGCGGCACGACGGGAGGTACCGCGGGCATGGCGGCCGTCGGCGGGGGCGTCAGCGGCCGCCCGCACGAGACGCACGCGGGCGCCCCTTCCACCGATGCCGCGCCGCACGATGCGCAGATGGCCATGGACCGGTTTCCCCCCGCTCGACGAGTTCCTGGTCCCCCAGAAAGCCCGTTTATCCCATCGGATCCGAACGAATGTCAACCGGGTACCGGGCCGGGAGGGTTGGCCCGTCGGGGCCTGCTCAGCCGCGCTTCTTCGGGACCTCCGGGACGGGCAGCAGCGGCAGTCGGAGCGCGCCGAACGCGTCCTCCGGGACGGCCGGCCGGGCCGGCGCCACCGGGGCGACCCGCCGGTAGGCCTCGCCCTGGGCCGGGCGGCGGTCCGCCTCGCCCTTGTTGGGCCACATCGACATGGCGCGCTCGGCCTGCGCGGTGATCGTCAGCGAGGGGTTCACCCCGAGGTTGGCGGAGACGGCCGCGCCGTCGACCACGCTGATCCCCGGGTGGCCGTACAGCCGGTGGTAGGGGTCGACCACGCCGGTCTCGGGGGCGTCGCCGATCGGGCAGCCGCCGAGGAAGTGGGCGGTCATCGGGATGTCGAAGATCTCGCCGGCGCTGCTGCCCGCGAAGCCGTTGATCTGCTCGGCCAGCGCCTGGGCGCCCTGTTCGGCGGCCGGGATCCAGGTCGGGTTGGGGGCGCCGTGGCCCTGGGCGGAGGTGAGCCGGCTCTTGCCGAGCAGGTCCTTCTTCAGCGAGACGGTGATCGAGTTGTCCAGCGACTGCATCACCAGGCCGATGATCGTCTTCTCGGACCAGCGGTGCTGGTTCATCGAGCGGGCGAAGGTCACCGGGTGGCGCACCGACCCACCCAGGTAGCGCAGCCAGCGCGGGGCCCGTCCGCCGCCCTTGACCTGGGCTATCGACAGCGCGCCCATCGCGTTGGAGCCCTTGCCGTAGCGGACCGGCTCGATGTGGGTGCTGGCGTCCGGGTGGATCGAGGAGGTGATCGCCACGCCCTTGGTGAAGTCCACCCGGGTGCCGTAGCGCCGGTCGGTGGTCTGCGCGCCCACCAGCGCCTCGGAGTTGGTGCGGGTCAGCTCGCCGAGCCGGCCGGAGATCCGGGGCAGGTGCCCCCCGTCACGCATCCGGTGCAGCAGCGACTGGGTGCCGTACGTCCCGGCCGCGACCACCACCCGGGCGGCGGTGATGGTCCGCGCGCCCGCCTTCACCCGGTCGGTGCGGGAGCGGGAGTCGGTCCGGCGCACGTCCACCGCGTAGCCGCGGCTCCCGTCGGCGCCGGGGAGCTCCCGGATCCGGGCCACCGTGGTGAGCGGGTGGATCTCGGCGCCGCCCCGCTCGGCCAGGTGCAGGTAGTTCTCGGTGAGCATGTTCTTCGCTCCGTGCCGGCAGCCGGTCATGCACTCGCCGCACTCCACGCAGGCCTTGCGGGCCGGCCCGGCGCCGCCGAAGTACGGGTCGGCGACCTCGTCCCCGGGCGCCGCCTCGGCCCGGCCGCCGGCGTCCTGGCCGTCCCCGAAGAAGACCCCGACCGGCGCCATGTGGAAGGTGTCGCCCACCCCCATCTGCTCGGCGGCGGCCTTGAGGTGCACGTCGGAGGGGGTGAAGGTCGGGTTGAGCCGGACCCCGAGCATCCGCTGCGCCTGGTCGTAGAACGGCGCCAACTCCTCCTGCCAGTCGGTGATGTGGCGCCACTGTCGGTCCTCGAAGAAGGCCTTCGGCGGCACGTACAGGGTGTTGGCGTAGTTCAGCGAGCCGCCGCCGACCCCGGCGCCGGCCAGGATCAGCACGTTGGCCAGCAGGTGGATCCGCTGGATGCCGTAGAGACCGATCTTCGGCGCCCACAGGTAGTTCGGCAGGTCCCAGGAGTTCCTGGGCAGTTCGTCCCGCTCGAAGCGCCGGCCGGCCTCCAGGACGGCGACCCGGTAGCCCTTCTCGGTCAGCCGCAGCGCGGCGACCGAACCACCGAAGCCGGAGCCGACCACGACCACGTCGTAGTCGAACTCCGCCGCACCGCCGGACTCCACCATCTGCCACTGCTCCTTCGGGACGCGAACTGACTACGGGACGGGCGAACCTGGTTACAGGACGGGCGGATCGGACCACCGGCCGGGCCGGCTCCGACCACGGGGGCGAACCCCCGGGCCGGGAAGGCTGCTTGGACCCCCGGTCCGGGACGGCTACTTGAACCGCAGCGCCTTCAGCACCCGCAGCCCGCCGGTCATCACCGCGGCGAACTGCCGGTCGTCCAGGCCGAACGAGGGCGCGATCGGCATCAGCCGCTGGGTCGCGACGGTCTGCGCCTCGGTGAAGCGCAGGATGCCCTCGGCACCGTGGCGGCGGCCGAGCCCGGAGTCGCCCATGCCGCCCATCGGCGAGCCGATCGAGCCGTACGCGGCCGCATAGGCCTCGTTGACGTTGACCGTGCCGGTGCGCAGCCGGGCCCCGACCGCCCGGCCGCGCCGGGTGTCCCTGGTCCAGACGCTGGAGTTCAGGCCGTACGGCGTGGAGTTGGCGGCGGCCACCGCCTCGTCGTCGGTGTCGAAGCGGTAGACGGAGACGACCGGGCCGAAGGTCTCCTCGCCGCAGACCGCCATGTCCGGGGTCACCCCGTCGAGGATGGTCGGCTCGAAGAAGTACGGGCCGAGGTCGGGCCGGGCCCGGCCGCCGGCCAGCACGGTGGCGCCCGCCTTGACCGCCTCCTCCACGTGCCGGGTGGTGGTCTCCAGCTGGCGGACGGAGACCAGCGAGCCCATGTCGGCGCCGTAGGCGAGGCCGCCGCCGAGGCGCAGCGCCCGGGTGCGGGCGGCGAAGCGCTCCAGGAAGTCGTCGGCCACCGAGCGGTGCACCAGCAGCCGCTCGATCGAGATGCACAGCTGCCCGGCGGAGGAGAAGCAGGCCCGCACGGCGCCCGCGGCGGCCCGGTCGAGGTCGGCGTCGGCGAGGACCAGCATGGCGTTCTTGCCGCCGAGTTCGAGCGAGGCGCCGACCAGCCGGGCGGCGGCGCGCTGGGCGACCTCGCGGCCGGTGCGGGTGGAGCCGGTGAACGAGACGTAGTCGGCGTGCTCCACCACGGCGGGGCCGATCACCGGGCCGTCGCCGAGCACGACCTGCCACAGGTCGGCCGGCAGCCCGGCCTCGATCAGCAGCTCGCGGGCCCACAGCGCGGTCAGCGCGGTCTGCGTGTCCGGCTTGTTGACCACGGCGTTGCCGGCCGCGAAGGCGGGCAGGACGTCGCCGACGGACAGCTCCAGCGGGTAGTTCCAGGGCGAGATGTGGCCGATCACGCCCTTGGGCCGGCGGGCCTCGACCGCGTGGGTGAGCACCGGCAGCGCCCCGCCGCGCCGCTTGTCCCGGAGGTAGCCGTGCGCGGCCCGCCCGTAGTGCCGGGCGGCCATGGCGGTGGCCAGCACCTCCTCGAAGGCGTGCAGCCGGGCCTTGCCGGTCTCGGCCTGGACGAGGTCCAGCACCTCGTCCTGCCGCTTGAGCAGCAGGTCGTGGAAGCGCAGCAGGACGGCCGCGCGGCGGCGCACCGGCAGCGCGGCCCAGGCCGGCTGGGCGCGGCGGGCCAGTTCGAAGGCGACCTCGACGTCGGCCGGGGTGGACTGCGGCAGGCTCGCCAGCCGCTCGCCGGTCAGCGGGGCGACGGTCTCCACCAGGCTGGGCTCGCCGGTGGCGGTGACGCCGGCGGCCAACCGGGCGACCAGGGACGGCGGGACGGCGGCCGCGACGGTCCGGCCCCCGCCGGGGGCGGGCGGGTTCCCGGTCGCGGGGTGTTCGGTGGCCGCTGCGCCTGCTGTGAGGTCCGACATACGGCGCAGCCTAGGCGCTCGGCGGCCGGTCCGGTACCCGTCGGTAACAAGAATCTGCCGCGGCCGGGCGGAGCGGGCGCCCCCGGTCAGCGGGTCGGCGTGAAGTAGTGCAGCACCGCGTTGAAGCGCTGCTCCGCCTCGTTCCACTCGTTGCCCCGGTCCGGGCTGGACGAGTAGATCGCGTAGCTGGTGCCGTCGTCGTCGATGAACTCGGCCTCGACCGCCCGGCGCCGGCCGCCCTCCTTGGCGAGGTAGCTGAACTCCCAGACGGCCGCCTCGTGACCGTTCACCGCGACGCCGGTCATCTTGTGCTGCTTGTAGTCCTTCAGGTTCTTGGAGACGGTGGCCTCCATCTGCCGCAGGTGCTCCAGCGGCTTGACCGACTGGCCGACGGTGACCGCGAACTGCAGGTAGTGCACCTTGTTGTCGGGGCTGTAGTAGACCTGGTTGTCGGGCGTGGCACTGCGCTGCCAGGCCGGGCTGACCGAGGGCAGCGGGAAGCGGAAGCCGGCCGGGTCGTCGACCCAGTGGTAGCCGTTGGGCGCCGCCGGTCCCGGGCTGGCGTCACTGGTCGGGTCCGGGCTGACGGAGGCGGTCGGGACGGGATCGTCGGCCGTGGAGGCGGCGACGTGCCCGGTGGTGGTGTGCCGGGTGGCGAGGAAGGTCGCGCCGGCCGCCAGCAGGCCGACGGCCACCGCGATCACGACGATCTTCAGGGTGCTGCGGCGCTTGGCCGGCCCGCGCGCGGGCGTGACGGGGTGCGCCACCGGCGCGACCTCGGCGGTGGGCGCTGCCGCCTCGGCGGCCACGCCCCCGGTGGTGTCCGGAACGGCCCCCGAGCGCGCCCCGGTCGGTTCCTCGGCCTCCGCCGCCGTCGCCCCCGGCGCGTCCTCCTCCTCGGGGTCCTCCTCCGCCGCCGGGCGCTCGCTGCGGTCCACCACCGGCACCGACTGGGTGGGCGCGCGCAGCGGCGCGACCGGCTTCAGGCCGATCGTGTGCCCGGCCTGCACCTCGGCCAGCATCCGGGCGGCCTCGTCCGCGTTCGGTCGCTCGGCCGGGTCCTTGGCCATCAGCGCGGCCAGCACCGGGCCCAGCGGCCCGGCCCGGACCGGCTCCGGCAGCGGCTCGCCCACCACGGCGGCCAGCGTGGTGATCGGCGAGGTCCGGCGGAACGGCGACTGGCCCTCCACCGCGGCGTACAGCGTCGCCCCGAGGCCCCACAGGTCGGAGGCCGGCCCGGGCCGCTCGCCCTGGGCGAGCTCCGGCGCCAGGTAGTCCGGCGAGCCGACCAGGTCACCCGGCCGGGTCAGTTCGGCCGAGCCCTCGTACGTCGCGATGCCGAAGTCCAGCAGCACCACCCGCCCGGTGCCGCGCTCCAGCAGCACGTTGGCCGGCTTCACGTCGCGGTGCAGGACGCCGAGTTGGTGGCCGCGGTGCAGTGCGGCGAGCACCTGGCTGCCGACCTCGGCGACGGCGCGCGGCTGCAGGGTGCCGTCCTGGCTGATCACGTCGGCCAGCGAGCGGCCGTCCACCAGCTCCATCACGATCCACGGCCGGCCGTCCTGCTCCAGCACGTCGTGCACCGTGATCACGCCGGGGTGCTTGATCCGGGCGGCCGCGCTGGCCTCCCGCTTCATCCGGGCGTGCAGGATCTGCAGCTCGTCCTCGGGCAGGTGGTTGACGGTCAGTTCCTTCACCGCGACCTCGCGGTTCAGCATCCGGTCCCAGGCCCGCCAGACGGTCCCCATCCCGCCGCGGCCGAGCCGGTCGCCCAGCTCGTACCGCCCGGCCAGCAGCCGCTCCGTCTCGGCCGTCTCCGGCCGGTCCTGCACGCCCATCGGCGACCACTCCCCCTCACATCCGTCTGCCGTCACAGCGACGGAGGGCCTGGTGCAGACCACTGTTCGAACAAATCCCACGCACACATTAGGCGCACCTTGCCAGCCCCGGTAATCACGCTCACCCGTCGGACCGACGGTCCGGGACACTCCGGGGCCGTCAGCCTGCGAACAGCACCACCGCGGCCACCCCGAGCACCAGCAGCAGGAACACGCCCCCCACCAGCAGCGGGCCGAACAGCGCCGGAGGTATCCGCGGCGGCCGCACCTCGTCCGGCCGCCCGGCGCCCACCCCGGCGTTCGCGCCCACGACCACCTCCGACCGCCCTCGTCCACCACCCCGCCCGCGCCGGCGCCGCACCAGCGGGGCCTCCGGTCTCAGCACCAGCGCCCGCGCCGCCCACTCCTCGTCGACCGGCTCCGGCGCGCCCGCGAGCAGCGCCGCCAACTCCCGGCGGGCCTCCTCGGCGGTCGGCCGCAGCGAGGGGTCGGGCTGCAGCAGCCGCTCGACCAGCGGCGCCAGCGGCCCGCAGGCCGCCGCAGGCTCCCGCCGCCCGTCCCGGACCGCCGACACCAGCTCCGGCACGCCACCGTCCGGGAACGGCGAGCGGCCGGTGACCAGCCGCTGCACCAGCACCCCGAGCGCCCAGCAGTCGCCCGCCGGGCCGCCGTCCAGCGGCCAGCGCTCCGCCACCGGGCCGACCAGGGTGGCCCGCACCTCGTACCGGCGGCGCCCGCCCGGGCCGCCGAGGTCCTCGGCCAGCGCCTCCTGCGCCACCCCGGACAGCAGCCCGCCGAGCATCGCCGCGCCGTCCTCGCAGACCAGCACGGACTCGGCGGTCAGGTTGCCGTGGACGAGTCCGTCCTCGTGCAGCGCCCGCAGCGCGCCGGCCAGGTCCGCCGCCAGCTCGGCCGCCCGGTAGGGCGGCACCGGTCCGGCCGCCGCCAGGTCCGCCAGCGTCATGGCGCCCGACCGCTCCTCCACCGTCCACAGCAGTTCGCCCTCGACGAAGGCACCGAGCCCGCGCAGCAGCCGGGGGTGCCCGGTCGGCGCGGCCGAGCCGACCGCCGCCACCCGGCGGACCAGCCGGTCGGCGTGCGCGGGCACCTCGCCGTCCAGGTCCTGACCGGTGGTCAGCAGCGCCGGCAGCTCCAGGGCGCGCAGCAGCACGGACTCCCCGGTGCGGTCGTCCACCGCCAGGGCCCGCAGGAGTTCGGGACGGTCCGTCAGCCGGTACCGCCCCGCCAGCAACTGCTCCGGGCCGCCTCGCATGCCAGTTCCTCTCGCTCGCCGAGCAGCCTACTGAGCGGCTCCTTTACGCTCGGTCCCATGGACTGGACCGATCTGATCGACACCGCCTTCAAGGTGGCGGGAAACAACAGCCAAGCCAATCAGGCCGAGGCCGTGCGCACGGTGGAGGCGGTCGTCATCGACGGCGAGAATCCGGTCGCCTCGACGGCCGGGCGCCATCCCGACCACTTCCGCAAGGGCGTGCTCGTTCTCACCACCCACCGACTGCTCTTTCTCAAGGACGGTAAACCGCCGGTCCCGGTTCCGCTTACGGCGGTCACGGACGCGACCGTGGCCAGGACCAAGCTCAACGGCGACGTGCTCACGATCGTCGCACTGACCGGCTCGCACCGGTTCGAGGACGTGGCCAAGGCCGACGTCTTCGCCGAGCAGCTCCGGGAGGCCGCCCGGCTCGCCCGCAAGGCCGCGTCGGCCGCCGGGCCGGCGGCCGACACCGCCCCCGCCGAACTCGGCGCGGGCGACCAACTCCTCGGCCAGCTGGAGCGGTTGGCCGCCCTGCACGGCTCCGGCGCGCTCACCGACGAGGAGTTCACCCGGGCCAAGGCCCGGGTGATCGGCTAGGCCTAGCGCCCTACGGCGCGGGCTGGAAGGTGGCGAAGGCCGTGTCCCGGGCCTGGGAGTTGGCCGGGGCACCCCAGTCCGCGTCCGGGGTGATCCAGTAGATCGCGTAGCCGTACTTGGCCGGGTTCCCGGTGACGAAGCCCCGGTTGAGCGAGTGCGTGCGCGGCGTGCCGCTGATCCACTCCCAGTCGGCCGCGTTGCTCCACTGCCGGTAGTTGATCGCGGCCAGGTTGACCCGCTGGTAGTTGGTGACCTTCGAACGCAGGCCCGGCTCGGAGTCCTGCCAGTCGGCGACGGCGCTGGGGCCGGGGGTGGTGGTCCACTCGATGGTCAGGGTACTGCCGTTGCCCTTGAAGATCCGGCGGACGCCCTCCGAACCGGCCGGCTGGAGCCAGTCCGGCAGGACGACCGAGAAGCCGGTCGGGTCCTTGTACTCGTGGTAACCGGCCGGGACGGCGGCCCCCGGCGGGGTCGGGCTCTGCGCGGGGGTGGTGGCGGGCGCGCCGGCGGCCGGCGGGTTCGCCGCAGAGGGGCCGGGCGTGTCGGCCGGCTTGTCGGGGGCCGGTGTGTCGGTGGCCGGCTTGTCCGGGGCGGGCTTGTCGGTGCCCGGCTCCGGCTCCGCCGCCGGAACGGAGGCGGCCGGGGTCCCGCTCGGCCCGGCCTCGGAGCTGGTCGAGACCGACGAGGTGGCGCCCGCGCCGTTCGCCGACGAGTCGTCCCCGTTGCCGACGGCCTGGAGCACCGCGACCACCCCGGCGATCAGCAGCAGGACCAGCACCACGGTGACGACGGCCAGCCGCCGCCGTCCGTTGCGCGGGTCGGCGCCGGCCGCCTGCGTGGCGCCCAGGGTCCACTCGCTGGTCACCGGCCGGATCGGCTCGGCCGCCGGAGCCGAACCCGACGCCGCGAGCGAACCCGAAGCCGACCCCGACGCCACGTCCGAGGACGGCGAGGCGGGCTCGGGCGCCGACTCCACGACGGGCTCCGCCACGGCGGCGGGCTCCTCGTCCTTGGCCCGGCTGCCCACCCGGACCGTCCCCAGCAGCCCCCCGATGGACCGCTTGCGGCCCTCCTCGGCCTCGGCCGGGGCCTCCTCGGGCTCCGCGGCGGCGGCCGGACTCTCGACCGGCAGCGCGTGCACGGTGGTCGACTCGGCCTTCGAGGTGGCCTCCGCGACGACCCGCTTCAGCATCGACCGGGTCTGCGAGGCGTCCAGCCGCTCGGCCGGGTCCTTGGCGAGCAGCCCCTCGATCACCGACTGCAGCGCCCCGGCGTTCACCGGGGCGGTCAGCTCCTCGGTCATCACCGCGGTCAGGGTGGCCAGCGCCGAGCCCCGGTCGTACGGCGGCCGGCCCTCGACCATCGCGTACAGCGTGCCGCCCAGCGACCACAGGTCGGCCGGCGGCCCGGGCTTCTGCCCGCGGGCCCGCTCCGGGGATATGTACGAGGGGGCGCCGACCAGCATGCCGGTGGAGGTGACCGAGGCGTCGCCCTCCACGCTGGCGATGCCGAAGTCGGTGAGCACGACCCGGCCGTCGTCGCCGATCAGCACGTTGGACGGCTTGACGTCCCGGTGCAGGATGCCCAGCGCGTGCGCGGCGCTCAGCACGCCGAGCACGTCGAGCGCGATCTCGGCGGCCCGGGCGGGGGCCAGCGGCCCGTCCTCCCGGATGACGTCGGCCAGCGAGCGGGACTCGACCAGCTCCATGACGATCCACGGCCGGTCGTCCTCGTCGACCACGTCGAAGACGGTGACCGCCGAGTTGTGCCGGATCCGCGCGGTGGCCTTGGCCTCGCGCAGCGTCCGGACGATCAGCCGGTGCTTCTCCTCCTCCTCGACGCTGGCGTTCATCCGCAGTTCCTTGACCGCGACGGTCCGCCCCAGCATCTCGTCCTCGGCGCGCCAGACGGTGCCCATGCCGCCGCGCCCGAGCACGCCGTTCAGCCGGTAGCGGCCGGCCAGGAGGCGGCCGGTGGAACCCTGCGCCTGGGTCATTCGGAACGTTCCCCCATGTGCTGCTGGCGGTCGTGGTGACGGCGTGTCGGCCCGGCCTCAGGCCCGAACGCCCAAGTCTCCATCATCCCCTGTCCCCGGGGGCCGGGACCACCCGGCCCCCGCACCCGATCCGGGGCGTACCGGATCGGGCTCGGCGCTCCGTGCCCGATCTGTGATCGAAAACTCGCCAAGATCTGGCCGGGGCGCTGCTACCGTTCGGCAGCTCATCGTCTTTCCGGGGGGATCCGACGCCCATGACCGCACCCGCACCGGGCGCTGACGGCCAGTCGGGCCGGCCGCGCACCGCCCAGCACTACTCGGTCACACCCACCCTGGATTCCCCCGAGGGCTACGTCGCGCCCGGTATGCCCGGTGTCCCGGTGGCCGGATACGTCCCCACCGTCCGCTCCCACCGGACGGGCCCGCGCCGCCGCACCGCCCTGGCGGTCGCCCTCGCCGTCCTCGCCATGCTGCTCGGCGGCCTGGCCTACGGCTGCGCGCCGGCCCGGGCCGCGGACAGCCTCGGCTGGCTGGCCATCGCCCTCGCCGCCCTGGTCGCCTTACCGCTCGGCCGGCTCGGCGGCCGCAGCCGGGTGCTGCCGCTGCTCGGCGCGCTGCTCGCGGCCTGCGCGCTGCTGCTCGGCCAGCTGACCGGCCAGCTCCGCCGGGTGCACGCGGCCGGCCCCGGCCCGCGCGGACTGCCGCACGACGCCCTGGCACACTGGCGCGCCGAGCTGCGCGCGCTCGACCTCGCCTTCTACGGCATCGCCCTGGTCGGCGGCTTCCTCCTCACCCGCCGCACCGCCAACCGCGGCTGACGCCGGTCCGGACAGCCCGAGGCCCCCGCCGGCGGAACCGACGGGGGCCTTCACCACGACGCGTCTCAGCGGTGGTTGAGCGCCGGGTTGACGGTCACCTCGACCCGCTGGAACTCCTTGAGCTCGGTGTAGCCGGTGGTGGCCATCGCGCGGCGCAGCGCGCCGAACAGGTTCATGGTGCCGTCGGGGGTGTGCGAGGGACCGGTCAGGATCTCCTCGGTGGTGCCGACGGTGCCGAGGTCCACCCGCTTGCCGCGCGGCAGCTCCTCGTGGACGGCCTCCATGCCCCAGTGGAAGCCCTTGCCGGGCGCGTCGGTGGCGCGGGCCAGCGCGGCACCGATCATCACCGCGTCGGCGCCGCAGGCGACGGCCTTCGGGATGTCGCCGCTGTAGCCGACGCCGCCGTCCGCGATCACGTGCACGTAGCGGCCGCCGGACTCGTCCATGTAGTCCCGGCGGGCGGCGGCCACGTCGGCGACGGCGGTGGCCATCGGCACCTGGATGCCGAGGACGCCCCGGGTGGTGTGGGCGGCGCCGCCGCCGAAGCCGACCAGCACGCCGGCCGCGCCGGTGCGCATCAGGTGCAGGGCCGCGGTGTACGTGGCGCAGCCGCCGACGATCACCGGGACGTCCAGCTCGTAGATGAACTGCTTGAGGTTGAGCGGCTCCGCGCCGCTGGACACGTGCTCGGCCGAGACGGTGGTGCCGCGGATGACGAAGACGTCGACGCCGGCGTCCACGACGGCCTTGGAGAACTCGGCGGTGCGCTGCGGCGAGAGCGCGGCGGCGGTGACCACACCGGAGTCGCGGACCTCCTGGATCCGCTGCTTGATCAGCTCGGCGCGGATCGGCGCGGCGTAGATCTCCTGGAGGCGGCGGGTCGCGGCGGCCTCGTCGGTGATCGTGGCGATCTCGTCGAGCAGCGGCTGCGGGTCCTCGTAGCGGGTCCAGAGGCCTTCGAGGTTCAGCACGCCGAGGCCGCCGAGGCGGCCGATGGCGATGGCCTGCTGCGGCGAGACCACGCTGTCCATCGGGGCGGCCAGGAACGGCAGCTCGAAGCGGTAGGCGTCGATCTGCCAGGCGATCGAGACCTCCTTCGGGTCCCGGGTACGGCGGCTGGGGACGACGGCGATGTCGTCGAAGGAGTACGCCCGTCGGCCGCGCTTGCCTCGCCCGATCTCGATCTCAGTCACTTCGAGCCCTTCTGGTTTGTTGCTCATGCCCGCCGGGTCACCCCGGCCGCCCCCAGTATCCCGCACCCCGGTTGCCTCGCGCGCTCGCCTCCGGGGCGCGGGGCCCGCCCCCGGCGGCCCGTCCCCGCCCCCGGGCGCGCCGAAGGGCCCGGCGCCGCGGTGCGGCGACGGGCCCTTGGGAAGCGCGGACTCAGCGGTTGGAGTAGTTCGGCGCCTCGACGGTCATCTGGATGTCGTGCGGGTGGCTCTCCTTGAGGCCCGCCGAGGTGATCCGGACGAAGCGGCCCTTGCTCTCCATCTCGGCGATGGTGGCGGCGCCGACGTAGCCCATGGTCTGGCGCAGGCCGCCGACCAGCTGGTGCAGCACGGCCGACAGCGGGCCGCGGTAGGGCACCTGGCCCTCGATGCCCTCGGGGACGAGCTTGTCGTCCGAGGCCACCTCGGCCTGGAAGTAGCGGTCCTTGGAGTACGAGCGGCCCTGGCCGCGGGACTGCATCGCGCCCAGCGAGCCCATGCCGCGGTAGGACTTGAACTGCTTGCCGTTGATGAACATCAGCTCACCCGGGGACTCCTCGCAGCCGGCCAGCAGCGAGCCCAGCATCACGGTGTCGGCGCCGGCGGCCAGCGCCTTGCCGATGTCGCCGGAGTACTGCAGGCCGCCGTCGCCGATGACCGGCACGCCGGCCGCCTGGCAGGCCACCGCGGCCTCGTAGATGGCGGTGATCTGCGGGACGCCGATGCCGGCGACCACGCGGGTGGTGCAGATGGAGCCGGGGCCGACGCCGACCTTGACGCCGTCCACGCCGGCGTCGATCAGCGCCTGGGCGCCGTCACGGGTGGCCACGTTGCCGCCGACCACGTCGATCCCGACGGCCGACTTGATCTTCCCGATCCAGGCCAGCGCGTTGTGGCTGTGGCCGTGCGAGGTGTCCACGACCAGGAAGTCCGCACCGGCCTCGACCAGGGCCTGGGCCCGGTCGAACGCCTCGGCGCTGGCACCGACGGCGGCACCGACCAGCAGACGACCCTCGGCGTCCTTGGCGGCGTTCGGGTACTGCTCGGCCTTGACGAAGTCCTTGACGGTGATCAGGCCCTTGATCCGGCCCTCGTCGTCGACCAGCGGCAGCTTCTCGATCTTGTGGCGGCGCAGCAGCGCCATCGCGTCCACCCCGGAGATGCCGACCTTGCCGGTGATCAGCGGCATCGGGGTCATGATCTCGCGGACCTGGCGGCTGCGGTCCGACTCGAAGGCCATGTCACGGTTGGTGACGATGCCGAGCAGCTTGCCGGCCTCGTCCGCGATCGGCACGCCGGAGATGCGGAACTTGGCGCACAGCGCGTCGGCCTCGGCCAGCGTGGTGTTCGGGCCGACCGTGATCGGGTCGGTGACCATGCCGGACTCGGAGCGCTTCACCAGGTCGACCTGGTTGGCCTGGTCCTCGACCGACAGGTTGCGGTGCAGCACACCGACGCCGCCCTGGCGGGCCATCGAGATCGCCATCCGCGCCTCGGTGACCTTGTCCATCGCGGCGGAGAGCAGCGGGATGTTGACGCGCACGTTCCGGGAGACCCGCGAGGAGGTGTCGACCTGGTTCGGCAGCACCGCGGAAGCCCCGGGCAGCAGCAGGACGTCATCGAACGTGAGCCCGAGCATGGCGAACTTCTCGGGTACGCCTGCGGCGTTGTAAGACATTTGGGGGGTACCTTCCGTGGCCGGCCTATTCCGCTCACGCCCTGAGGGTGGGGCGCGTTCATCGCTCACTCGCAGCAGACCGCCGAAGCCGGGTGGTTTTGGAGGAACCTCCAGGGGAACCCCGCGCGCACCCGCGAAACTTTGGCAACCCGCCCAGGCGCCGATACCCCATGGTACTGGCACGGCGAATGTGTCCTCGTGTGCCCTTGACAACACCGGCCCCCCGTGGCTCATTCCGGCCGGTCAGGACTTAGGTCCTGTCCGGCCGATCTTGCCGGTCAGGACCTAGGAGGACTCCTCCGCGAGCGCCCGCAGCCGGCTGAGCGCCCGGTGCTGGGCCACCCGGACGGCGCCCGGGGACATCCCCAGCACCTCGCCGGTCTCCTCCGCCGAGAGCCCGGCGGCCACCCGCAGCAGCACCAGTTCGCGCTGACGGGCCGGCAGGTTGGAGAGCAGTTCCTTGGCCCAGGCCGCGTCGCTGCTCAGCAGCGCCTGCTCCTCCGGGCCGAGCGCCTCGTCCGGCACCTCCGGCAGGTCGTCCTGCGGGACGACCGTCGAGCCGGGCCCGCGCATCGCGGCCCGCTGCAGATCGGCGATCTTGTGTGCGGCGATGCCGTAGACGAAGGCCTCGAACGGCCGCCCCTGGTCCTTGTACCGGGGCAGCGCGCACAGCACCGCGACGCAGACCTCCTGCGCGACGTCGTCCACGTGGTGCCGGGCGCCGCCGGGCAGCCGCACGAGCCGGCCGCGGCAGTAGCGCAGCGCCAGCGGATGGACGTAGGCGAGCAGGGCGTCGATGGCCGGGCCCTCACCGCGGACGGCGGCCGCGACGAGCTCGCCCACCAGCGGGGAGCCGCCCGCGCCGAGCACCGGCGGTCGACCGGGGCCGGGCACCGCGCCGGGGCCGCCGGGGTCGGCGTACGACGGATCGCCACCCGGGCCGGAGGGCTCGGCCTCCACCGGGTCCGCCTGGCCGGCCGCACCGGCGACGTCGTCACGCATCGGTCCATGGTGCCTGGTCGCGCGGGAAAACGCGGCACCGCGTCCGGAGTTGTGCACCGGAACGTTATGCGCTGCGGTGCCGTACGGCGTGCCGCCGCGCACCACCGGCCCCTCCTGCACCGTGCCGCCTCCCGCCCCGCCGCCGTCGGTGGTCCCGTCCTTCGCGCCGTCCGCCGAATGTGCTGCGGCCGTGTGGTTCGCCGCAGTGCCTGTCCGCTGGTCCCCGAGGTGCTCCACTACTCCATGGTGCAACCTCGGGACCGTAACGTCACACGCCCGGACGGCGCCCGTCCCGGGAACCGCCGGCGGCGCGCCGCAGCCGGCGGCGCCACCGGCGGTCAGCGGACCAGGCCCCAGCGGAAACCCAGCGCCACCGCGTGCGCGCGGTCGGAGGCCCCGAGCTTCTTGAACAGCCGTCGGGCGTGGGTCTTGACGGTGTCCTCGGACAGGAACAGCTCGCGGCCGATCTCGGCGTTGCTGCGGCCGTGGCTCATGCCCTCCAGCACCTGGATCTCACGCGCCGTCAACGTGGGCGCCGCGCCCATGTCGGGGCTGCGCAGCCGGCGCGGGGCGAGCCGCCAGGTCGGGTCGGCGAGGGCCTGGGTGACGGTGGCCCGCAGTTCGGCGCGCGAGGCGTCCTTGTGCAGGTACCCGCGGGCGCCCGCGGCCACCGCGAGCGCGACCCCGTCGAGGTCCTCGGCGACGGTGAGCATGATGATCCGCGCGCCCGGATCGGCGGACAGCAGCCGCCGGACCGTCTCGACCCCGCCGAGGCCGGGCATCCGGACGTCCATCAGAACGAGATCGGAGCGGTCGGCCACCCAGCGGCGGAGGACCTCCTCCCCGTTCGTCGCGGTGGTGACCCGGTCCACACCGGGTACGGTCGCGACCGCGCGGCGAAGCGCCTCGCGGGCGAGCGGGGAATCGTCGCAAACGAGAACGGAAGTCATGACCGTCGTCCTCCGCAGCTGATCCGCGTCACGTTGAGCCTCCTGGCTGGTACGAACCTCTCCGACACGGCCGATCGGCGACAGAGTCCGTGCTGATCGCCTCAAATTCCCCGCGATCGTTCCCGACGTCCGGCGCCCGCTAACCGCCTCCGCACTTCCAACGACCGTCACTCGAATGAGTTACGGCCTTCGGGGCCATCTCCACCACTGTACGTGGCCAACCCATTACCGATCAGCCGCATCGCGGTGCACACGCCGCACTTTTGCCCAGCTCGCGCGCGGTGGGCGCACGACCCGCACACCGGTGCGGAGTGTCGCGCGCCCGTCGGCCACCCGAATGCCACGCCCGCGCCCGCCGAACCCCTTGCCCACTTTGCCCGTTTTTATAGCTTTCGTATGGTTATTGACTGTTGTGCCACTCTGTGGGTGACTTGTCCATGGAGTTGCCGTAAGTCATATTTCCAGGTGTCCACACCAGTGCATCGACGCCCGCCGCGCCGCCCAGCAGCAGCCCGCTGAGCGCCGGCCCACGGCCGACGAGCCTCTGAAGGGAATGAGCCATGGCAGATTTCTCCCGCCTCCCAGGCCCCAACGCGGACCTCTGGGACTGGCAGCTCTCCGCAGCCTGCCGTGGCGTGGACAGTTCGCTCTTCTTCCACCCCGAGGGCGAACGCGGGGCCGCGCGGAGTTCACGCGAGGCCAGTGCCAAGGAGGTCTGCATGCGCTGCCCGGTGATCACCGAGTGCGCGGCGCACGCGCTGGCGGTCCGCGAGCCGTACGGCGTCTGGGGCGGGATGACCGAGGACGAGCGCGAGGAGATGCTGGGGCGTTCGCGGCACCGGCTGGTGGAGGTCCCGCTGACCCCGCCGGCGATCGCGCGGCGCTAACCCCGCCTCCACGGCGCGCCGTGAAGAAACGTTTCCTCGCGGCGTTTCGGGCTGTTCAAGCCCGGTCCAGAACGCTCAGGCCCCAGAGGTCAGCGCCCGGCCGACCCCGCCAGCCGCTCCAGCATCAGCGCCACGGCCGGCACCTCGGCCAGATCCGGCAGGGTCAGCGCGACCACCTGCCGCACCGCCGGCGCCCCCGCGGCCGTCCGCACCGGCACCGTCGACACCCCGTCCGGGCGCACCGACTGCAACGCCAGCCGGGGCAGCACCGCCACCCCCAGTCCGGCCGCCACCAGGCCGACCACCGCCGGATAGTCGTCGGTCGCGAAGTCGATCCGGGGCTCGAAGCCCGCCGCCGCACACAGCTCCACCAGGTGCCCCCGGCACTGCGGGCAGCCCGCGATCCACTGCTCCCCCGCCAGCTCGGCCAGCTCCACCGGCCTGCCGCGCCCCGCCAGCCGGTGCGCGGCGGGCAGCAGGCCCACCAGCGGGTCGTCCAGCAGCGGGGTGACCACCAGATCGGACCAGTCGGAGCCGGCACTCAGCTGCTGCGCCTCCAGGTTGGCCTCGGCCCGCGCCTCGCGCGGCGTCCCGTGCGCAGGCGCCGGCAGCGCGGCGCCGCCGTCGGACTGCGGGTAGCGGAAGGCCAACGCGATCTCGCACTCGCCGCCGCGCAGCATCGCCAGCGACTCCGGCGGCTCCGCCTCGACCAGCGACACGCGCACCCCCGGATGGCTGTCCCGCAGCCGGGCGACCGCGGGCGGCACCAGGGTGGAGCTCGCGGTCGGGAAGGAGACCAGCCGCACCCGGCCGGCCCGCAGCCCGGCGATCGCGGCGATCTCCTCCTCGGCGGCGGAGAGCCCGGCCAGGATCCCGGTGGCGTGCTTGAGCAGCACCCGCCCCGCCTCGCTGAGCTGCATGCCCCGGCCGCAGCGGACCACCAGCGGGGTGTCCACCGACTTCTCCAGGGCCTTCATCTGCTGGCTGATGGCGGGCTGCGTACAGCCCAGCTCGCGGGCGGCGGCGGAGAAGGAGCCGGTGCGGGCGACAGCACGCAGGACGCGCAGGTGACGGGCCTCGATCATGCCTTAGTTATAAGGCAATCTTTGCCAATGGCAAAATTCTACTGATGATTGAAGCCTCAAACGCCGGACACGCCGGAGGCAACGGGAGGACCCAAAGGGGGGGGGGGGGGGGTCCGGGGGGAGATTCCAAGTGGGGTGAAGGGGCGGGGACTCTGGCTAGTGCCACCCCCGGTCCCCCCCCCTTTTTTTCTTCCCCGA
>NZ_JBHVWW010000002.1:128336-145113 GCF_042882025.1 Kitasatospora sp. NPDC058243
GAAAAATTTCGACGAGGGGGGAAACCCCAAAAAGCGGAAAACGCGGGGGCCCCGCCCGCACCCCGGGGGGCGCGGCCGGGCCTCCGGTCGACCGTCAGGCGTCAGTGCGAGTGGCCGTGACCGTGGCCGTGGCCACCCTCGGTCTCCTCTTCCTTCTTCTCCACCACGAGGGTCTCGGTGGTGAGCAGCAGGGAGGCGATCGAGGCCGCGTTCTCCAGCGCGGAGCGGGTGACCTTGACCGGGTCGATGACGCCGGCCTTCACCAGGTCGCCGTACTCGCCGGTGGCCGCGTTGAAGCCCTGGCCGATCTCCAGCTCGGCGACCTTGGAGGTGATGACGTAGCCCTCCAGGCCGGCGTTCTGGGCGATCCAGCGCAGCGGCTCGTGCAGCGCCTTGCGGACCACCGCGACACCAGTCGCCTCGTCACCCGACAGGCCCAGGCCGCCGTCCAGCACCTTGGCGGCGTGCACCAGGGAGGCGCCGCCACCGGCGACGATGCCCTCCTCGACCGCGGCACGGGTCGCCGAGATGGCGTCCTCCAGGCGGTGCTTGCGCTCCTTCAGCTCCACCTCGGTGGCGGCGCCGACCTTGATGACGCAGACGCCGCCGGCCAGCTTGGCCAGGCGCTCCTGCAGCTTCTCGCGGTCCCAGTCGGAGTCGGTGGCGGCGATCTCACCCTTGATCTGGGCGACGCGGCCGGCCACGGCCTCGGTGTCACCGGCACCGTCGACGACGGTGGTCTCGTCCTTGGTGATGGTCACGCGGCGGGCGGTGCCCAGCACGTCCACGCCGACCTGGTCGAGCTTGAGGCCGACCTCCTCGGAGATGACCGTGCCGCCGGTCAGGGTGGCCAGGTCGCCGAGGATCGCCTTGCGGCGGTCGCCGAAGCCCGGGGCCTTGACGGCGACCGCGTTGAAGGTGCCGCGGATCTTGTTCACCACGAGGGTGGACAGCGCCTCGCCGTCGACGTCCTCGGCGATGATCAGCAGCGGCCGGGAGGCACCGCCCTGGAGGATCTTCTCCAGCAGCGGCAGCAGCTCCTGGATGGAGGAGATCTTGCCCTGGTTGATCAGGATGTACGGGTCCTCCAGGACCGCCTCCTGCCGCTCCGCGTCGGTGACGAAGTACGGCGACAGGTAGCCCTTGTCGAACTGCATGCCCTCGGTGAAGTCCAGCTCCACGCCGAAGGTGTTCGACTCCTCGACGGTGATGACACCGTCCTTGCCGACCTTGTCGATCGCCTCGGCGATCAGCTCGCCGACCTGGGTGTCCTGGGCGGAGAGGGACGCGACGGCGGCGACGTCGTCCTTGCCCTCGATCTCGCGGGCCACCGAGAGCAGGTGCTCGGAGACGGCGGCGACGGCCTTGTCGATGCCCTTCTTCAGGGCGGCCGGGCCGGCACCGGCGGCGACGTTGCGCAGACCCTCGTTGACCAGGGCCTGGGCCAGCACGGTGGCGGTGGTGGTGCCGTCACCCGCGACGTCGTTGGTCTTGGTGGCGACCTCCTTGACGAGCTGCGCGCCAAGGTTCTCGTACGGGTCGTCCAGCTCGACCTCACGGGCGATGGTGACACCGTCGTTGGTGATGGTCGGGGCGCCGAACTTCTTGTCGATGACGACGTTGCGGCCCTTGGGGCCGATGGTCACCTTGACGGTGTCGGCCAGCTTGTTGACACCGCGCTCCAGCGAGCGGCGGGCGTCCTCGTTGAACTGCAGGATCTTCGCCATGTTCCCTATTCCCTCGGGGCTTCGGCCGGCCCACCGGCCGCCGGACTACGTGAACCAACAACCACGCCCCGGGCCCCTGTCACTTGGGACACGGATCCGGGGCGGGTCGGAACGACTTACTTCTCGATGATGGCGAGAACGTCGCGAGCGGAGAGAACCAGGTACTCCTCGCCCTGGTACTTCACCTCGGTGCCGCCGTACTTCGAGTACAGGACGATGTCACCGACGGCGACGTCGAGCGGCAGACGCTGGCCGTCCTCGAAGCGACCCGGGCCGACGGCCAGGACGACGCCCTCCTGGGGCTTCTCCTTGGCGGTGTCCGGGATAACCAGGCCGGAGGCCGTGGTGGTCTCGGCGTCGAGCGGCTGGACCACGATGCGGTCCTCAAGCGGCTTGATGGCAACCTTGCTGCTGGTGGTCACGTCCGAGCTCCCCTTCGGAGATTACGGGGTTTCTAACGGGTAGGAGCGAACCTGCGGGCCTGCCGTCGCGGGGGTCAGGCACACGTCTTCGCGTTAGCACTCCCCCAGTGGGGAGTGCCAAGGACGACCATAGGCCGGTGTTAGCACTCAGTCAACCAGAGTGCCAACGGCGCGCCCTGGCGTCCCGAACCGCGGGCGCGCAGCCGTACTCCCGTGCGACCGCCCCGCCCCACCGCGCCGGCACCGTCGGAGCCGGTGGGGCGGCCAACCCGCCAGAATGGCCCCGTGGACACCGAGAACCTCCAGCCCCTGCTGACCCCCGAGGGCCAGGCCCTGCTCGCCGAACTGCGCGAGTTCACGCCCGAGGAGGAGCTGGCGCTGGCCACCAGGCTGCGGCGGGAGCACCCGGCCGAGCTGGTCTCGGCGGCCTTCGGGCAGGCCCGGCTGCGGCAGCGGGCGCGGGCGAAGTTCGGGGCGGACGCCGACCTGATGTACTTCACGCCCAACGGCGTCGAGCAGTCCACCCGGCGCAGCGTGGCCGAGTGGCGGGCGCGCCGCTTCGCCGAGCTGGGCGTCCGCCGGCTGGCCGACCTGTGCTGCGGCATCGGCGGGGACGTGCTGGCGCTGGCCAGGGCCGGGATCGAGGTGCTGGCCGTCGACAAGGACCCGGCGGCCTGCGCCGCCACCGCCGCCAACGCGGCCGCGCTGGGCCTGACCGACCTGGTCCGGGTGCGCTGCGCGGACGTCGCCGAGGTGGACGTCACCGGCTACGACGCGGTGTTCACCGACCCGGCGCGGCGCACGGCGCGCGGCCGGGTGTTCGACCCGGAGGCGTACGCCCCGCCGCTCTCCTGGGCGATCGAGGCCGGCCGCCGGACCCCGATCGGCGCGCTGAAGGTGGCCCCGGGAATCCCGCACGAGGCCGTCCCGGCCGACGCCGAGGCGGAGTGGGTCTCCGACCACGGCGACGTGAAGGAGGCGGTGCTCTGGTTCGGCACCGGGGCCGCCCGCCCGCACCGCGCCACCCTGCTGCCGCAGGCCGCCAGCCTCACCGGCGGCGACCTGCCCGACCCGCCGGCCGGCCCGGTCGGGCGCTACCTGTACGAGCCGGACGGCGCGGTGATCCGGGCCCACCTGGTGGCCGAGGTGGCCGAGCAGGTGGGCGGCCGGCTGATCGACCCGAAGATCGCCTACCTCACCTCGGACCGGCTGGTCGCCACCCCGTACGCGCACGCCTTCGAGCTCACCGACGTGCTGCCGTTCCACATCAAGCGGCTGAAGGCGCTGCTGCGCGAGCGCGGGGTCGGCACGGTGGTGATCAAGAAGCGCGGGATGGCGATCACCCCGGAGGAGCTGCGCCGCCAGCTCAAGCCCTCCGGGCCGAACGCCGTCACGGTGATCCTCAGCCGCACCGACAACGGGCCGCTGATGATGCTCGGCCGGCCCGCCTGAGGCGGCCACGGGGCGGGCGCCCGGACTACGAGGCGGGCGCACCGACTACGAGGCGGGCGCCTGGATGTAGTCCTCCAGCCGGGCCACCGAGAAGCCCTGCTCCTGGATCCGGGCCAGCAGGTCGCCGAACATCTGGGTCATCGTGGCGCCCTTGAGCTCCTTCGGGCCGCGGAAGTGCGCCAGGATGATGTCGCCGGACTTCAGCTTCTTGTCCGCCGCCTGGTACTGCATGTCGTGGATCTGCATCGACTCGCGCCAGAGCACCATCGCGCGCGGGCCGCACTGCTGGACCGAGTTGTTCAGCGTCGGGGTGTTGGCGCCGTCCCCGAACGGCGGGCGGAACAGCAGCGGGGCGGTGCCGTACTGCTGGGTGAGCGCGGACTGCGCGTCGCAGATCTCGGACTTCTGCTTCTCCGCCGGGATCTTGCTCATCACCGGGTGGTCCACGGTGTGGTTCTGGATGTGGTTGCCGAGCGCCTGGAGCGGCTTGAAGTAGCCGTAGTCGTTCTTGACGATGTCCCGGGTCAGGAACATCGAGATCGGCACCTTGAGCTCGGTCAGCATCTCGACGAACTTCGGGTCCTTCTCGGCGCCGTCGTCGATGGTGATGAAGACGACCTTGTCGCTCGTCTTCACCTCGCTGAACACCGGTACGGGGCCGGTCCGTTCGAGCTTGATGGGCTTGTCCGCGGGCGGCGCGGGGGCCGGCGCCAGCGGCTTGAGGTTCCACTTCGCCCAGGCCGCCGGGTCCCCGCCGGCCGGGGCCGCGGTGGTGGGCGCGCCGGCCGGGCTGGTCGGCACGGCGCCGCCGCCGGCGGGCTGGGACGTGGCCGCCGAGCTGCCGCCGGCCGCCGCCGGGGCGGCGCCGCCCCCGTTGTCGCCGCATCCGGTGGCCAGGGCCAGCAGGGCCAGCGCCCCCACCGCGTACGTCCTGGTCCTGCTCCGACCGTCCCTGTTCACCGCAGCGCGCTCCCGGTTCCCGTCCAGCTTCTTCTCAGCTATGCACGGTAGCGGTCGGGGCGGCGGTTCCCGGACAGCGCCTATTCGACGTGCTCGCTGGTGAAGGACCAGCGGTGCACCGGGCGGCCGAGCAGGTCGGCCGGCGGGTCGGCGACCGGCACCGGCTCGCCGGTCCACCAGGTGATCAGCAGCACCCGTTCGCCGGGCGCGCCGAGCAGCTCGGTGCGGACCAGCCCGGCCGAACCGCGCACCGCAGGCAGCGCCACCTCCCGCACCCAGGAGGCGAGTTCGGCCCCGCGGCCGGTGGCGGCACGGGCCTCCCACATCGCGGCGACGGTCACTCGGCGCCGCCGGTGAGGGCCCGGTACGCCTGGCCGTGGACGTCGCCGTGCCGGACGTCCGCAGCCGGCACGTGCGCCTCGGTCACCGGCAGCGAGGAGTCGGCGGACAGGTCGAGCGCGGACGGCGTGCGGTCACGCCACACCATCTCGGAGCCCAGCGCGGCCACCATCGCGCCGTTGTCGGTGCACAGGCCCGGCCGGGGCACCCGCAGCCGGATGCCGGCCCGGTCGCAGCGCTGCTGGGCCATCTCGCGCAGCCGCGAGTTGGCGGCCACCCCGCCGCCGATCATCAGGTGGTCGACGCCGTTGTCCCGGCACGCCTTGACGGCCTTGCGGGTGAGCACGTCGGTGACGGCCTCCTGGAAGGACGCCGCCACGTCGGCGATCGGCACCTCCTCGCCGACCCGGCGCTTGGCCTCCACCCAGCGGGCGACGGCGGTCTTCAGGCCGGAGAAGGAGAAGTCGTACGCGGGGTCGTTGCGGCCGCTCAGGCCGCGCGGGAAGGCGATCGCCTTGGGGTCACCCTCGCGGGCGGTGCGGTCGACCACCGGGCCGCCCGGGAAGCCCAGGCCGAGCACCCGGGCGACCTTGTCGAAGGCCTCGCCGGCCGCGTCGTCGATGGTCGCGCCGAGCGGGCGGACGTCGCTGGTGATGTCCTCGCTGAGCAGCAGCGAGGAGTGCCCGCCGGAGACCAGCAGCGCCATCGTCGGCGACGGCAGCCGGCCGTGCTCCAGCTGGTCGACGCAGATGTGCGAGGCGAGGTGGTTGACCCCGTACAGCGGCTTGTCCAGCGCCCAGGCGTACGCCTTGGCGGCGCTGACACCGACCAGCAGCGCGCCGGCCAGGCCGGGGCCGGCGGTGACCGCGATGCCGTCCAGGTCGCTCGCCTTGACGCCGGCGGTGTCCAGCGCGCGCTGGATGGTCGGGACCATCGCCTCCAGGTGGGCGCGACTGGCGATCTCCGGGACGACGCCGCCGAAGCGGGCGTGGTCGTTGACGCTGGAGGCGACCGCGTCGGCCAGCAGCGTGGTGCCGCGCACGATGCCGACGCCGGTCTCGTCGCAGGAGGTCTCGATGCCGAGGACGAGCGGTTCGTCAGCCATGGCGGGTGTCCTTAAGGTCCTTCGGGTCAGTGCTGGGGTGGTCGAGGCGCATCACCAGCGCGTCGACGTTGGCGGGCTGGTAGTAGCCGCGCCGGATGCCCACCGGTTGGAAGCCGAAGCGCTCGTACAGCTGCTGGGCGCGCGGGTTGTCCACCCGCACCTCCAGCAGCAGTTCGGCGCAGCCGCGGCGGGCGGCCTCCCGGATCAGGTCGGTGAGCAGCGCCGCGCCGAGGCCGGCGCCTTGGTGGCGCTGGTCGACGGCGATGGTCTGGACGTCGCCCTCGCCGGCGATCGCCATCAGCCCGGCGTAGCCGACGATGGCGCCGTCCGCGTTGGTGGCGACGGTGTAGTGGCGGGTGCCGCCGGGGTGGGTCTCGGCCAGCTCGGACCAGTACATCCCGGTGGACCAGGCGTCCTCGGGGAAGAGCCGCAGCTCAAGCTCCATCACCGGCGCTATGTCCCACCAGCGCATCGGGCGCAGGGTGGTGCCGTGCTTCACGCCGGGAGCACCGCCTTGCCCCCTAGAACATTCTTGAAGGCGGCCGGCACCTGGGCGTCCGGGCGGCGCAGGTACAGCGGGACGTTCGGCAGCAGCTCGCGGCCGGCCGCCAGCTCGGCGGCGGCGAAGCCCGCCAGGGCGCCGGCCGACACGTGCTCGGGGCCGTGCGCGCCGGGGAAGCTCTCGGGGTAGAGCAGCGCGCCGGCGCCGACCGAGCGCGGCTGCGGGGCCAGCTCGGCGGGGCGGTCCACGCCGGGGCCCTCGGTGCGGTGGCCGTCGGCGTCGTAGGAGGCCCAGTAGACCTCCTTGCGGCGCGCGTCGGTGGCCACCGTGAACGGCTGCCCGGCCAGGCCATCGGCGCGGGCCTGGTGGGCGATCGCGTCCAGGGTGCAGACGCCGTGCACCGGCAGCCCGAGGGCGTGGCCGAGCGCGGCGGCGGTCACCAGGCCGACCCGCAGGCCGGTGTACGGGCCCGGGCCGACGCCCACCGCGATGCCGGTGAGCCGGTGCTTGTCGACACCGGCCGCCCGCAGGACCCGGTCGATCGCGGGCAGGAGCAGTTCGCCGTGGCGCCGGGCGTCGACCTGGTGGGTCTCGGCGAGGACGGCCGTGCCGTCGTGGACGGCGGCGGTGACGGCGGGGGTAGCGGTGTCGAACGCGAGCAGCAGCACGGGTCAAGGTTAGACCGACGTTCGTCCGACCGGCCGATCGACCAGGTGTGCCATCCAGGAACACACATCCGGGGCGCCGCGACCCGGCCGGACGGACCTGGCACGATGGGGCCGTACGTAAAGGGACGGCGGCGGGAGCGGCACGTGGCGAAGATGGGTCCTGGTGTGGTGGTCACGGGGCTGACCCTGGGGGCCCTGGCGGTGGTGAGCCTGCTGGCCTTCCAGGCCAACGGCGCTCAGGACCGGGCGGCCGGCGCCAAGCCGACCGCCAGCACCACGACGTCCAGCGGGCCGGCCGCCTCCGCGACGCCGAGCGCCTCGGCCACCCCGACGGTCCCGCCGCTGCCGACCATCTCGGGCAGCGGGACCAGGGTGGTCTACTCGATCAGCAGCCACTACGTCTGGCTGATCGACCCGAAGAAGAACCCGCAGGTCACGCCCGGTTTCCCGGTCACCCCGGGCTCGGTCGAGCCGGCTCCGGGCAGTTACTCGGTCTACAGCCGCACCCCGACGACCACCGGGACGGACGGCAAGCAGATCGAGCACGTGGTGCGCTTCGCGCAGCAGAACGGCGTGGTGTTCGGCTTCAGCGCCGCCGTGGACGGCGCGACCCCGACCGCCGAGCCGAACGCCAAGACCGGCGGCATCCGCAGCGGTCGCCCGGACGGCCAGTTGCTCTGGGACTTCGCGCCGAACGGCACCAAGGTGGTCGTGGTCGCCTGAGCCCGGCTCGGGCGTGTCAGGCCGCGCGGGGTGTGCCCGTCTCCGGTTCCTCGGCCCGCCGGGGCTCCGGCTCGGGCGGGGTGGACACCGCCTCGGCGGCCGCACAGGCGGCCAGCAGCGCCCGCATCGGCGCCCCCTGGACGCGGCGGGCGGACTCTCCGGCCCCGGCGCCGTGCCCGGCGCGCTTCGGGGCGGGGGTGGTGCTCGACATGGCGCCTCCCTAGTTAGGCAGACCTAACCGCAGCACCCATCCCACCACGCCCGGCACCCCGCCCGCAACACTTCCCGACAGCCCGTCGGCAAAACGGCGCACACCCGGGCGCGGGCCTCAGCCGAGCGCCTCCAGCGCGACACCCGCCCAGCGCGGACCGAGGCCGGTCAGCACCACCCGGCGCGGGTCCAGGTCGTCCTCGTCGGCGGTGTCACCGAGGGCGCGCTCGATCCGCACCTCCAGCCGGTCCTCGGACAGCCGCTCGACCTTGCCCTCGCCCCACTCGACCACGACCACCGACTCCGGCAGCGAGACGTCCAGGTCGAGGTCCTCCATCTCGTCCAGGTCCCCGCCGAGCCGGTACGCGTCCACGTGCACCAGCGCCGGGCCGCCGACCAGCGACGGGTGCACCCGGGCGATCACGAAGGTCGGCGAGGTCACCGCCCCGCGGACCCCCAGTCCCTCCCCCAGGCCCCGGGTCAGCGTGGTCTTCCCCGCCCCCAGTTCACCGGAGAGCAGCACCAGGTCCCCGGGCCTCAGCAGCGCGGCCAGCTCCCGGCCGAGCCGGCCCATCCGCTCCGGGGTGGGGACGGTGAGAGTGGCGTGCGAGCCCATGCGCGTGTCTTGCCCTTCGGTCCGTACCGGCGTGCCGACCGCCGGCCGCCACCGCTACCGTGCCACATCGCCGGCCCGGCGCGCGCCGGAAGGGGTCAGGGGCCGTCCAGGACCGCCGGGGGCGGCGCGGCGGCGGCGAAGCCCGCGGCCCGGCGCAGCAGCGCCACCAGCTCGTGGTCGACCAGCTCCGGGCGCTCCAGCATCACCAGGTGCCCGGCGCCCTCCACCAGCACCAGCTCCGCGCCGGGCAGCCGCTCGGCCATCGCCTCGCTGTGCGCCGACGGCGTCAGCAGGTCCTTCGTACCGGCCAGCACCAGCGTCGGCAGGCCGCTCAGGGCGGCGAGCGCCGCGTACTTCTCGTGCGCGGCGAACACCGGGTAGAACTCGGCGACCACGTCGATCGGGGTGGCGTCCAGCAGCTGCTCGGCGAACCGCACCACGCCCGGGTCGACGTCCCGCCCGCCGAAGGAGAACCTCCGGTAGAAGACGGCGGCGACGTCCGCACCCAGCCGCCGGCTCGCCTCCACCAGCTCGACCTGACGGCCCAGCAGCCGCATCACCCCGGGCGCGACCTTCTTGAACAGCTTCGCGCCGGCCGACGGCAGCCCGAGGCTGACCTCGTTCCAGTCCCCCGCCAGCGTGCCGATCAGCGCCACCCCGGCGACCCTCTCCCGGAACAGCTCCGGGTGCTGGTCGGCCAGCGCCATCACCGTCATGCCGCCCATCGAGTGGCCCACCAGCACCAGCGGCCCGGTCGGCGCGACGGCGTCGATCACCGCCTTGAGGTCGCCGCCCAGCTGGTCGATGCTGGCCGGCTCGCCGGCCAGGAAGGAGCGGGAGCGCTCGGAGCGGCCGTGGCTGCGTTGGTCCCAGAAGACCAGCCGCAGTCCCTCGCGCAGCGCGGCCCGCTGGAAGTGCCAGCTGTCCTGGTTGAGGCAGTAGCCGTGGCAGAACAGCACGGTCAGCGGCTCGGCGCCGGAGGTGCCGCCGTCCGGCTCGTCGTTGGAGGTGCCGCCGTCCGGCTCGTCGTTGGAGGTGCCGCCGTCCGGCTCGGGGCCGGTGCCGTCCAGCTCGACGTACAGCTCGGTGCCGTCCGGCGCGGCCACCGTCCGCGGGCGCCCGCGCAGCGAGCCGTACGGGGCCTCGGCGTCCAGCTCGGCCCGGGCCCGGCGGCGGGTCGCCCGGCCGACGGTCAGCCGCTCGATCGCCACCCCGGCGGCCGCCCCGGCCGCCAGCACGCCGACCGAGATCCCGATCACACCGGCCCGGCTCACCCCGGAGGCCGCGCCGGCCGCCTTGGCCACCGCCGCGACCGGGCCGCTCTCGGCCGGTCCCTCCGTCATTCGCCCGGGCCCTCGGTGCGGCTGCCGCCCAGGTAGCGGCGCGGGACCCTGGCGCCGATCCGGGTCACGATCTCGTACGAGATGGTGCCGCAGGCCCGGCCCCAGTCCTCGGCGGTCGGCTCGCCCTGCTCGCCGTTGCCGAACAGCAGCACCTCGTCGCCGACCGCGGGGGTGTCCCCGCCCAGGTCCACGACGAACTGGTCCATCGCGACCCGGCCGGCGATCGTGCGCCACTTGCCGCCGATCTGCACCGGGCCGGTGCCGCTGGCGTGCCGCGGGATGCCGTCGCCGTAGCCGACCGGGACCAGGCCCAGCGTGGTCGGGCCCGGCGTCACGTAGTGGTGGCCGTAACTGACCCCGTGCCCGCCCGGAACGTGCTTGACCAGCGCCAGCCGCGCGGTCAGCGCCATCACCGGGCGCAGCCCGAAGTCGGCCGGCGACCCGACCTCCGGCACCGGCGACAGCCCGTACGCGGCCAGGCCGGTGCGGACCAGGTCGAAGTGCGACTGCGGGAGCAGCAGGGTGGCCGGCGAGTTCGCCAGGTGCCGCACCTCCGGGCGCAGCCCGGCGGCCTCGGCCCGGGCCAGCGCCGCGTGGAAGGAGTCCAGCTGGGCCTGGATCGACGGGTGGCCCGGCTCGTCGGCGGCGGCGAAGTGCGACCAGACGCCGACCACGGTCAGCAGCCCCTCCGCCTCGGCGCGGCGGGCGGCGGCCACCAGGTGCGGCCAGTCGTGCGGCTGGCAGCCGTTGCGGCCCAGACCGGTGTCCGCCTTCAGGTGCACCCGGGCCGGGATGCCGGTCTCCCGGACGGCCGGCAGCAGCTCGTCCAGCGCCCACTGGCCGCTCACCGAGATGTCGATGTCCGCGCGCAGCGCCTCCCGCCACGGCCCGCCCGGCGTCCACAGCCAGCACAGGACGCGGGTCTGCTCCGGGCGGATGCCCGCGGCCCGCAGTGCCAGCGCCTCCTCGGGCGTCGCGCAGCCGAGCCAGCCGACCCCGTTCGCGACCGCCTCGCGGGCGCACTCGACGGCGCCGTGGCCGTAGGCGTCCGCCTTGACCGCGAGCATCACCGCCGAGCCGCCGACGCGCTCGCGCAGCGCGGCGAGGTTGCCGCGCAGGGCGGCCAGATCGATGGTCGCCTCGGCCCTTACGCCGTCGGTCAGGGTGGCCGTGCCGGTCGTGTTCGCAGTTGTCATCAGGGTCAGTCTCCCAGACATCCCGGAGTCCTCGCCGAACGGCCCGTCCGTGCGGCGGCCGGTGCCAGGGCCCCCGGCACCGCGCCGACCTGCGGCGCACCGCTCGTCACCCTGTTCCGGACGCGCACGCAGGACCGATCGGTTCCGCACCGCCCGTCCCGGCCGCACCGCCCGCCCCGGGCCTACGCCTCCCGCACCGCCCGCCACACCGCGGGCAGCGCCTGCGCCACCGCCGGCGCCGTCACCGGCGCGCCCGGGTCGCCCGCCGCGTGGCGGCCCGCCAGGCCGTGCAGGTAGGCGCCCACCGACGCGGCGTCCAGCGGCGCCAGGCCGGCCGCCAGCAGGGAGCCCGCCAGGCCCGCCAGGACGTCGCCGCTGCCTGCGGTGGCCAGCCAGGACGTGCCGGTCGGGTTGACCCGGACGGCGCCGCCCGGGTCGGCGATCACCGTGGTGGAGCCCTTGAGCAGGACCGTCGCCCGGTAGGCGGCCGCCAGCCGGCGGGCGGTGGCCAGCCGGGCGGCGGCCAGCGAGTCGGCGGGCGGCGGCGCGGCGCCGTCGGCGCCCGCGAGCAGCCGGGCGGCCTCGCCGGTGTGCGGGGTGAGCAGGGTGGGGGCCGTCCGGCCGGCCAGCGCGTCCGGGCCGAGCCGGGCCAGCTCGGTCAGCCCGTCCGCGTCCACCAGGACCGGGACGTCGCTCGACAGTGCCTCGGCCAGCGCCTGCCGCGCCCCCTCGCCGCCGCCCGGCCCGACCACCCAGGCCTGCACCCGCCCGGCCCCGGCCGGCCCGCCCTCGGTGACCAGCACCTCCGGGAAGCGCCGCACCACCTCCTCGGCCGCCGTGCCGACGTACCGGACGGCACCCGCACCGCCGTGCAGCGCCCCGGCGACCGCCAGCAGCGCCGCGCCCGGGTACGTCGCCGAACCAGCCGCCACCCCGACCACGCCCCGCCGGTACTTGTCGCTCTCGGCGCCCGGCAGCGGCAGCAGCGCCGCCACGTCCGCGTGCTGCAGGGCCGTCACCTCCGGCGCGGGCGGCTCCAGTCCGATCCCGACCAGTTGGACGGCGCCCGCGTAGGAGGCTCCCGGGTCGACCAGCAGGCCCGGCTTGTACGTGCCGAAGCAGACCGTGACGTCCGCGCGCAGCGCCTCGCCCGGCACCTCGCCGGTGTCGGCGTCGACCCCGCTGGGCAGGTCCACGGCCACCACGACCCCGCGCCGCCCGGCCCGCGCGTACGGCCGGGCCCCGTCCCGCAGCCCGCCCCGGCCGCCGATGCCGACGATGCCGTCCAGCACCAGGTCGGCGCGCGAGAAGTCGGCCAGGCCGACTTCCTGATCCAGCACCACCCGCCCGCCGGAAGCCCGCAGCGCGGCCAGCCCGCCCGCGTGCGCACGCTCCGGCGCGAGCAGCACCGCCGTCACCCGCGCGCCCCGCCGAGCCAGCGCCGCCCCGGCGTACAGGGCGTCACCCCCGTTG
Organism: Kitasatospora sp. NPDC058243; assembly: GCF_042882025.1. Taxonomy (NCBI): domain Bacteria; kingdom Bacillati; phylum Actinomycetota; class Actinomycetes; order Kitasatosporales; family Streptomycetaceae; genus Kitasatospora; species Kitasatospora sp. NPDC058243. The sequence continues at coordinate 141,073 of NZ_JBHVWW010000002.1, forward strand.
TCCCCGCTGCCGGCCAGCACCACCACCCGACTGCCGTACACCCGCCCCCGACGCCCCGCCAGCAGCCGGGCACAGGTCGCCGCCAGCCCGGCGGCCGCCCGCTGCATCAGCGTCCCCTCCGGCAGCCGCGCCATCAGCGCGGCCTCGGCGGCCCGGACGACTTCCACCCGATGGGCATGACGCATGCGAGGGCTCCTTCAGCAGTCGACGTACCGCCGACGCTAGCCCGCGCCACCGCCCCACGGCAGGCCGAGCTGCGGGACACTTTCGAGTGACAACCACTTCGATCCCCCACCGGTGTCAGTCCACGCGCCTACCTTGTGGCTCGGCACGGACCCACAGGAGGGAGAAGGGCCATGGTCGCCATGCCAGCTGTCGAGGGCCCGCGAGGCCGGGACAACCTCATCCAGGCGTTCCTGGAGTTGGACACCCCGCCCGGCTACAAGGCAGAGCTCATCGAAGGGGAAATCGTCGTGACGCCACCGCCGGACGGAGAGCACGAGACCGCGTTTTCCCTGCTCGCCAAGCAGTTCTTCCGCAAGGCCGCGATCGACCTGGATCTCCTCGGCAACAAGGGCCTGATCGTACCGACCGGACGGTTCATCCCCGATGGAACCGTCTGCCCGGTCAACCACTTCCTGAACGCCGGTTCGTGGGCCGACGCCGACGGCGTACTGCTCGTCTTCGAAATCACGTCCACGAGCCCGCGCCTGGACCGCGAGCAGAAGCGTCGCGGCTACGCCGCCGCTGGCATCCCCTGCTACCTACTGGTCGACCGCAGCGAAGGCATGGTCACGTTGTTCTCCCAACCCGAGGACAACGACTACACCGACAAGGATCCGGTCCCCTTCGGCAAGCCGATCGACCTGCCCGCCCCCTTCTCCTTCACGCTCGACACGGCGCCCCTGCGGTAGGGCACAGCCACCGCAGGGGCACCACGCCGTACTACTCGACGGTGACCGACTTGGCCAGGTTGCGCGGCTGGTCGACCTCGTGGCCCTTGGCCGTCGCCAGCTCGCACGCGAAGACCTGGAGCGGCACGGTGGAGACCAGCGGCTGGAGCAGGGTCGGGGTGACCGGGATGCGGATCAGGTGGTCCGCGTACGGGACGACCGCCTCGTCGCCTTCCTCCGCGATCACGATGGTGCGGGCGCCACGGGCCCGGATCTCCTGGATGTTGGAGACGATCTTGTCGTGCAGGATCGACCGCCCGCGCGGCGAGGGGACGACCACGACGACCGGCAGCCCCTCCTCGATCAGCGCGATCGGGCCGTGCTTGAGCTCGCCCGCCGCGAAGCCCTCGGCGTGCATGTACGCCAGCTCCTTGAGCTTGAGCGCGCCCTCCAGGGCCACCGGGAAGCCGACGTGACGGCCGAGGAACAGCACCGAGCGCGCGTCGGCGAGCGAGCGGGCCAGCTCGCGCACCGGCTCCATGGTCTCCAGGACCTGCTCGACCTGCTTGGGCGCGTCGCCGAGCTCCTTGATGACGGCGAAGATCTCGTCGCCCCACTTGGTGCCGCGCACCTGGCCCAGGTAGAGGGCGACCAGGTAGCAGGCGACCAGCTGGGTCAGGAACGCCTTGGTGGAGGCGACGGCGACCTCGGGGCCGGCGTGGGTGTACAGCACCGCGTCCGACTCGCGCGGGATGGTGGAGCCGTTGGTGTTGCAGATCGCCAGCACCTTGGCGCCCTGCTCCCGGGCGTGCCGCAGGGCCATCAGGGTGTCCATGGTCTCGCCGGACTGGGAGATGGCGATGACCAGCGTGCCCGGGCCCATGATCGGGTCGCGGTAGCGGAACTCGGAGGCGACCTCGACCTCGCAGGGGATGCGGGTCCAGTGCTCGATCGCGTACTTGGCGATCATGCCGGCGTGGAAGGCGGTGCCGCAGGCGACGATGACGACCTTGTCGACCGAGCGCAGGTCGGCGTCGGAGATGCGCAGCTCGTCGAGGATGAGCCGGCCGTCGGTGCCGATCCGGCCGAGGAGGGTGTCGGCGACGGCCTTCGGCTGCTCGGCGATCTCCTTGAGCATGAAGTAGTCGTAGCCGCCCTTCTCGGCGGCCGAGGCGTCCCAGTCGACGTGGTACTCGCGCACGTCGGCCGGGGTGCCGTCGAAGTTGGTCACCGTGACGCCGTCCCGGCGCAGCTCGACGACCTGGTCCTGACCCAGCTCGACGGCCTCGCGGGTGTGCGCGATGAACGCGGAGACGTCGGAGGCGAGGAAGTTCTCGCCCTCGCCGCGCCCGACCACCAGCGGCGAGTTGCGGCGGGCGCCGACGACCACGTCCGGCGCGTCGGCGTGCACGGCGACGAGGGTGAAGGCGCCGTCGAGGCGGCGGCAGACCACGCGCATGGCCTCCGCGAGGTCGCCGTCGTAGGCCTCGCCGAGCAGGTGGGCGACGACCTCGGTGTCGGTCTCGGAGCGGAGGGTGTGGCCGCGCTCGGCGATCTCGGCCCGCAGCTGGGCGAAGTTCTCGATGATGCCGTTGTGCACCACGGCCACCCGGAGGTGGTCGTCCAGGTGGGGGTGGGCGTTGGCGTCCGTCGGGCCGCCGTGGGTGGCCCAGCGGGTGTGGCCGATGCCGGTGGTGCCGCCGGGCAGAGGGGTCTCGGCGAGCGACTTCTCCAGGTTGGCGAGCTTGCCGGCCCGCTTGTCGGTGACCAGACTCCACTGCCCGTCGGAGTCCTGCGCCTGCACCGCGACACCGGCCGAGTCGTAGCCCCGGTACTCCAGTCGCTGCAGGCCTGCGATTACTACGTCGAGGGCGGACTGCGCGCCCACGTATCCAACAATTCCGCACATGCGTGCCAGCATAAGGGCGGTTCTGAGGCCCTTTTCCCGATTCCCGCGAACAGTGCGTGACCGACACCACAACCACGGTGAACGCCGCCACGGCTCACAATGGAGCATGTGCTGACCGAACTCTGTACGCGGGGCGCCGCCACGCCCGGCCCGTCGCCGTCCCCCTACGTGGACCTCAGTCGGGCCGAGTGGAGCGCACTGCGCGAGCGTACGCCGCTGCCGCTGACCGCCGAGGAGGTGGAACGGCTACGCGGCCTCGGTACCGCCCTCGACCTGGACGAGGTCCGCGACGTCTACCTGCCGCTGTCCCGGCTGCTGAACCTGTACATCCACGCCACGCACGAGCTGCGCGGCACGCTGGGCACCTTCCTGGACACGCCGGACACCGAGCGCACCCGCACCCCGTTCATCATCGGGGTGGCCGGCTCGGTCGCGGTCGGCAAGTCGACGACGGCCCGCCTGCTCCAGGCCCTGCTCGCCCGCTGGCCCGAGCATCCGCGGGTCGAGCTGGTGACCACGGACGGCTTCCTGCTGCCCAACGCCGAGCTGCGCCGCCGGGGCCTGATGGCCCGCAAGGGCTTCCCGGAGTCGTACGACCGCCGGGCGCTGATGCGCTTCGTCGCGGACGTGAAGGCGGGCAAGGAGCGGGTCACCGCGCCGGTGTACTCGCACCTGGTGTACGACATCGTGCAGGGCGAGCGGCTCACCGTGGAGCGCCCGGACATCCTGATCGTCGAGGGCCTGAACGTGCTCCAGCCGGCCCTGCCCGGCAGCGACGGGCGCACCCGGCTGGCGGTGGCCGACTACTTCGACTTCTCGATCTACGTCGACGCCCGCACCGACGACATCGAGCACTGGTACCTGGACCGCTTCCGCAAGCTGCGGCAGACCGCCTTCCAGGACCCGAACTCCTACTTCCGCCGCTTCACCGAGGTGCCGGAGGAGGAGGCGATGGAGTACGGCCGGCAGGTCTGGCGCACCATCAACAAGCCGAACCTGCTGGAGAACGTGCTGCCGACCCGCGGCCGGGCCACCCTGATCCTCCAGAAGGGGGCGGACCACAAGGTCCGCCGGGCGCTGCTGCGCAAGCTCTGACACCGATGCGACGGAAGGGGGCCCGCCGGTGGCGGGGGCCCTTCCCTTGTTCCGGGGTTCGCCCAAGTGTGTCCTCACAGGCCCGGCCCACCACTGCGCGGAGGACCTTGCCTGCCCCCAGTTTTTCTCTTCTCCCAATCTTAC
>NZ_JBHVWW010000002.1:145123-219311 GCF_042882025.1 Kitasatospora sp. NPDC058243
CCGACCCGTTGCGGTTCCCCCTGCATCCCCATAAAAGGGACGAACCAAACGTCCCAACGGGAGCTGCTATCAAACCCCGAACCCCGCTACGACGGAAGGGCCCCCGCGGGGGGGGGGCCCCCTTCCGTCGTGCCGGGCTCAGCCCAGGTGCGTCCGCACGGCCTCGGCCAGCCGCTGCGCGACGGACTCGGCCTGCACCGGGTCGGCGGCCTCGACCATGACCCGGACCAGCGGCTCGGTGCCGGACGGGCGCAGCAGCACCCGGCCGGTGGAGCCCAGTTCGGCCTCGGCCTCGGCGACCGCGGCGGCCAGCTCGACGCTGGTGTTCACCCGGCTCTTGTCGACGCCCTTGACGTTGATCAGCTGCTGCGGCAGACGGGTCATCACGGCGGCCAGGTCGGCCAGCGGCTGCTTGGTGCTGGCCAGGCGGGCACCCAGCATGAGGCCGGTCAGGGTGCCGTCGCCGGTGGTGGCGTGGTCGAGCAGGATGACGTGGCCGGACTGCTCGCCGCCCAGCGCGAAGCCGTGCTCCTTCATCGCCTCCAGCACGTAGCGGTCGCCGACGGCGGTCTCCACCAGGTCGACGCCCTCGCGCTCCATCGCCAGCTTGAAGCCGAGGTTGGACATCACGGTGGCCACCGCGGTGTTGCGGCGCAGGGTGCCGGCGTCCTTCATGGCGACGGCCAGGATGGCGATGATCTGGTCGCCGTCCACCTCGTTGCCGTCGGCGTCGGCGGCCAGGCAGCGGTCGGCGTCGCCGTCGAGGGCGATGCCGAGGTCGGCGCGGTACTCCGTCATGGCGGCCTGCAGCCGGTCCAGGTGGGTGGAGCCGACGCCGTCGTTGATGTTGAGGCCGGTGGGCTCCGCCCCCAGGGTGTGGACGACCTCGGCACCGGCCCGGGCGAAGGCCTCGGGGGCGACGTAGGCGGCCGCGCCGTGGGCGCCGTCGATGACGACCTTGATGCCGTCGAGGCGGTTGGGCAGCACGCCGATCAGGTGGGCGACGTACTTGTCGAAGCCCTCGGTGTACTCGCGCACCCGGCCGACGGCGGCGCCGGTCGGCCGGTTCCAGTCCTCGCTGCCGAGCGTGTGCGTGCGGTAGTGGGCCTCGATCGCGTCCTCGATGCGGTCGTCCAGCTTGTGGCCGCCGCGGGCGAGGAACTTGATGCCGTTGTCGGGCATCGCGTTGTGGCTGGCGGAGAGCATCACGCCGAAGTCGGCGCCGAGCGCGCCGGTGAGGTACGCCACGGCCGGGGTCGGCAGCACGCCGACCCGGAGCACGTCGACGCCGGCGCTCGCCAGGCCGGCGATGACGGCGGCCTCCAGGAACTCGCCCGAGGCACGCGGGTCCCGACCGACCACCGCGACCGGCCGGTGGCCCTCGAAGGCGCCGGCCTCGCCGAGCACATGGGCCGCCGCGACCGACAGCCCGAGCGCGAGCTCGGCCGTCAGGCCCACGTTGGCCACCCCGCGCACGCCGTCCGTACCGAAGAGTCGTCCCACTGTCCCGTCCTCCATCACCACTGCTCGGAACCCAACCGATGGCACCCGGCCGCCGCACGATAGCCGGGGAACACGTCGCCCCGGAGTACACGTGGTACTCCGGGGCGACGGTTCGCGCAACCAGGGGGTGCGCCGCCAGGGCGGGCCGCACCCCCAGGGGCGCGATTAGCGCTTGCTGTACTGCGGCGCCTTGCGGGCCTTCTTGAGACCGGCCTTCTTGCGCTCGACGGCGCGGGCGTCACGGGTCAGGAAGCCGGCCTTCTTCAGCGCGCCGCGGTTGTTGTCCACGTCGGCCTCGTTCAGGGCACGGGCCACGCCGAGGCGCAGCGCGTAGGCCTGGCCGGAGACGCCGCCACCGGAGATGCGGGCGACGACGTCGTAACGGCCGTCAAGCTCGAGGAGCTTGAAGGGCTCGTTCACGGTCTGCTGGTGCACCTTGTTGGGGAAGTAGTTCTCCAGGGTGCGACCGTTGATCTTCCACTGGCCGGTGCCGGGGACGATGCGCACGCGGGCGATCGCCTCCTTGCGACGGCCGAGGCCGGCGCCCGGGATGGCCTCGCCGAAGCGGCCGGCCAGCGACTCGGAGGTGTACTCGCCCTCGGAGGTGTACTCGCCCTCGACAGCCTCAACGGCCTCGTCGAAGTCGACCTCAAGGGTCTCGGTGGTTTCAGTGGTCTCGGCCACGGTGTTCCTCAGCTCTTTTCAGTGTTGGGGGGCTTGGTGGCCGAATTACTGCGCGACCTGGGTGATCTCGAACGGCACCGGCTGCTGGGCAGCGTGCGGGTGCTGGTCGCCCGAGTAGACCTTCAGCTTCGAGAGCATCTGGCGGCCCAGGCTGTTCTTGGGGATCATGCCCTTGATGGCCTTCTCGACGGCCTTCTCCGGGTTGTTCGCCAGCAGGTCGTCGTAGCGCACCGACCGCAGACCACCCGGGAAGCCAGAGTGGCGGTAGGCCAGCTTCTGGGTCTTCTTGTTACCGGACAGGTGCACCTTGTCGGCGTTGATGATGATGACGAAGTCACCAGTGTCAACGTGCGGCGCGTAGATCGCCTTGTGCTTACCCCGGAGGAGGTTGGCGGCCTGGGAAGCCAGGCGGCCGAGCACGACGTCGTTCGCGTCGATGACGTGCCACTGACGCTGGACGTCGCCGGGCTTGGGGCTGTACGTACGCACGGTCGTATGCCTTCGCTTTTCAGTGAGTGAGTCCTGACAGGAGCACCTGGGACGGCAGAGCAGCCTGGTCAACCTTGGACGCAATTCAAGGGGGACCGCTGGTCGTCGAACCTGATGTCTCCGGCGTACCGACCTCTCACGTGAGATAGAGCGAGCCAATACGCACATCAAGCGTCCAGGTTACCGGGCGGGCGGGTGGGGGTCAAAAATCGGCTTCCCCCACCCCCGCCGTCACTCAGCGTTCGCGCTCCACCCGGCTGACGTCCCAGACCGGCTCGGGCGACTCGTAGACCCGGCCGTCGGCGCCGAACACCAGGTAGCGGTCGAAGGTCTTGGCGAACCAGCGGTCGTGGGTGACGCACAGCACGGTGCCGTCGAAGGCCTCCAGCCCGGCCTGCAGCGCCTCGGCGCTGTCCAGGTCCAGGTTGTCGGTCGGCTCGTCGAGCAACAGGGCCGTCACACCGGAGAGTTCGAGCTTGAGGATCATCAGCCGGGCCTGCTGCCCACCGGACAGCGACTCGAACTTCTGCTCCTCCTGCCGGTCCAGCTCGTAGCGGCGCAGCGCGCCCATCGCGGCGCTGCGGCTGAGCGCGTGCTCCTCCTCGACGATCGAGCGCACCGTCCGGCCGAACAGCTCCGGGTGGGCGTGGGTCTGCCGGAAGTGGCCGGGGACGACCCGGGCGCCGAGCTTCCAGGTGCCGGTGTGCGCGACGCTCGCGTCGCCCGCGAGCAGCCGCAGGAAGTGCGACTTGCCGGAGCCGTTGGAGCCGAGCACGCCGACCCGCTCGCCGTAGAACACCTCCAGGTCGAAGGGCTTCATCAGGCCGGTGAGCTCCAGCTGCTCCACGGTGAAGGAGCGCACGCCGGTCCGCCCGCCCTTGAGCCGCATGGTGATGCTCTGCTCGCGCGGGGGCTCCTCCGGGCGGCCGGCCTCCTCGAACTTCTTCAGCCGGGTCTGGGCGGCGGCGTAGCGGGTGGCGAGCGCGTGGCTGACGGAGGCCGCCTGGCGCAGGGTGACGACCAGCTTCTTGAGCTTGGCGTGTTCCTCGTCCCAGCGCCGGCCCAGCTCCTCGAAGCGCGCGAAGCGGTCCTTGCGGGCCTCGTGGAAGCTGTCGAAGCCGCCGCCGTGCACCCAGACACTGCTCCCGGCCGCGCCGGACTCGACGGCGATGATCTTGTCGGCTGCCTCGGAGAGCAGCTCGCGGTCGTGCGAGATGAACAGGACGGTCTTCGAGGTGGCCTTGAGGGCCTCCTCCAGCCAGCGCTTGCCCGGGACGTCCAGGTAGTTGTCGGGCTCGTCGAGCAGCAGCACCTCTTCGGGGCCGCGCAGCAGCGCCTCCAGGACGAGCCGCTTCTGCTCACCGCCCGAGAGGGTGTTCAGGCCGCGCCACTGGGCCTTGTCGAAGGGCATCCCGAGGGCCGCCATGGTGCAGACGTCCCAGTCGGTCTCGTAGTCGTAGCCGCCGACGTCGGCCCAGTCGGAGAGCGCCTGGGCGTAGGCCATCTGGGTCTTCTCGTCGTCCTGGGCGATCATCGCCAGTTCGGCGGCGTCCACCGCGCGGGCGGCGACGGCGATCCGCTCGGGGGCGACGGACACCAGCAGGTCGCGGACCGAGGCGTCCGGCGCCAGCGCGCCCGGGGTGGCCCGCTCGTCCTCGCGGCCGGTGGTGCCGACGAACTGGCGCATCACGCCGAGCCCGCCGCTGATCGTCACCGTGCCGCCGTGCGGCTGGAGGTCCCCCGCGATCATCCGCAGCAGGGTGGTCTTGCCGGCCCCGTTGGCGCCGACCAGGGCGACCGCGGCGCCCTCGCCGACCCGGAAGGACGCGTCGTCGAACAGCACCCGCCCGTCCGGCAGGTAGTACTCCAGGTGCGAAATCTCGACGTGTCCCATGCGGACGATTGTCCCAAGCCGACGCGCCCGGCCCAAACGGATTACCCGACGGGCGGCTGACCGGGCAGTGTGCGCAGCCGCCTGGCCTGGCGGTTCCGCTCGGCGAGCCGGTCGTCCGGCGGGTAGCCGACTTCCTCAAGGGTGAGCCCGTACGGCCGGATCACGTTGACGGCCGAGTTGCGGACCCCGCCGGCCAGCACCTCGCCGGGGAACTCCACCGGCCGGTGCCCGTCGCCGACCAGCAGCATCGCCCCGACCAGCGCCCGGACCATGTTGTGGCAGAACGCGTCGGCGCGGACGGTGGCGACCGCCAGCGAGCCCTCCTGGGCGGCGTAGGAGTCCACCGGGACGCGGTCCCAGTGCAGCTCCAGCAGGGTGCGGATGGTGGTGGCGCCCTCACGCTTCTTGCAGTACGCGGCGAAGTCGTGCTCGCCGAGCAGCAGCTTCGCGGCCTCGTTCATCCGGTCGACGTCCAGCGGGCGGTCGTGCCAGAGCACGTGCCCGCGCAGCAGCGGGTCGACCCCGCCGGGGTGGTCGGCGACCCGGTAGGCGTAGCGGCGCCAGATCGCCGAGAAGCGGGCGTCGAACCCGGCCGGCGCCTCGCCGACCCGGTAGATCCGGATGTCCCCGGGCAGCCGGCCGGCCAGCCGACGCATCAGCTTCTCGCGGTGCGCCTCCCACAGCTCGGCCGGCAGGTCGACGTGCGCGACCTGGCCGCGGGCGTGCACCCCGGCGTCGGTGCGCCCGGCCACGGTCAGCGGGAACAGCTCGGGGCTGCGGGTGACGATCTGCAGCGCGCTCTCGATCTCCTCCTGGACCGTCCGGCGGCCGCCGCGCTGGCGGGCCCAGCCGGAGAACTCGGCGCCCTGGTAGGCGAGATCGAGCCGGACCCGGACGCACCCGTCGGCCGGGCCGTCCTTCACCGGCGGCTGCTCGGCGCAATCGTTGACCACAATCCACTCCAGACAGAAGGAACGGGCCCGCTCCCCCACGGATGGGAGAGCGGGCCCGCGACCACACCTAGCGGTGTCAGGCCTGCTCGGCCTCGACGGCCTCGTCGGCCTTGGCCTCGACCTTGGCGTCGGCCTCCTTGACGGCGCGCTTGGTGGCGCCCTCGGCCTCGCCGACGGCGGTCTGCGCGACGGTCAGCGCCTCGACCAGCTCGATCACGGCCATCGGGGCGTTGTCGCCACGACGGGGACCGATCTTGGTGATACGGGTGTAACCACCCGGGCGGTTCTCGTAGCGCGGCGCGATCTCGGTGAAGAGGGTGTGCAGCACGGCGATGTCGGTGATCGTCTTGCGCACCAGGCGACGGTTGTGGATGTCGCCCTTCTTCGCCTTGGTGATCAGCTTCTCCGCCAGCGGGCGCATCCGACGGGCCTTGGCCTCGGTCGTGGTGATGCGGCCGTACTGGAACAGCTCCCGGCACAGACCGGCGAGCAGCAGCGGCTCGTGGTGCGGGCCGCCGCCGAGGCGGGCACCCTTGGTGGGACGCGGCATGGATGACTCCTTGAATCTCCGACTACGGCCGTATCAGGTACCGCAGCGGGCGTCCGGGCACTGTTGCCCGGACGACTTTCACGACGACGGGGGCGGTTCGGTGGAACCGCCCCCGCGGCCAAATCTCTTAGTACTGCTCGGTCTCGGCGTAACCCGCGTCGTCCAGGTCGTCGGCGCCGAAGGCGTCGGCGGCGGCGGTCGGGTCGAACCCGGGCGGGCTGTCCTTGAGGGCCAGGCCCATGCCGGCCAGCTTCGCCTTGACCTCGTCGATCGACTTCGCACCGAAGTTGCGGATGTCGAGCAGGTCGGCCTCGGAGCGGGCGACGAGCTCACCCACGGTGTGGATGCCCTCGCGCTTGAGGCAGTTGTAGGAGCGGACGGTGAGCTCCAGCTCCTCGATCGGCAGCGCCAGGTCGGCGGCCAGGGCGGCGTCCGTCGGGGACGGGCCCATGTCGATGCCCTCGGCGTCGATGTTCAGCTCGCGGGCGAGACCGAACAGCTCCACCAGGGTCTTGCCGGCCGAGGCCATGGCGTCACGCGGACGCATGGCGGGCTTGGTCTCGACGTCGACGATCAGCTTGTCGAAGTCGGTCCGCTGCTCGACACGGGTGGCCTCGACCTTGTAGGTGACCTTCAGCACGGGGCTGTAGATCGAGTCGACCGGGATGCGGCCGATCTCCTGGCCGGAGGCCTTGTTCTGGACGGCGGAGACGTAGCCGCGACCGCGCTCGACGGTCAGCTCCATCTCCAGCTTGCCCTTGCCGTTCAGCGTGGCGAGGACCAGCTCCGGGTTGTGCACCTCGACACCCGCCGGCGGGGCGATGTCGGCGGCGGTGACGACACCCGGGCCCTGCTTGCGCAGGTACATCACGACCGGCTCGTCGTGCTCCGAGGAGACGACCAGCTGCTTGATGTTGAGGATGAGGTCGGTCACGTCCTCCTTGACGCCCGGCACGGTGGTGAACTCGTGCAGGACGCCGTCGACGCGGATGCTGGTGACAGCGGCACCCGGGATCGACGACAGGAGCGTGCGGCGCAGGGAGTTGCCGAGGGTGTAGCCGAAGCCCGGCTCCAGCGGCTCGATCACGAACCGCGAGCGGAACTCGTCGACGACCTCTTCGGTCAGCGAGGGGCGCTGAGCGATAAGCATGGGGGGATTCCTCCAGTTGTCTTCGGCACCCACTATTTGATGCCGACAGGACCAAGCGTACGGGGTCCCGCGAACAGCGACGAATCACCGCGTGGGACCCCGTACGAAGGTTCAAAGCAGGTACTGCGAGCCCGAAGGCGCTGCGTCAGACGCGGCGGCGCTTCGGCGGACGGCAGCCGTTGTGCGGGGTGGGGGTGACGTCCTGGATCGAGCCGACCTCCAGGCCGGTGGCCTGGAGCGAGCGGATCGCGGTCTCGCGGCCGGAGCCCGGACCCTTGACGAAGACGTCAACCTTGCGCATGCCGTGCTCCTGCGCGCGACGGGCAGCGGCCTCGGCGGCCATCTGCGCGGCGAACGGGGTGGACTTGCGCGAGCCCTTGAAGCCGACGTGACCGGCGGAGGCCCAGGAGATCACGTTGCCCGCAGGGTCGGTGATCGAAACGATGGTGTTGTTGAACGTGCTCTTGATGTGCGCGTGGCCGTGAGCGACGTTCTTCTTTTCCTTGCGGCGGATCTTCTTCGCGCCGGCAGCCTGACGACCCTTGGGGGGCATAAGTCTGTTCTCCTACTGAGGTGGTCGGTCCGCTGACCCGCGGGCCGGAGGGATGTCCGGTTACGGGACGGACTACTTCTTGCCCGGCTTCTTCTTACCGGCGATCGCGCGACGCGGGCCCTTGCGGGTACGCGCGTTGGTGTGGGTGCGCTGACCGCGGACCGGCAGGCCGCGGCGGTGACGCAGACCCTCGTAGCAGCCGATCTCGACCTTGCGGCGGATGTCGGCGGCCACCTCACGGCGGAGGTCACCCTCGACCGTGTAGTTGGCGTCGAGGTACTGGCCCAGCTTGACGAGGTCTTCCTCGGAGATGTCGCGAACGCGGACATCCGGGTTGACACCGGTCTCGGCCAGGGTCTGCTGGGCGCGGGTACGGCCGATGCCGTACACGTAGGTAAGGGCGATCTCGATCCGCTTCTCACGGGGGAGATCAACGCCGGCGAGGCGTGCCATTCAAGGCTCCTGTATTTCTTCAGAGGTCTTGCGTGCTACCTACTCCTTCGCCTCTCGACGATGGAGCCCCGGCCTCTGACCGGGGGCGGCAGTCCGTCCCTTCACTGGGACGGATCGGGTAGCCCACTTATGACGTTTTCGCGTCGCGCGAAGTACTACGAGAAATGCTGGGGAGAGATCAGCCCTGGCGCTGCTTGTGGCGCAGGTTGTCGCAGATCACCATGACCCGGCCGTGGCGGCGGATCACCTTGCACTTGTCGCAGATCTTCTTGACGCTCGGCTTGACCTTCATGTTCAGGTTCTCCGGGTCTAGATCTGACGTTCTTACTTGTAGCGGTAGACGATCCGCCCGCGCGTGAGGTCGTAGGGGCTGAGCTCCACGACGACCCGGTCGTCCGGCAGGATGCGGATGTAGTGCATGCGCATCTTGCCACTGATGTGCGCGAGGACCTTGTGACCGTTCTGCAGCTCGACCCTGAACATCGCGTTCGGAAGAGACTCGATCACGGTGCCCTCGATCTCAATGGCGCCTTGCTTCTTAGCCATGAACTGCGAGATCCACCTTCCGGGACCGGCTACCGTATGCGGCACGCTCGTGCGAACCTGGGTTCACCCCGCCCCCGAAGGGAAGAGGGCGTGCTGAAGCACGCTACGAGTGAGCCGACGGTCCATCCTACGCCAGCGCGTCCGGTGGGCCAAAACGAGATCCCCCGAAGGCAGCCGTCGTGACGTTCCGGCTGGTCCCGGCGGGTCAGAACCCGGCGGTGACCTTCAGCGGCTCGACGTGGGCGGTGCAGGCCGCGCAGCGGCGGGCGGCCTCGGGGATCTCGGTCAGGCACTCGGGGCAGGGCCGCTTGGGGGTCTTCGGCTTCTTCGGCATGTACCGCGCGGTCGCCTTGGTGACCGGCAGCACGACGCAGAAGTACAGCACCGCCGCGGTCATCACGAAGGCGATCAGCACGTTGAGGAACTGGCCGTACGGGAACGTGACCCCGGCCACCGTCGCCTTGTACGAGCTGAAGTCGCCGGCCGCGCCGACCACGACGCCGACCAGCGGGGTGAGGAAGGCCGACACGAAGCCGGTCACCACGCCGGTGAACGCGGCGCCGATGACGACACCGACCGCCATGTCGACCACGTTGCCGCGCATCATGAAGTCGCGGAATCCCTTGAGCACTGCACTCTCCCGATCGATCGAAGCTGCTGAAGCCGCTACTGAAGCCACTGCCAGCCGATAAAAATAGGACAAAAGCCCTGGAGGTCCAAACCCCCAGGGCCCTGATCCGTTGTCAGCAGCGGAAGTTGGCCGCTCAGCCGACCGTCGTGAGACTAGCCGAGCGGGTCCGGGGCGGCGGTGATGCCCAGCTTCGCGAGCTCCGCCTTGCCGCCGTCGAAGGCCGTCAGGACCAGCGGGCCCTGCTCGGTGACGGCCACCGAGTGCTCCCAGTGCGAGGCCCAGGTGCCGTCGTTGGTGACGACCGTCCAGTCGTCCTCCAGCACGGCGGTGTGCGGGGTGCCCAGCGAGACCATCGGCTCGATCGCCAGGACGGTGCCGGGGATCAGCTTCGGGCCCTTGCCGCGGCCGCGCTCGACGTAGTTCAGCACGTGCGGCTCCATGTGCATCGCGGTGCCGATGCCGTGGCCGCCGTAGCCCTCGGTGATGCCCCACTTGCCCTTGGGGGGCAGCGGCTGGCGGCGGATGAAGCCCTCGATCGCCTTGGAGACGTCGACCAGGCGGTTGTTCTTCTTCATCTGGGCGATGCCGGCCCACATCGAGCCCTCGGTCACCCGGCTCAGCATCTCGACCTCGGGGCGGACCTCGCCGACCGCCACGGTGATCGCCGCGTCGCCGTGCCAGCCGTCCAGGATGGCGCCGCAGTCGATCGAGATGACGTCGCCCTCCTGGAGCACCCGGTCACCGGGGATGCCGTGCACGACCTCGTTGTTCACCGAGGCGCAGATCACCCCGGGGAACCACAGACCGCCGTGGTCGGCGCGGAAGTTGGAGGTCGCACCGTGGTCGGTGATGACCTTGTCCGCGATGTCGTTGAGCTCCTGGGTGGTCACCCCCGGGGCGACCGCCTCCCGGCAGGCCTTCAGCGCCTCGGCGACGACCAGCCCGGCCGCTCGCATCTTCGCGATCTGCTCGGGGGTCTTGATCTCCACCATCTGGTCACGCCTTCCACGTTCTGTTTGCCACTGCCTACCACCGTACGACGCCGTACGGCCGCGCCGCCCGGGATCGGGGAGCGCGGCCGTACGGCGTCGCCGGGAAACTCAGTTGTCCTGCTTCAGCGCCTCGATCGCGCGCCGGGTGACCTCGTCCACCTTGCCGAGGGCCGAGATGGTCGCCACCAGGCCCTGCTGGACGTAGTAGTCGATGATCGGCTCGGTCTCCGTGTGGTAGACCTCCAGCCGGGTGCGCACCTTGTCCTCGGTGTCGTCCGAGCGCTGGTACAACTCGCCGCCGCACTCGTCGCAGACGCCCGCGGCCTTCGGCGGGTTGTAGTCCACGTGGAAGACGTGGCCCCCGTCGTTGCGGCACAGGCGGCGGCCGGCGATCCGGCGGACCACCTCGTCCTCGGGGACCTCCAGGTCCAGCACGCCGTCCAGCTTGATCCCCTGCTCGGCGAGGAACTCGTCGAGCGCCTTGGCCTGGCCGAGGTTGCGGGGGAAGCCGTCGAGCAGGAAGCCGCCTGCGGCGTCCTCCTGGAGCATGCGGTCCTTGGCCATCCCGATGGTGACCTCATCCGGCACCAGGCGGCCCGCGTCCATGTAGCTCTTGGCCTCGAGCCCCAGCGGGGTGCCCTGACCGATGTTGGCGCGGAACAGGTCGCCGGTGGAGATGTGGGGAATGGACAGGGTCTTGGCGAGCAGGTGCGCCTGAGTACCCTTCCCGGCCCCGGGAGGACCAACGAGGACGATACGCATCAGCGGAGGAACCCTTCGTAATTGCGCTGCTGGAGCTGGCTCTCGATCTGCTTCACAGTTTCGAGTCCGACGCCGACGACGATGAGCACGCTGGTGCCGCCGAACGGGAAGTTGGTCTGCTGTCCGAAGGCGACCAGGGCGATCATCGGGATCAACGCGATCAGGCCCAGGTAGAGCGAACCCGGCCACGTGATTCGGGTCAGCACGTAGTTCAGGTACTCGGCCGTCGGTCGGCCGGCCCGGATGCCCGGGATGAAGCCACCATACTTCTTCATATTGTCGGCAACTTCTTCGGGGTTGAAGGAGATCGCGACGTAGAAGAAGGCGAAGAAGACGATCAGCAGGAAGTAGGTCGCCATGTAGATCGGGTGGTCGCCCTTGACGAAGTGCTGGGTGACCCACACCGCCCAGCCCGACTGGCTACCGGTCAGCTGGACCACCAGGGCCGGGATGTACAGCAGCGACGAGGCGAAGATGACCGGGATGACACCGGCCTGGTTCACCTTGAGCGGGATGTAGGTCGACGTGCCGCCGAACGCCCGCCGGCCGATCATCCGCTTCGCGTACTGCACCGGGATCCGGCGCTGGGCCTGCTCGACGAAGATGACCAGCATCACAACGATGATGCCGACCGCGACCACGGACAGGAACTCGACCCAGCCGCCACCGATGGTGCCGGAGCCCTTGATCGCCCACATCGAGGACGGGAACTGCGCGGCGATCGAGGTGAAGATCAGCAGCGACATGCCGTTGCCGATGCCGCGGTCCGTGATCAGCTCGCCCAGCCACATGATCACCGTGGTGCCGGCGGTCATCGTGATCACCATGACGGCGATCCGGAACACGCTCGTGTCCGGGACGATCTGGTTGCCCACCGGGCAGCCGGAGAACAGCGCGCCGCTGGAGGCCGTCGCCACGATGCCGGTGCCCTGGAGCACGGCGAGCGCGATGGTCAGGTAGCGGGTGTACTGGGTGATCTTCGTCTGGCCGGCCTGGCCCTCCTTCTTCAGCGCTTCCAGTCGCGGGATCACGACCGTGAGGAGCTGGAGGATGATGCTCGCGGTGATGTACGGCATGATGCCGAGCGCGAAGATCGTCAGCTGGAGGAGCGCGCCACCACTGAACAGGTTGACGAGCCCGAAGAGGCCGTTGTTCTTGGTGTCCTTCACACACTCGTTCACGGCCGTGAAGCTCACGCCGGGGATCGGAATGTGTGAGCCCAGGCGGAACAGCACCATGATGCCCAGCGTGAACAGCAGCTTCTTGCGCAGGTCGGGCGTCTGGAACGCCCGCGCGAACGCACTGAGCACGGTGCCTCCTGCGCCTCCCGCGCGTCGTCGGCGGGAGGGTCGGTCCTGAATGGGAGTTTTGGCGGTACGGGCTCCCGTACAGACGGCACAGGCGAGCCTACGCGCAGCCTACAAGGGAACTCCACGGACTCTAACAGTGCGCAGCCACTCGGAAGAAGCGCGTACCGCCCCTCCCCCACTCACGGGGTACGGGATGCCCGGGTTTGCCACACAAAAGAACGAGGACACGTCAACGGAATGCCCGGAAAACGCGCGAGCCCCGCACCTCCCGAAGGAGGTGCGGGGCTCGCACGGAAGTCAGCGGGCTCAGACGAGCTCGGTGACGGTACCGCCCGCGGCGGTGATCTTCTCGGCGGCGGAACCGGAGACGGCGTCGACCGTCACCTGCAGCGCAACCGAGATCTCGCCGGTGCCGAGCACCTTGACGAGGGAGTTCTTGCGAACCGCGCCCTTGGCGACCAGGTCCTCGACGGTGACCTCTCCACCCTGCGGGTAGAGCTCGGCCAGCTTGTCGAGGTTGACGACCTGGAACGTGATCTTGAACGGGTTCTTGAAGCCCTTCAGCTTCGGCAGGCGCATGTGGAGCGGCATCTGGCCACCCTCGAAGCGCTGCGGAACCTGGTAGCGGGCCTTGGTGCCCTTGGTACCACGACCGGCGGTCTTACCCTTGGAGGCCTCACCACGACCCACGCGGATCTTGTCGGTCTTGGCACCCGGGGCGGGACGCAGGTTGTGGATCTTGATCGGGTTGTCGCCCATGATCAGTCCACCTCCTCAACCGTCACCAGGTGACGGACCGTTTGGGCCATCCCGCGGATCTCGGGACGGTCCTCCTTCACCACGACGTCGTGCATGCGCTTGAGACCAAGCGAACGCAGGGTGTCACGGTGATTCTGCTTGCTGCCGATGTACGACTTGGTCTGCGTGATCTTCAGGCGAGCCATCAGGCGCTCACCCCTGCAGCACGCGCCCGCAGCAGAGCAGCGGGAGCCACGTCCTCCAGCGGCAGGCCACGACGAGCGGCGATCTCCTCGGGGCGCACGAGGCCCTTCAGAGCAGCCACGGTGGCGTGCACGATGTTGATCGCGTTGTCCGAGCCGAGCGACTTCGACAGGATGTCGTGAATGCCGGCGCACTCCAGGACGGCGCGCACCGGACCACCGGCGATAACACCGGTACCGGGGGCGGCGGGCTTCAGGAGCACGACGCCGGCGGCCTTCTCACCCTGGATCGGGTGCGGGATGGTGCCCTGGATACGGGGGACCTTGAAGAAGTTCTTCTTGGCCTCCTCAACACCCTTGGCGATGGCGGCCGGAACCTCCTTCGCCTTCCCGTAACCGACACCCACGGTGCCGTCACCGTCGCCCACCACGACCAGCGCGGTGAAGCTGAAACGACGACCACCCTTGACAACCTTGGCGACACGGTTGATCGCGACAACGCGCTCGACGTAAGCGGTCTTCTCGACGGCGGGGGCGTTGCCCCGGTCGTCACGCTTACGGTCGCGCCGCTCGCCACCGCCGGTGCCACCGCCGGCGCCGCTACCGCGGCGCTGGGGTCCAGCCATTGGAATTACCTCTCTCGATTACGTCCGTCGACTGAGTCGACGAGCGGCTTAGAAGTCGAGCCCGGCCTCGCGAGCCGCGTCCGCCAGGGCGGCGATGCGGCCGGCGTACCGGTTGCCCGCGCGGTCGAAGACGACCGACTCGATGCCGGCGGCCTTGGCGCGCTCGGCGACCAGGCTCCCGACCTTCTTGGCCAGCTCGGTCTTGTCGCCCTCGGCGCCCTTGATGGACACGTCGAGGGTGGACGCCGACGCCAGGGTGTGACCCTTGGCGTCGTCGATGACCTGGGCGACCATGTGACGGTTCGAGCGCGTCACGACGAGGCGCGGACGCACCTCGGTGCCGACGACGCGCTTGCGAACGCGGATCGCGCGGCGCTTGCGAGCGGCGCTCTTGTAGGCGTTGCCCTTGCCGATCTTGACAGAGACGCTCATCGCTTACTTACCACTCTTTCCGACCTTGCGGCGGATGACCTCGCCCGCGTACTTGACGCCCTTGGCCTTGTACGGGTCGGGCTTGCGCAGCTTGCGGATCTTCGCGGCGACCTCGCCGACCTTCTGCTTGTCGATGCCGTCCACGTGGAACTTGGTGGCCGACTCGACGACGAAGGAAATGCCCTCAGGGGCCTCGACCAGGATCGGGTGGCTGTAGCCCAGCTGGAACTCCATGTCGGAGCCCTTCGCCAGAACTCGGTAGCCGACACCGCTGATCTCCAGCGACTTGCGGTAGCCCGCGGTCACGCCGGTGATCATGTTCGCCACCAGCGTGCGGGAAAGGCCGTGCAGGGCCTTCGACAGACGCTCGTCGTTGGGGCGGGTGACGAGCAGCGTGCCGTCCTCGCCCTTACCGATCTCGATCGGCGCGGCGACAACGTGGGTGAGGGAGCCCTTGGGGCCCTTCACCGAGACCGCCCGGCCATCGATGGTGACGTCCACGCCAGCGGGGACCTGGATGGGCAGCCGTCCAATGCGCGACATTGCTGTACCTCCGTTTCCCGAATTACCAGACGTAGGCGAGAACTTCTCCGCCTACGCCCTTCTTGGCGGCCTGCTTGTCGGTGAGGAGACCCGAGGACGTGGAGATGATCGCCACGCCCAGGCCGCCGAGCACCTTCGGCAGGTTGGTGGACTTTGCGTAGACCCGCAGGCCCGGCTTGCTGATCCGCTTGATGCCAGCGATCGAGCGCTCACGGTTGGGGCCGAACTTGAGCTCGATGGTCAGCTTCTTGCCGACCTCGCCCTCAACGGGCTCCTCAACCTTGTAGGAGGAGATGTACCCCTCCTGCTGCAGGATCTCGGCGACGTGCGCCTTGATCTTGCTGGCCGGCATCGCCACGGAATCGTGGTACGCCGAGTTAGCGTTACGCAGACGCGTGAGCATGTCTGCGATGGGGTCGGTCATGGTCATGATGGCCTCAGGCCTCTCTCGCCGTGGTTTCTCCGCGCCAGGTCCCCCCGCCGCACTCCGAGGAGTGCGGCAGGGGCACAGACGCAGGGGACCTGCGGCGTCGTAAGACTGGGTGCGAGCCCTCCGAAGAGGGTCGACGGCAGCTATGGAGCTCCCGCGACAGGGGGCCCGACCTCACTACCCTACGGGATTCCGTACGCAGCCCCAAAAAAGGGGCGCTGTGGGGTCGGGCACACCTGCTTCGCTATGGCATTACCGCGAGGTCCTGGACTACCAGGAGCTCTTGGTCACGCCCGGCAGCTCGCCGCGGTGCGCCATCTCACGAAGGCACACACGGCAGAGGCCGAACTTGCGGTACACCGAGTGCGGACGGCCGCAGCGCTGGCACCGGGTGTAGGCCCGGACGCCGAACTTCGGCTTGCGCTCGGCCTTCGCGATGAGGGACTTCTTCGCCATGTGGTTACGCCTCCTTGAACGGGAAGCCCAGAGCGCGCAGGAGCGCCCGGCCCTCGTCGTCGGTCTGGGCGGTGGTCACGACGGTGATGTCCATACCGCGCTGACGGTCGACCTTGTCCTGGTCGATCTCGTGGAACATGACCTGCTCGGTCAGACCGAAGGTGTAGTTGCCACGGCCGTCGAACTGCTTCGGGGAGAGGCCACGGAAGTCACGGATACGCGGCAGGGCCAGCGACACCAGACGGTCCAGGAACTCCCACATGCGGTCACCGCGGAGGGTGACGTGGGTGCCGATCGGCTGGCCCTCACGCAGCTTGAACTGCGCGATGGACTTGCGAGCCTTCGTCACCGCCGGCTTCTGACCGGTGATGGCGGTGAGGTCGCGGATCGCGCCCTCGATCAGCTTGCTGTCACGGGCGGCCTCGCCGACACCCATGTTGACGACGACCTTGACCAGGCCGGGCGTCAGCATGACGTTCTCGTACGAGAACTGCTCCTGCAGCTGACCCTTGATCTCGGAGTTGTAACGCTCCTTGAGACGGGGGGTCACCTTCTCAACAGTCGTCTCAGACATCAGATGTCCTCACCGGTTCGCTTGGCAACGCGGATCTTGTTGCCCTCGTCATCGAAGCGGTAGCCAACGCGGGTGACGACCTTCTTGCCGTCCTTCTCCACGACCAGCTGGACGTTGGAGACGTGCACCGGGGCCTCGACGGTGACGATGCCACCCTGAGTGCCCGGGCCCGGCTTGGTGTGCTTCTTGACCCGGTTCACACCCTCGACCAGGACCTTGTTCTCGGCGGGCATGGCCTGGATGACCTTGCCCTGCTTGCCGCGGTCCTTGCCGGTGATGACCTGAACCAGGTCACCCTTCTTGATCTTCATGCTGTTCGCCATGGGTTAGAGCACCTCCGGCGCAAGCGAGATGATCTTCATGAACTTCTTGTCACGCAGCTCGCGGCCCACCGGGCCGAAGATGCGGGTACCACGGGGGTCACCATCGGTGTTCTTCAGAACGACCGCGGCGTTCTCGTCGAAGCGGATGTACGAGCCATCCGGACGACGACGCGACTTCACGGTACGGACGACGACGCACTTGACGACGTCACCCTTCTTCACCGAACCGCCGGGGATCGCGTCCTTGACGGTCGCGACGATGACGTCCCCGATGCCGGCGTAGCGGCGACCGGAACCACCGAGAACGCGGATGCAAAGGATTTCCTTCGCGCCCGTGTTGTCGGCGACTCGCAGTCGCGACTCCTGCTGGATCACAGCTTTCTCCTGATCGTCAACGAGAGCTGACGGGCCGGCCGCTGCTCACACCAGCGCCCGCGAGGGGCCTGGTGCACATACGGCCGTACCGCATCAACTTCGTTACTTGGCCTTCTCGAGGATCTCGACGACGCGCCAGCGCTTCGTCGCGGACAGCGGGCGGGTCTCCGCGAGGAGGACCCGGTCGCCGATGCCGCAGGCGTTCGCCTCGTCGTGCGCCTTCAGCTTGTTCGTACGGCGGATGACCTTGCCGTACAGAGCGTGCTTGACGCGGTCCTCGACGGCGACGACGACGGTCTTGTCCATCTTGTCGCTGACGACGAGACCCTCACGGGTCTTGCGGAAACCGCGCGTCTCGTTGGTGTTCTCAGTCATCAGGCGTTCTCCACCGTCTCGATGCCCAGCTCGCGCTCGCGCATCAGGGTGTAGATCCGCGCGATGTCCTTACGGACGAGCTTGAGCCGTCCGTGGTTGTCGAGCTGCCCGGTCGCCGCCTGGAAGCGGAGGTTGAACAGCTCCTCCTTGGCCTCACGGAGCTTGGCAACGAGACCCTCGTTGTCCAGCTCGCGGAGGTCAGCAGCCTTGGTGCCGGCCGACATCAGCTCTCACCTGCCTCGCGCCGGATGATCCGGCACTTCATCGGGAGCTTGTGAGCTGCGCGGGTCAGCGCCTCACGAGCCACCTTCTCGTTGGGGTACGACAGCTCGAACATGACCCGACCCGGGTGCACGTTCGCGATCCACCACTCGGGCGAACCCTTACCGGAACCCATGCGGGTCTCGGCCGGCTTCTTGGTGAGCGGACGGTCCGGGTAGATGTTGATCCAGACCTTGCCGCCACGCTTGATGTGACGGGTGACGGCGATACGAGCGGACTCGATCTGCCGGTTCGTCACGTAGGCCGGGGTGACGGCCTGGATGCCGTACTCGCCGAAGGCGAGCTCGGTGCCACCCTTGGCAGCGCCACGGCGCTTGGGGTGGTGCTGCTTGCGGTGCTTGACCCGACGGGGGATCAGCATTGGAGTCAGGCCTCCGTTCCGGTGTTCTCGGCAGCCGGAGCCTCCGCGGCCGCGGCCGCGGGGGCCTCGGACGCGGCGGGGCGACGGCCGCGGCCACCGCGCTCGCCACCACGGCGCTCGCCACCGCGGGCGGGACGACCACCCTCGGGACGGGCCGGGCGGTTGCCCGAGCGGGCAGCGGCGTTCTCAGCGCGGACCTCGGCGATGTTCTTGACGTCGCCCTTGTAGATCCAGACCTTCACACCGATGCGGCCGAAGGTCGTCTTGGCCTCGAAGAAGCCGTAGTCGACGTTCGCGCGCAGGGTGTGCAGCGGCACACGGCCCTCGCGGTAGAACTCCGAGCGGCTCATCTCGGCGCCGCCGAGACGACCGGAGCACTGGACCTTGATGCCCTTGGCGCCGGACTTCATGGTGCCCTGCATCGACTTGCGCATGGCACGGCGGAAGGAGACGCGGGAGGACAGCTGCTCCGCGACGCCCTGAGCCACGAGCTGGGCGTCCAGCTCGGGGTTCTTGACCTCGAGGATGTTCAGCTGGACCTGCTTGCCGGTCAGCTTCTCGAGGTCGCCGCGGATGCGGTCGGCCTCGGTGCCACGGCGGCCGATGACGATGCCGGGGCGGGCGGTGTGGATGTCAACGCGGACGCGGTCGCGGGTGCGCTCGATCTCGACCTTGGAGATGCCGGCGCGCTCCATGCCCTTCGTCATCATGCGACGAATGGCAACGTCTTCCTTGACGTAGTCCTTGTACAGCTTGTCGGCGTACCAGCGGGACTTGAAGTCCGTGCTGATGCCGAGGCGGAACCCGTGCGGGTTAACCTTCTGGCCCATTACCGGGTCCCTTCCTTGCTGCTGACGACCACGGTGATGTGGCTGGTCCGCTTGCGGATCCGGTAGGCACGACCCTGCGCACGCGGACGGAACCGCTTCAGGGTCGGGCCCTCGTCAACGTACGCCTCGCTGATGACGAGGTCGTCCACGTTGGAGTGGTTGTAGTTGTGCGCGGCGTTGGCAATGGCGCTGTCGAGCACCTTGCCGACGGGCACGGTGGCGGCCTGCGGAGCGAAACGCAGGACGGCCTGGGCCTCCGTGGCCGGAAGGCCACGGATGAGGTCCACCACGCGGCGGGCCTTCATGGGCGTGACGCGGATGTACCGCGCCTGGGCCCTGGCTTCCATGGTTGTCCCCTTGCTGGTGTAAGTCATTGAGTCGGTAATCTCGCTGGCGACTAGCGACGCTTCGACTTGCGGTCGTCCTTGACGTGACCGCGGAAGGTACGCGTCGGCGCGAACTCGCCGAGCTTGTGGCCGACCATCGACTCGGTGACGAACACCGGGACGTGCTTACGGCCATCGTGCACCGCGATCGTGTGGCCGAGCATGGCCGGGAAGATCACGGAGCGACGGGACCAGGTCTTGATGACGTTCTGGGTACCCGCCTCGTTCTGCGCGTCCACCTTCTTGAGAAGGTGGCCGTCGATGAAGGGGCCCTTCTTGAGACTGCGCGGCATCTGACCTGCTCCTAGCGCTTCTTGTTGGTCTTGCGGCGGCGCACGATGAGGGCGTTCGAAGCCTTCTTCGGGCTACGAGTGCGACCCTCCTTCTGGCCCCACGGCGAGACCGGGTGGCGGCCACCAGAGGTCTTACCCTCACCACCACCGTGCGGGTGGTCGATCGGGTTCATGGCGACACCACGCACGGTCGGGCGAACGCCCTTCCAGCGCATACGGCCGGCCTTGCCCCAGTTGATGTTCGACTGCTCGGCGTTGCCGACCTCGCCGACGGTGGCGCGGCAGCGCGCGTCCACCAGGCGGATCTCACCGGAGGGCATGCGCAGGTGCGCCATCTTGCCCTCACGCGCCAGCAGCTGGATGCCGGCACCGGCGGAGCGGGCCATCTTGGCACCGCCACCGGGACGCAGCTCCACCGCGTGGATGGTGGTACCGACCGGGATGTTGCGCAGCGGCAGGTTGTTGCCCGGCTTGATGTCGGCGCCAGCGCCGTTCTCGATCCGGTCACCCTGCGCGATGCCGCGCGGCGCGATGATGTAGCGCTTCTCGCCGTCCGCGTAGTGCAGGAGCGCGATGCGCGCGGTGCGGTTCGGGTCGTACTCGATGTGCGCGACCTTGGCCGGCACGCCGTCCTTGTCGTGACGACGGAAGTCGATCACGCGGTAGGCGCGCTTGTGCCCGCCACCCTGGTGGCGAACGGTGATCCGACCGGCGTTGTTACGGCCGCCCTTGCTGTGCAGGGGGCGAACCAGCGACTTCTCCGGCGTGGACCGCGTGATCTCTACGAAGTCGGCCACGCTGGAGCCACGACGGCCCGGCGTAGTCGGCTTGTACTTGCGGATGCCCATTTGGCTCTCTCGTCCTCGTCCTTATCGACGATCACGATCTCCGTTAGGAGACCGGACCACCGAAGATGTCGATGCGGTTGCCCTCAGCCAGCGTCACGATGGCGCGCTTGGTGTCCTTGCGCTTGCCAAAGCCCGTCTTGGAGCGCTTGCGCTTGCCCTGACGGTTGAGCGTGTTGACGGACTCGACCTTGACCGAGAAGACCGCCTCGACGGCCTGCTTGATCTGGGTCTTGTTGGCACCGGGCGACACGACGAACGTGTACTTGTTCTCGTCGAGGAGCGAGTAGCTCTTCTCCGAGATGACCGGCTTCACCAGGACGTCACGGGGGTCCGTGAACGTCTTGCTCGTGATCTCTGCAGCCATCAGGCGGCGCTCCCTTCGAGCTCGCCCTCAGCAGCCACGGCCTTGGCGGACGCGGCGGGACCCGCCACGAAACGCTCGAAGGCGGCCTGGGTGAAGACCACATCGTCGGAGACGAGCACGTCGTAGGTGTTCAGCTGACCGGCGTCCAGGATGTGCACGTGCGGCAGGTTGCGGGCGCTCTTCAGACCCAGCTCGTCGGCACGCTCGACGACGAGGAGGATGTTCTTGCGCTCGGTGATCTTGCCGAACAGACCCTTGGCGGCCTTGGTCGACGGCGCCTCGGCCGCGATCACGTCGGTGACGACGTGGATGCGGTTGTGGCGGGCCCGGTCGGTGAGCGCACCGCGCAGGGCGGCGGCGATCATCTTCTTCGGGGTCCGCTGCGAGTAGTCGCGCGGCACGGGACCGTGCACGACGCCACCGCCGGCGAACTGCGGGGCGCGGGTCGAGCCCTGACGGGCGCGGCCGGTGCCCTTCTGGCGGTACGGC
The DNA here is from genome assembly GCF_042882025.1 of Kitasatospora sp. NPDC058243. Taxonomy (NCBI): domain Bacteria; kingdom Bacillati; phylum Actinomycetota; class Actinomycetes; order Kitasatosporales; family Streptomycetaceae; genus Kitasatospora; species Kitasatospora sp. NPDC058243. The sequence continues at coordinate 166,522 of NZ_JBHVWW010000002.1, forward strand.
TTACGGCCGCCACCGCGGACCTCGGCACGAGTCTTGGTCTTGTGGGTGCCCTGACGGGCCGCAGCGAGCTGCGCCACGACGACCTGGTGCATCAGCGGAACGCTGACCTTCGCGTCGAAGATCTCGGCCGGCAGCTCGAGGCTGCCGGTCTTGTCGCCCGAGGGCGACAGGATGTCAATGGTGCTCATATCCTCACAGCCCCTTCGCCGCGGTGCGGACGAGGACGAGGCCGCCGTTCGGACCCGGGATTGCGCCCTTGATCAGGAGCAGCCCCTTCTCCGCGTCAACGGCATGGACGGTCAGGTTCTGGGTGGTCACGCGCTCGTGGCCCATCCGGCCGGCCATCCTCATGCCCTTGAACACGCGACCCGGGGTGGCGCAGCCACCGATCGAGCCGGGCGAGCGGTGCTTGCGCTGCACACCGTGACCGGCGCCGAGGCCCCGGAAGTTGTGGCGCTTCATGACACCGGCGAAGCCCTTGCCCTTGGAGGTGCCGGTCACGTCGACCTTGACACCCGCCTCGAACAGCTCCGCGGTGATCTCCTGGCCGAGGGTGTACTCGGACGCGTCCGAGGTACGGAGCTCGACCAGGTGGCGGCGCGGGGTGACACCGGCCTTGGCGAAGTGGCCCGCGAGGGGCTTGTTCACCTTGCGGGGGTCGATCTCGCCGAAGCCGATCTGGACGGCGTCGTAGCCGGCCGGACTGTCAGCGGTGTGGACCTGGGTCACGACATTGGGCCCAGCCTTGACGACGGTCACCGGAACGATCCGGTTGTTCTCGTCCCAGACCTGGGTCATGCCGAGCTTCTCGCCCAGGATGCCCTTAATCTGCTTAGCCATCTTCGGTGCGCCTCTCAGAGCTTGATCTCGATGTCGACGCCAGCCGGCAGGTCGAGACGCATGAGCGAGTCAACCGTCTTCGGCGTGGGGTCGAGGATGTCGATCAGACGCTTGTGAGTACGCATCTCGAAGTGCTCGCGCGAGTCCTTGTACTTGTGCGGCGAGCGGATGACGCAGTACACGTTCTTCTCAGTGGGCAGCGGCACCGGGCCTGCGACCTGCGCACCAGTTCGGATCACCGTCTCGACGATCTTCTTCGCCGAGGAATCGATGACCTCGTGGTCGTAGGCCTTGAGCCGGATGCGGATCTTCTGTCCCGCCATGGCTACTCAGTAGTCCTTTGTCCTTAGTCACTGCACGACCACCCTCCGACCCCCGCGCTCGGGCGTGTCGCGCTCGCGCTTGCAAAAAACCGGCGAAAAGCTCGTCGGTTTCAAACTTTCGGGGTGGGGGGGCCGGGCCGAGGCCCCGCATGCACTTCCCGGAAGATTCCCGTACTTTCGCCCCGCAGCTGCCGTGGCGTCGACTTCACGCTTAACGGCCATCACGGGAACGACGAGTACCTGGGACTCGCTTCCAGTCCTCCCGGCGGGAGGCGCACAGCATCGGCAACTCAACCGAGCAACTTGGACATACTGCCACATGGAGCAGCCCGGATGCCAATCGGGGCCGGTGAGGTCGCCCTCACCGGCCCCGATCGGGTGACCGTCCTCAGCCGCGGCGCGCACCGCCGCGGACCCGCGTCACCAGGGTCGCTTGCTCCCGCAGGTCAGCGCCCACTCGTCGCCGGTCACGTTGGCGCACCACAGCTGACCCTTGTCGGGCTCGTTGTTGTACTCCTTGAGCTCCTTGTTCACCGGCGCACAGTCGGTCGGCCCGGCCGGGTCGTACTTCGGGCACTTGCCGTTGCGGTTCACCAGGATGTGGGCGCGCCAGGCGTCCGCGCCCATGTCGATGCCCTTGGCCCCGGCGACCGGCACGTACTCGGGCTTCGTGGTCGGCATGTAGCGGTCCGCCGACCAGGAGGCGGCCATGGTGGCGAACAGCGCCACCGCGCAGACCGCGCCGGCGACCAGCCGGCCGGTGACCGCGGGCCGCAGGGTGAGCGGCGCCGGCCGCCCGACGGCGGCGACCCGCTGCACCGTGCGCAGCCAGCCGGCGCCCCGCTGGACGAGGAACATCAGGCCGAGCACCGCGAGGATCATCAACGCGTACAGGATGATCCAGGTCGTCCGCGGGTACAGCTGGATGGACTTGGTCTGGGCCATCTGGGAGGCGAACCAGAAGCGCAGCAGCCAGGCGCTGATCAGGGTGGCCGTCACGGTCCGGACGGTGATGCTGCGCAGCCCGAGGCCCAGCGCCAGCGCGACCCCGGCGAGCAGCAGCAGGGTGTAGGCGCTCTGCCCGGCGAGCTCACCGTGCCACGGGAAGTCGTGGTAGTTCAGGTCGCCGTTGCGGTCCGAGGCCCAGCCCATGATGTACGCCGGGTCGATGTACACCGAGAGGTACGCGTACCGGTCCTTGGCCTGGGCACCCAGCCGCACCAGCTCGTACAGCAGCGGCGAGCCGACCACGCCGGCGCTCACCAGCGTCACGCCGAGGAACAGCAGCACCCGCTTGATCCGGGCGGCGCCCTGGCGCCACGGGATGACGAACAGCGTCAGGACGAGGACGCCGGGCGCGGCCCAGACGAACCAGCCCGAGTACCAGAGGAACATCAGGCCGAACGAGACGCCGAAGCCGAGGCCGCGCAGCACCGTGGACCGGGTCGACAGCTCGTGCGACCGGCGGAGCTCCCGCAGGGCGGCGGCCAGCATCGGCACCATGACCAGCATCGTGACGTGGCTGTACGGCCGGATCGGGTCGAGGAAGAGGATCGCCGACGGGACGGCGATCAGCAGCGCCCAGACCGGCCGCAGCATCAGCCGCCAGGAGAGGTACGCCATCGGGCCGACCAGTGCGCTGCAGATCAGCTGGACGTCCTTCATGGCGTAGCCGACGCCGCCGACGCCGCCGTAGAACAGCTTCGACCAGACCGCCAGCAGCGCCGGGAAGCCGGGCGGGTAGACCCCGGGCAGGCCCTTGCCGCGCAGCATGTCGTTGGCCATGCCCATGAGGTTGCCCGGGTCGCCCTCCTGACCGCCGAGGCCCCACTGGGTGCCGTTCAGCGCCACCGCGATCCCGCCCGCGACCGCGCCGGTGGCCAGTCCCGCGACGGCCGCGCAGACCAGCCGCTGGGCCAGCTGGTACCGGGCCAGGCTGCCCCGGTAGGCGGCGTACAGCAGCACCGCCAGGATCGGCAGGCCCACGATGGCGGCGTACTTCTGGAGCATGGCCAGACCGCTGACCTGGCCCACCCGGTTCAGCGGGTTGACGTCGATGCGGGTGCAGAGCAGCGCGAAGCCGAACGCCGCCACGATCGAGACCAGGGCCTCGGCCGAGCGGACCGCCCAGGGGCGCTCCAGCAGGCCGTCGAGCCGTCCGGGGCGGGGCGCGATCGCGCCCTCCGGTTCGAGCGACCCCTTGCGGGAGCCGCCGACCGGGCTGGTGGCCAGATCAGTCATGTCAGTCACTTCCGTGCAGTGGCCACGTCCGATGAGTGGCGAAGAATGGCGCAGTGGACCGGCGATCAGCGGCCATCATAGGGCGCTTACCAGAAGCCGAGGCCTCGGGCAAGAACCCCGTTCCGGCCGTGTCGGGGCTGGGGCGTGGTGGTTCAGCAGGATCCGCCCGGTCGGTCGTCGGTGCTCCCCATGAGCACCCCCTCACCCATCCAGAGCCCAGCGGCCGACCGAAGCGCTTACTCCCGCCCCGTCGAATTCGGCCGGGCGCCTCGGGGGCGCCGTGACCCGGGGGCGTCCGGCCGGCTGCCGACACCGCCCTCGGACCCGCTCGGGTCAGCTGCTGCGGACCGCGCGGCCGACCATGGCGCCGGCGTGGGAGAAGTCACCCGCGCCGAGCCGGCCGGCGGCGACCATCAGGGCGTGCAGGCGGGACGAGAGGTGCAGGTCGGCCGAGCGCGCAGCGTTGGTCCAGCCCTTGGCGCGCAGTTCCTTGGAGATCAGCGAGTAGTACCGCAGCTCCTCGTCGAAGCGCTTGCCGTCCTTGACCCGGTTCGAGGAGTCGCTGGCCTGGTGGCGCCGGTAGCGGAACACCTCGCGCTCGTCGACCAGCAGGTTGCCGCCCTCCATCAGCATGTCGACCATGAACGCCAGGTCGTGGATGGCGTCGATGTCCGGGCGGTACGGGATCTTCGACAGCGCGGACTGGCGGTAGGTGAGCGACGGCGTGTACAGCCAGTTGCCGGACAGCAGGCTCTTCACCGCGGCCTCGCCGCTGATCACCCCGGCCTTGCGGGCCGGCGCGCTGATCCGGCGCTTGACCTTGTCGCCGATGCCGAGCGAGGGCACCAGGGTCCCGTCGCTGTCCATCACCCGCACGCCCGGCTGGACGGCGATCGCGTTCGGGTCGGCCCGCAGGCGCTCCAGGACGACGTCCAGGTAGTCGGGCTCCAGCAGGTCGTCGGCGCCCATCATCGAGACGAACTCGCGCTCGGCCAGGGTGGAGGCCTTGTAGGTGTTGCCGTTGGGCCCCAGCCGCTCCGCGTTGCGGATGTACCGGATCCGCTCGTCGTTCAGGCTCTCGATGTACTGGGGCGCCCGGAAGCCCGGGTACTGGTCGTCCACGATGGTCAGCCGCCAGTCCTGCTGGTGCTGGGCCCGGATGCTGTCGATGGTGGCGAACAGGTACTCCGGATCGCCGTAGTACGGGATGACGAAATCGACGCTCATGACGGCGCCGCACCTCCTGGTCCTGGATCACGCTTCGGTGCCGCCCGGCCGCGGCCAGCGGGCGCCCCAAGTCAACCAGCTTTGCCGGGCCCGTGCGTCAGCCGGTCGGCCCACACCGGCTCCGGGGGGCGGAGATCGGGTGTACAGAGGCCGCCAATCGGAAATTCTGGCACAAGGAAATACGCCCACCGGGCGGCCGGGGGATGAATGAACTCGGTAATGTCCGGATTTTCCGGAGCCCAAAAAGGCGGCACCTATTGGCGCCCCCTTCTTCCACAACGGATGAACGGGCGTCACCGTTCGGCTCGGTGGCCGACGGTCGACGGGATCGTTCGCCGGCCTCTCCGGCGGCACGCTCGCCCGCACGGCTGAGGGCCGGCACCCCGTCGGGGGTGCCGGCCCTCAGGCCTCGTGCCCTGTCGCGTGGAGCGCGATCAGTGGTCGGAGCCGACCGGAGCGTCGAGGCGGTCGTTGTTGTGGCGGACGCCCTCGGTGATGGCGACCGTACGGGCCAGGTCGGTGAGCTTCTTCTCCAGCGACCGGAAGCGCAGGTAGGTGTTGAGCGTCAGGAAGCCCATGGCGATGACCATCAGGTAGAGCACCAGGTCCGTGCCACGGCCGACGCCCAGCGCGGTGGCCAGCTTGGTCACGCCGGCCGGCCACAGGATCGCGATGACGTTGGCGACGACGAAGAGCGAGAAGGCGATGCGCTTCCACGCCCGGGTGTTCGCGGCGTCCCAGCGCCGGACGAACAGGAGGGCCATGCCCACGGCGGCCAGGACGAGGATCAGCTGGATCCAGAGGTGATTCATCGGCGGTTACGCTCCCGCAGCGAGATGTCGAAGAGGATGTTCACGCCGTTGATCAGGGACTGGCCCTTGGCGCGCGAGTAGTCGGTGTAGAGGATGTCCACCGGCACCTCTGCCACCCGGAGGTCCGAGCCGGCGAGGAAGGAGACGATCTCCGAAGCGTGGGCCATGCCGTTCATGGTGATCCGGATGCGGCTGGCCGCCTCCCGGTTCATCACGCGCAGACCGTTGTGCGCGTCGGTGAGCTTGAGCTTGCGGGCGGTCGGGCTGACCGCGGCGGCGGTGCGGAGCACGACCCGCTTGATCCACGGCACCTGGCCGGTCTGCTCGATGAAGCGGGAGCCGAGCACGATGTCGGCCTCGTCCTGGCGCAGCAGCGCCACCATCTTCTCCACGTCGGCGGTCTGGTGCTGGCCGTCCGCGTCGAAGGTGGCGAAGTACTCGGCGCCCTCCTGCTCCAGCGCGTACTTCAGGCCGGTCTGCAGCGCTGCGCCCTGGCCCAGGTTGACCGGGTGCCGCACCAGGTGGGCGCCGGTCGTCATGACGTGCTTCGCCGTGTCGTCGGTGCAGCCGTCGTCGATCACCACGATGTTGGGGAAGGTCTTGCGTGCCCCCTCCACGACCTCGGCGATCACCTGGCCTTCGTTGTAGGCCGGGATCACCAGCCAGACGTTGTCATAGTCGGACACAGGGGCTCCATGCTTGGCGAACGGCACGGCGTCGCGTGCCTCGGTCTGTCTGTCGGTGGTGATCACGGGCGTCGTCGGCCAATCACAGTCCGGTCCCCCACCGTCACGAGGTCCGCAGCGGTTCGGCCGCGCTCCTGCTGTCCAGCCCGGAGTGCCCGGAGGCGGCAGGGCTGGAGGGGAACGCGCGGTACAGCGCCCACAGCATCAGGACGGCGCTGACCAGCGCGCCGGCCAGGTACGCGAGCTCGGCACGGAGACCGACGTCGCCCGGGGAGAGGGCGACCGCAACCAATGCTACGGAACCGGCCGTCCAGCCCACCAGCTGTCGGCGGTGCTGGGCGCTCGACATCAGCGCCTGGCCGAAGACCGTCGCGAGGACGTAGCAGAGCGTGCCGAGGACGAGCCAGGTGAAGTCCAGCGGGTTGAGCAGGTCCTTGGCGTTGAAGAGCAGCGGGTTGAGCCAGGCGCCGAGCGCGATGACCGGCAGCCCGCCGCCGATGCACATGGCGGCGACGATCGCCGTGGTGCGGGTCAGCACCTTGCGGAACTCGGCGTGGTCGCCGGCCGCGGTGGCACCCGAGAGCGCGGAGACCATGGAGGCCTGGAGGGCGCTGTAGGCGAAGAGCGGCACGCGGGCCATCACCACGGCCTGGCCGAGGGCGAAGACCAGGGCGTCGGACGCCTCGGAGTGCTTCGGCGCGAGCAGGCGCACGCAGACGACGGTCGCGTTCACCACCAGCTGGCTGAGCATCACGGAGCCGATCAGCAGGCCGAGCCCGCTGGTGAGCTGGCGCCAGGACACCTCCGGCCCGGGGGCGCGGTCGGCGAGGATGCCGCGCAGGCCGATCAGCGAGGCGGCGACCGGGGCGACCACCAGGATCAGGCCGAAGGCCAGTGCCGAGTGCAGCCCGAGGACGGCGGTCAGCGCGGCCAGCCCGATGCGCAGGGCACCGTCGACGGCCAGCTGGGTGCCGTAGGGGCCGAACAGCCCGAGGCCGGCCAGCGCACCGCGGGAGACCGAGCTCACCGCGAGGCCCGCCATGCCGCCGGCGAGGGCCACCACGAGGGTCCGGTCGCCGCCGAACAGCTGGTCGGCGATCGGGCCGGCGGCGGCCGCCAGCACAGCGCAGGCCGCGGCCAGGATCGCCAGGGCGAGCAGCAGCATCCGCCGTACCGCGGGCAGTGCCCCCGCCCCGGACACCTTGCGGGCGGCGACCAGCCGCGTCAGCTCCAGTTCGACGGGCTGGAACAGGCCCCACCCGACGGACATCACGATCGTCCAGAGCATCGTCACCCTGGCTGCGCCGGCCGTGCCCAGGCTGTAGCCCACGAGCGCCATGTAGACGTACGCCGAGGCGCCGAGCACGACCGTCCCACCGACCACGAGCCGGGCCCCCGGGGGTAGCACCCCGAGCAGCTTGGCGATCGGGTTCTTCATCACATGATCACCGAATTAACCGGCCGACCTTGCCACACGTCTCCGCACGAGGCCGGCCCGGCCGTGCGATTGCTGTGAATAGTAGCGGGTAGCCGTGAACGTCCGATGACGGTGGGCCCCACCCTCAGACCCCCGGGAAGGTACGGGACCACGGCTCCGTCCACAGGTTCTGAGGATCGCTCAGCACCGTCACCGTGACACCCTGCGCCGCCAGGTCCCGCTTGATCCGGTCGCCCACGGAGCGGTCGGCGGTCAGGATGGTCGGCGGGACGGGCGCGGCCGGGAGCTTGTCGATGGCTCCCTTGAGGCGGCCCAGAGACTTCTGGTAGTCCTCCTCCTTCACCTGGGGGCCGCCGATGGACACCCAGTGGATGTCGTACAGCGCCGTCATGTCGCCCCCGCGCCGGTTCAGCAGCGAGGCGAGCCAGGTGGCCTTGAGGTTCTTGTAGTCGTCGTTGGCGAAGAGCGCGATCACCGGGCCCTTGCTCGATATGTCGAGCGCCTGCGCGCCCTTGGGGCCCATGTCCCCCTTGAACTCGCCGCGTCCCCAGGCCACCAGCGGGTTGCCGGACCAGGCGGACGGGTTGTCCTTGGTGGTCAGGAAGCCCCACTGCACGTTGGCGAAGAGGCTGAGCGCGGCGGCGACGGCGAGGCCGGATATCGCCAGCTCGCCGAGGCGGCTCGGCAGCGTGCGGCCCGTCCCCCGGTACGGGCTCTGCAGCATGGCCCCGACGGCGCCGAGGGATATCAGGCTGACCACGACGCCCACGGCCGTCATCTTGTGGAAGTAGTACGAGTACTTGCCGATGGTGTGCAGCTGGTAGGCGGCGAAGGCGCTGAGCAGCCCGCCGGTGCCGAGCAGGACCGCGAGGTGCGCCTGGCCGACGGCCGTCCGGCGGTTGCGCGGCATGACCGCGGCCAGCAGGCCGAGCAGCCCGCCGCCGATGAGTATGGAGCGGTCGGCCCCGACGCTCGGGCCGTTCATGTTCGAGGCACCGGCCACGTCGAGGTTGCCCAGCACGGACAGGACGCTCGGCAGCGCGGCCACGCCCAGCGCGCACGCCAGCGCGCCGGCGGTCCACCACCAGCGCCCGGCGAACTTGCGCCGGTGCGCCACCAGCGCGCCCAGCAGTGCCACGCCGACGAAGGCGCCGTAGATGTTGTACGCGTAGGTGACGGTGATCAGCCCGGCCGACGCGGCCAGCACGAACTCGGTGGTGCCCATCGCCGGCCGGATCATCACGGCCAGCGCGAGTGCGATCAGCAGCAGCCCGATGAAGGTCGAGTCGAAGCCGTGGACCATCAGGTCCATGTAGTTGCTCGCGAACATGATCGCGCCGACGGTCGCGCACACCGCCGCGCAGCGCCAGCCGCGCAGCCGCGGCCCGCCGATCCACCGGGCCGCCCAGACCAGTGCGGCGCAGAACAGCGCGTACCCCACCAGCAGGTACAGGAAGTACCGGTTCATGGTGTAGAGCATGTCGCCGGAGTCGGCGGCGGAGTGGACGAGGGTGTCCGTCCAGGCCAGCAGGAAGTGGGAGCCCTGCGGGTACGTCACCTCGGACGGCGGTATCAGGTAGGACCGGGCCGCCTCCTGGTGGAGGAAGTTGAAGCCGCCGACGTTCTGGATGCCGGAGAAGAAGGAGAAGTGCGCGAGCCGGTCCTCCGACGTGGCGAAGTAGGCGACCCGCTCGGCCGCCGACGTTCCCGCGATCGGGTGGAACAGGTAGTGCCAGACGCCGTAGCCGGTGCCCAGGACCAGCAGGTCGGACCAGCGGAAGCGCAACGGCAGGCGCGGGCCGCGTCGGGCGGCCCAGGCGGCGACCGTCACCACGCTGAACATCAGGCCGCTGGTGGCGACCGGCGAGAGGCCCCACGGCCAGAGCGAGAAGAGCAGGCCGAACGTCAGCACCGAACCGGCGAGCACCAGCCCGGCGACGAACAGCCGGTCGAGCAGCACGCCGCCGACCCGGAGCACGGCGGCTATGGAGAACAGCAGCAGCGGCAGCAGCAGGACGCCCAGGTCCAGCGCGACCAGCCCGGTCGGCACCAGCCAGGACAGGGCCAGCCCCCCGGCCAGGACGAGCGGGTTGCGCCTGGACCGTCCACTGGTGATCGGCTCGGGCGGCGGCCCCGGCGGTGCGGTCGGACGTTGAAGCTCGCGCTCAGGCGAGGAATGTACGGTCGACACGGTGCCGTGCCCCTTCGGTCAAGTCCCTGCCGCCCGTCTCCCCGGCCGGGTGCGGACTTCCACTACCGTCAGCGGGCAGGCTACGAGCCACAGCATACCGAGGGGCCCGTCGGCACGACGGGCTGAGGGGGCCGGGTGGACGGTCCGCGAACGGCCGGTAACGGGCGCCGTCGAGCGCCGGTTCAGCCCCGGAAGACCCAGATCTTCAGCAGCACGAACCGGGCCACCGTGGCCAGGCCGTTGGCGGCGACCAGTCCGGCGACCTCCACCGGCCGGGAGGCGTTCGGCGCCACCTGGTCCAGCAGGGCGAGCACGCCCGCGCTGAGGCCGAGCCCGATCAGGAAGGCCACCGCGCCCTGCAGCTGGTGCCGGACCATGCCCTGCGAGCCGGTGACCCCGAAGGTGAAGCGGCGGTTGGCCGCGGTGTTGGCCACCGCACTGACGGCCAGCGCGATCAGGTTCGCCGCCTGCGGGTCGGTGAACCACCGCGCGGCGACGAACAGCGCCAGGTAGAAGACGGTGCTGAGCACGCCGATGACCAGGAAGGACGGCAGCTGGCGGCGGGTCGACGGGGCCGGCTCGGCGGGCTCAGCCGGTTCCTCGGTGACGGTCACCGGCCCGGGCCCCGCGCGTCGCCGTGCGCCGCGTCGTCCTGCGCCGGTTCGTCGTCGGCCGAGTCGTAGCCGACGAAGTAGGTCGGGCGGGCCTGCACCGCCGAGTAGATCCGGCCGACGTACTCCCCCAGCAGTCCGACGCAGATCAGCTGCACGGCGCCGATGAAGAGCATGCCGATGAACAGCGAGGACCAGCCGGGCACGGTCGCACCGAGCGCGTACGAGAGAGTGGTGTAGACCGCGAGGGCCAGGCAGACCACGAAGCTCACCAGGCCCAGCCAGGTGGCCAGCCGCAGCGGGGCGGCGGAGAAGTTGGTCACGCTGTCCAGTGCGAGCCGGACCATCTTGGACAGCGGGTAGTGGGTGCCGCCGGCCACCCGCTCCTCCCGGACGTACACCACCTCGCCGCTGGGGAAGCCGAGCCACGGCACCAGCAGCCGGTAGACCGGCTGGTGCTCGGGCAACTGCTTGAGGGCCTCCACGGCCGCGCGGCTGAGCAGGCGGAAGTCGCCGGCCTGGTTGGGCATCCGCTTGCCGACCAGCTTGCGCATCAGCCAGTAGTAGGCGCCGGCCGTCCGGCGCTTGAAGGCGGTGTCGGTGGCGCGGTCCCCGCGCACGCCGTAGACGACGTCGAAGCCCTGCTCGCGGGCCAGGTCGAGCATCTCCGGGATCTTCTCCGGCGGGTCCTGGAGGTCGGCGTCGATGCTCACCACGTAGTCGCCGCGCGCCCGGTGGATGCCGGCGGTGAGCGCGGCCTGGTGTCCCGAGTTGCGGGCGAAGCGGACGATGCGGAACTCCGGCCAGTCCTGCCGGACCTTCTGCAGGACGACGGGGGTGGCGTCCGTACTGCCGTCGTCGACGCCCACGACCTCGTAGTCGACCCCGAGCCCGTCCAGGATCGGCCGCAGCCGCTCGACGGTCAGCGGGAGCGCCTCCTGCTCGTTGTAGATCGGCATCACGACCGACAACAGTGGTGCCGTTGGCATGCGTTGGATCCCACTTTCCGCGACGGCGGCCTGGACGGTCGCCCGACAATAACAGCCGGCCATGAGCAGCCCGTGAGAGCGGGTGAAGGCCCGATGAAGGCCGAAGGGCTCCGCACACCTGGGTGTGCGGAGCCCTTCGGTTCGCCTGTGCGGGACAGACAGGTCAGAACATCAATTACTTGATGATCTTGGTGACCTGGCCGGCGCCCACGGTGCGGCCACCCTCACGGATGGCGAACTTCAGGCCCTCCTCCATGGCGATCGGCTGGATCAGCGCGACCGTCATGGCGGTGTTGTCGCCCGGCATGACCATCTCGGTGCCCTCGGGGAGGGTCACGACGCCGGTCACGTCCGTGGTACGGAAGTAGAACTGCGGGCGGTAGTTGTTGAAGAACGGGGTGTGACGGCCACCCTCGTCCTTCGACAGGATGTAGGACTGGGCCTCGAAGTCGGTGTGCGGCGTGACCGAACCCGGCTTGATGATGACCTGGCCGCGCTCGACGTCCTCGCGCTTGATGCCACGGAGGAGCAGACCGACGTTCTCACCGGCCTGGCCCTCGTCGAGCAGCTTGCGGAACATCTCGATGCCGGTGACCGTGGTGGTGGTCTTGGTCTCCTTGATGCCGATGATGTCGACAGTCTCGTTGACCTTGAGGATGCCACGCTCGATACGACCGGTGACGACGGTGCCACGACCGGTGATCGTGAAGACGTCCTCGATCGGCATCAGGAACGGCTGGTCCACGGCGCGGGCCGGGGTCGGGATGGCCTCGTCCACGGCGGCCATGAGGCCGAGGAGCTTCTCGCCCCACTCCTTGTCGCCCTCCAGCGCCTTCAGCGCGGAGACGCGGACGACCGGCAGGTCGTCGCCCGGGAACTCGTACTCCGAGAGGAGCTCGCGGACCTCGAGCTCGACGAGCTCCAGGATCTCCTCGTCGTCCACCATGTCGGCCTTGTTCAGGGCGACGACGATGTAGGGGACGCCGACCTGGCGGGCCAGGAGGACGTGCTCCTTGGTCTGCGGCATCGGGCCGTCGGTGGCGGCGACGACGAGGATCGCACCGTCCATCTGGGCCGCACCGGTGATCATGTTCTTGATGTAGTCCGCGTGACCCGGGCAGTCGACGTGGGCGTAGTGACGCGCCTCGGTCTGGTACTCGACGTGCGCGATCGAGATGGTGATACCGCGCTGCCGCTCCTCCGGCGCCTTGTCGATCTGGTCGAACGGCGTGAAGGGGTTGATCTCCGGGTGAGCGTCGTGCAGCACCTTGGTGATGGCCGCGGTAAGGGTCGTCTTACCGTGGTCAATGTGACCAATGGTGCCGATGTTGACGTGGGGCTTCGTCCGCTCGAACTTCGCCTTCGCCACTGCAGTCCTCCTGAGGACAGTTCTGTACGCCGTGCTGACGTCAGTTGGTCTTTGATCGGGTTTGGGCCCGAGGTGCCGGAAGCACCTCGCACCGTCCCGCGGGGTGGGGGCCGGAGGCCCCCCGGGAGAATCCGACCGGATTCTCCCGGGACGCCTCCTAATAGCCTAAGGGTTCACAATCGTCCCGAAATATCGGGACGGCCGCGGCCTCGTAGGGAACCGGCTGGAGCCGGTCCTTACTCGCCCTTGGCCTTGGCGATGATCTCCTCCGCCACGGCCTTCGGAACCTCGGCGTACGAGTCGAACTGCATCGAGTAGCTCGCGCGACCAGAGGTCTTGCTGCGCAGATCACCGACGTAGCCGAACATCTCGGAGAGCGGCACCAGCGCCGTGACGACGCGGGCACCGTGACGCTCGTCCATGGACCGGATCTGGCCACGGCGAGAGTTGATGTCACCGATCACGTCGCCCATGTAGTCCTCGGGCGTGGTGACCTCGACGGCCATCATCGGCTCGAGGAGGACCGGCTTGGCCTTCCGCGCGCCTTCCTTGAACGCCATCGAACCGGCGATCTTGAACGCGAGCTCGGACGAGTCGACGTCGTGCGCCTGGCCGTCGAGCAGCTTCACGCGGACACCCTGCAGCGGGTAGCCGGCGAGGATGCCGAACTCCATGGCCTCCTGGCAACCGGCGTCGACCGACGGGATGTACTCCCGCGGCACGCGGCCACCGGTGACCTGGTTGACGAACTCGTAGCCCTCGGCCTGCTCGAGCGGCTCGATCGCGATCTGCACCTTGGCGAACTGACCGGAACCACCGGTCTGCTTCTTGTGGGTGTAGTCGATGCGCTCGACGGCCTGACGGATCGTCTCGCGGTACGCGACCTGCGGCTTGCCGACGTTGGCCTCGACCTTGAACTCACGCTTCATACGGTCGACCAGCACCTCAAGGTGCAGCTCGCCCATACCCGCGATGATGGTCTGGCCGGTCTCCTCGTCCGTGTTGACCTGGAAGGACGGATCCTCCTCGGCGAGACGCTGGATGGCAACACCCAGCTTCTCCTGGTCACCCTTGGACTTGGGCTCGATCGCGACGCGGATGACCGGGGCCGGGAAGTCCATGGACTCCAGGATGACCGGGGCCTTCTCGTCGGACAGCGTCTCACCGGTGGTGGTCTGCTTCAGGCCCATGACGGCGACGATGTCGCCGGCGCCCACCGACTCGATCTCCTCACGCTTGTTCGCGTGCATGCGGTAGATCTTGCCGATGCGCTCCTTCTTGCCCTTCACGGCGTTCAGCACCGAGGTGCCGGACTCCAGGCGGCCGGAGTAGATCCGGACGAAGGTGAGCTTGCCCAGGTGCGGGTCGGACATGATCTTGAACGCCAGCGCGGCCAGGGGCTCGTCGTCCGAGGCCTTGCGGGTGATCTTGGTCTCCGGGTCGTTGGGCTTGGTGCCCTCAACCGACTCGATGTCCAGCGGCGACGGGAGGTACTTGACGACCGCGTCGAGCAGGGGCTGAACGCCCTTGTTCTTGAACGCGGTACCGCAGAAGATCGGCGTGAAGGCCGACTCCAGGGTGCCCTTGCGGATCGCCTCGTACAGCAGCTCCTCGGGGACGTCCTCGCCCTCCATGGCGAGCATCATCACGTCATCGCTGACGTTCGACACCTCGTCCAGGAGCATCTCGCGGTACTCGTTCGCCTGCTCCTGCAGCTCGGCCGGGATGTCGACGATGTCGTACATCTCGCCCTTGGCGGCCTCGGCGGACCAGACCAGCGCCTTCATGCGGACAAGGTCGACAACGCCCTTGAAGTCCGCCTCGGCACCGATCGGGAGCTGCATGACCAGCGGGGTCGCGCCGAGGCGGTCCACGATGGTCTTGACGCAGAAGAAGAAGTTCGCGCCCGTGCGGTCCAGCTTGTTGATGAAGCAGATGCGCGGGACGCCGTAGCGGTCAGCCTGCCGCCACACGGTCTCGGACTGGGGCTCGACACCGGCGACACCGTCGAACACCGTCACGGCACCGTCGAGGACGCGCAGCGAACGCTCCACCTCTACGGTGAAGTCGACGTGACCCGGGGTGTCGATGATGTTGATGGTGTTGTCGACGTCGTCGACCGTCCAGTGACAGGTCGTCGCGGCCGACGTGATCGTGATGCCGCGCTCCTGCTCCTGCTCCATCCAGTCCATGGTGGCAGCGCCATCGTGGACCTCACCGATCTTGTACGAGACGCCGGTGTAGAACAGGATCCGCTCGGTGGTGGTGGTCTTGCCCGCGTCGATGTGCGCCATGATCCCGATGTTGCGGACCCTGGCGAGGTCAAGGGAGGTTGCAGCCATGGTGGCTCGTTCTCTCTCTGTCTAGTGACGGGGTAGGGACTACCAGCGGTAGTGCGCGAAGGCCTTGTTGGACTCGGCCATCTTGTGGGTGTCCTCGCGACGCTTCACGGAAGCGCCCAGGCCGTTGCTGGCGTCGAGGATCTCGTTCATCAGGCGCTCGGTCATGGTCTTCTCGCGACGGGCGCGGGAGTAACCGACCATCCAGCGCAGCGCCAGGGTGCTGGCGCGGCCCGGACGGACCTCGACCGGAACCTGGTAGGTCGCGCCACCGACACGGCGGGACTTGACCTCGAGGGCCGGCTTGACGTTCTCCAGCGCGCGCTTCAGCGTCACGACCGGGTCCGAGCCGGTCTTCTCACGGACGCCCTCAAGGGCGCCGTAGACGATCCGCTCGGCGGTGGAGCGCTTGCCGTGCAGCAGGATCTTGTTGACCAGCTGGGTGACGACCGGGGAGCCGTAAACCGGGTCGATGATGACCGGGCGCTTCGGGGCGGGGCCCTTACGAGGCATTCTTACTTCTCCTTCTTGGCGCCGTAGCGGCTGCGAGCCTGCTTGCGGTTCTTGACACCCTGGGTGTCAAGCGAACCGCGGATGATCTTGTAGCGGACACCAGGAAGGTCCTTCACACGACCACCGCGCACCAGCACGATGGAGTGCTCCTGCAGATTGTGGCCCTCGCCCGGGATGTAAGCGGTGACCTCGATCCCGCTGGTGAGGCGCACACGGGCGACCTTGCGGAGAGCCGAGTTCGGCTTCTTCGGGGTGGTCGTGTACACACGCGTGCAGACCCCACGACGCTGCGGGGAACCCTTCAGCGCGGGAGTCTTGTTCTTCTCGACCTTGTCCTGCCGGCCCTTTCGGACCAGCTGCTGGATCGTAGGCACCGTTTCTCCGTTTTCTGTGTGCCAAGGCTTGGTAAAACTAACCTGCGGTGATCCCCCGCACACGGCCCCGTGGTCGACCCACGCGGTCGGGTGTGTTGGGCTTATTCCGACACGGAATCCCATGAGCTGATGTACAGCGACGGCGCTCAACGCGCGGGGCGCTGGAAGGCGCTCCGGCTCGGCGCGGCGACCGGTGTGCATGCACGCACAAGGACCCGGGGACACCCCAGGCACAAGGTCAGAGCGTACCTAGCGCATCGGGCGCGGTCAAAACAAATGCAACGCCGCAGGTCGCGACCTTCGGCCGGATGTCCCAGGAGTGTCCCGGACGCGACCACCCGGTGTCGGACCGCCCTCCACCCGCTCTACCACAGCCCGCCGACCGCCGCCACCGGGGCGGGACGCGCCCGGGGCGACCCGCTCAGACCGGCACCTGCAGCACCACCAGGAGCAGCAGCGTCCAGAGCGCGCAGCCCGCGTAGCCGAAGAGCAGGCCGAGGGTGGAGACCCAGTCGCCGGCCCGGTCGTGGCGGCTCAGCTGGGCCTTCGCGACGTGCCCGACGACCACCGCGGGCAGCGAGAGGCCGGTCAGACCGAAGACCAGTGAGGTGACCGCCAGCCCGTTGGTGGAGCGAACCGGCGGCGGAGGCGGCGGGAGGAAGGTCGCCGGGACGGGCGGGGCGGCGAAGGCCATCGGCGCCGGCATCGGGCCGGAGGGCAGGTCGGACACCAGCCCGGCCAGCTGGCCGTAGGTCTGCGCGACGGAGGCCTGCTCGTGGCGCTGCTCGTACTCCTCGGCGGAGAGCCGGCCCTCGGCGAACGCGGCCTTCAGCACGTCGATCGTCCGGTCCCGGTCCGCGTACCCGGCACGCATCCCCGCGTGGAACCCGGGCTGCGGGACGGACTGCGGGACGGACTGCGGGACGGGCTGGGGCTGCCGGCCCCCGGCCGGGCCGCGATCCGGCTCGCCAGGGTCCGAGGCTCCCCACGGTTGAACGGCCATCCGCACCTCCCGGCACCCGGCGCGGCCCCGCGCCCCTCGCTGTCCCTCACTGCCCCTCATAGTGCAGGACGAACGGCGGAGCTGAGTAGTTGCCAATTCCAGCCCGGCACCCGCCGTAACGCGCCGTCCGGACGGCGCGCCTCACCCGTTCGGCCCACTCGCTCAGGGGATCCTCAACTCGGGAGACAGCCCGTTTCCGCAGTGACAGGCTGAGTCCGAGACACCCATCCGCCAGCGAACAGAGAAGGCCGCCATGCAGGCGTCAGCGCCGCCGCCGTCCGACCACCCCGCACCCGTTCCCCCCTCCGCCGTCAGCATCCAGGGGCTGTGGAAGCACTTCGGCGGCCAGGCCGCCGTCGCCGGACTCAGCCTGGAGCTGCCGGCCGGCTCCTTCATCGGCCTGGTCGGCCCGAACGGCGCCGGCAAGACCACCACGCTGTCCATGGCCACCGGCCTGCTCCGGCCCGACCAGGGCACCGTCCTCATCCACGGCGGCGACGTCTGGGCCGACCCGGTCGCGGTCAAGGCCCGGATCGGCATCCTGCCCGAGGGGCTGCGGATGTTCGAGCGGCTCAGCGGCCGCGAACTGCTGCAGTACAACGGGCGGCTGCGCGGCCTGCCCGGCGCCGAGGTGGACCGCCGCGCCGAGGAGCTGCTGGCCGTCCTGGACCTCGCCCGCGACGCCGACAAGCTGGTCGCCGACTACTCCACCGGCATGCGCAAGAAGATCGGCCTGGCCGCCGCGCTGCTGCACAACCCCGACGTGCTGTTCCTCGACGAGCCCTTCGAGGGCGTCGACCCGGTCTCCGCGCAGACCATCCGCGGCGTGCTCAAGCGGTACGCGGCGGCCGGATCCACGGTGGTCTTCTCCAGCCACGTGATGGAACTGGTCGAACAGCTCTGCGACTGGGTCGCCGTGGTCAACGCCGGCCGGGTGATCGCCCACGGCCCGCTGGACACCGTGCGCGGCGGGCGCAGCCTCCACGAGGCCTTCCTCGGCCTGATCGGCGTCCGCGAGGACGACGGCCAGGCGCTCGGCTGGCTCGGCGGCGGAGCGGCCGGGAACGCTCCGGCCGGCGGCGGGCAGCTCGGCGGACAGGCCGGCGCGCAGCTCGGGGGCGGGCAGTGAGCACCGCCCCCGCAGCCGCCCGCACCCCGGTGCCCGACGGGCGGACGGTGGTCCGCGCCCTGGTGGCACTCAAGCTGCGGCTGCTGCGCAACGGCCTGCGGCGCAGCCCCGGCCGGACCGCCGTGTACGTCATCGGCGGCGTCCTCGGCCTGGCCTTCGCGGCCGGCATCGCCTTCGCCCTCGCCATGATGAACGGGCGCTTCGACGGCTCCGGGGACGCCGGGGTGATGCTGCTCGGCGTGCTCACCCTCGGCTGGGCGGCGCTGCCGCTGTTCCTCTTCTCCAGCGACGAGAGCGCCGACCCGACCCGGCTCACCATGCTCCCGCTGCGGCCCGGCCCGCTGCTGCGCGGCTCGCTGCTGGCCGCGCTGATCGGGCCCGGCCCGCTGGTCAGCCTGGTGCTGGTGACCGGCGCGGCGCTGTCCGGTGCCAACGGCGGGGCCTCGGCCGCGGCCGCGCTGGTCGGCGTCCCGCTGGCCGTGCTCTGCCTGGTCACGCTCTCCCGGGCGGTCGCCGCCGGCAACGCCCGGATGCTCTCCAGCCGGCGCGGCAAGGACTTCGCGATCTTCGGCGGACTGCTGTTCGCCCTGCTCGTGCAGGCCGCCAACGTCGGCTCGCAGAGCGTCTTCGGCCGGCCCGGGGACCACCTCGACCTCAGCCCGCTGGCGCCGATCGCCTCCGTGCTGCGCTGGCTGCCGCCGGTCGGCGCGGCCGACGCGGCCCGCACCGCCGGCGAGGGACGGTACGGGCTGGCGCTGTTCCAGCTCGCCGCGGCCGCGGCGCTGCTCGCCCTGCTGCTGCGCTGGTGGCGCGGCAGCCTCCAGGAGCTGATGGTCACCGCCGACTCCTCCACCCTGGAGGTGGCCCGCGGCGTGCAGAGCTCGCGCGGCTGGAGCTTCCTGCCCGAGGGCCGGGCCGGCGCGGTGATGCAGCGCCACCTCCGGTACGCCTGGCGGGAGCCGCGGGCCAAGGCCGCGGTGTTCACCAGCATCGGCATGACGCTGGTGATCTGCGTGCTGTCGATGGTCCAGGGCTGGTCGAGCGTCTACCTGCTGGCGATGACCGGGATGTTCCTCGGGCTGCAGATGCTCAACCTGTTCGGCATGGACGGCTCGGCGTTCTGGATGGTCGCCGCCACCCTGCTCACCCCGGCCGACGCCCGGGACGAGCTGCGCGGCCGGGCCTACGCGGTGCTGTCGTACGCCATCCCGGTGACGCTGGTGCTCGGGCCCGTGCTGGCCGCCGCCACCGGCGACTGGGCCGGCCTGCCGTCCGCACTCGGCCTCGCGCTCGCCCTGCTCGGCTGCGGCGTCGCGCTCGGCGCGACGCTCAGCGTGCTCGCGCCGTACACCATGCCGGCCGACAGCAATCCGATGCGCAACGCCGCCCCCGGGCAGGGCGGCCTGGTGCTGGTCAACCAGTTCGGCTCGCTGTTCGGTGTGGCGTTGCTCTCCCTACCGGTGAGCGGCTACCTCGGCTGGGCGCTGCTCTCCGCCGGCCCGACCTGGCCGGTCCTGGTGGTCGGCCCGCTCTACGGCGCCCTGATCGCCGCCCTCGGCATCCGTTTCGCGGCCGGGCGGCTGCTGGAGCGCGCCCCGGAGATCCTGGCCAAGGCCGTCGAGCGCTGAGTCGCCTGCGTCACCCCGGAGCGCCCGGTCCCGTCGAGGGGGCGGGCGCTCCGGCATCATGGGCGGGAGGGCCGGGCCGTCGAGGAGAGCAGGGACACACCGTGGGCAAGCGCGCGCAGCAGGACGGGGACGGGGGCGCCGGCCCACTGCTGGAGCAGGCGGTGCGATCGGTGCTGACGGCCCCGGACGAAACGCTGGACCTCGCCCTGGACACCGGGGCGTCGCTGCTCGCCGCCTCGGCCGGGCAGTGGCCGGCGGTCAGCCGGGCGCTGCTGGGGTACGCGGACACCGCCGTCGGCCGCTGCTGGTCCGCCGGGTGGCGCCCGGCCGACCTGGCCCGGGTGGTCCGGCGCGGGCTGAAGCCCGTCCACCTGGCCCTCGCGGTGGACCTGATCGCCGCCGAGGGCCGTCGGCACCCCGCGGCCGCCCTCGACCGGCGCTGGCACGAGCAGCTGCGCGAGCTGGAGGCCGAGGTCTGGTGGCCCGGCGACGAGCAGTACCTCGGCGCCTTCGCCGACCGGCACCGGCTGGACCGCTTCGCGCTCGCCACCGCCGCCCTGGAGCTGCTGCGGACCTGGGGCCGGCTGCCGCCGATCTCCCCGGTCGGCCCCGCGCCCGGCCGGCGGCCGCAGACCGATCGCACCACGGGCCCGCAGGCCGAACGCACCACGGGCCCGCTGACCGGCGAGCCGCGGATGCTGGCCCGGATCCGGGCGCTGCTGGCCAAGGCCGAGTCCACCGAGTACCCGGAGGAGGCCGAGGCGCTCACCACCAAGGCCCAGCAGCTGATGGCCCAGCACAGCATCGACGACGCGCTGCTGGCCGCCACCGGCGACGACCGGAACACCCCGGCGGCGCTGCGGATCGGCGTGGACAACCCGTACGAGAGCCCCAAGACGATGCTGCTGGACGCCGTCGCGGCGGCCAACCGGTGCCGGGCGGTGTGGGCCAAGGAGTTCGGCTTCTGCACCGTCGTCGGCTTCGACGGCGACCTGGACGGCGTCGAGCTGCTCTACACCTCGCTGCTGGTGCAGGCCACCCACGCGCTCAACAAGGCCGGCTCCCGCCGGGACTCGCGCAGCAAGGCGTTCCGGCACTCCTTCCTGGTCGCGTACGCGGCGCGGATCCGCGAGCGGCTGACCGCCGCCACCGAGCGCGCGACCAGTGCCGCCGCGGCCGGCCGGCACCTGCGCGAGGACGGCACCGAGGAGCAGCTGCTGCCCGACGAGCGGCTGCTGCCCGCGCTCGCCGCCCGCTCCGAGGCGGTGGACGACGAGGTCGGCCGGCTGTTCCCCAAGCTGGTCTCGCAGCGGGTCCGGGTGAGCGACGGAGTGGGCTGGGCGGCCGGGCGCGCCGCCGCCGACCGCGCCGCGCTGCACGGGCGCGCCGGGCAGATCCGCCGGTAGACCTGATAGAACGTATCCCGCCATGAACCAAGGGGGATCGACGTGACGGAGTCGGCGGCCGAATCGGGATACCGCGACCGGGTGCGCGGGGCGCTGCTCGGCGGGGCCGTCGGCGATGCGCTGGGCTGGCCGGTGGAGTTCCAGCAGCTCCACCAGATCCAGCAGCGGTACGGGCCGGACGGCGTGACCGGGCTGCCGGCCGGTACCGGGCCGGTCGAAGTCACCGACGACACCCAGATGACCCTGTTCACCACCGAGGGCCTGATCCGCGCGTTCGTCCGCGGCTGGACGGGCGGCGGCGGCTCGGTGCCGGAGGCCGTCCACGCCGCGTACCGGCGCTGGCTGCTGACCCAGCGCCAGGGCTCGCCGGACACCGCGCCGCAGCCCCGCCCGTACGACGGCTGGCTGCTGACCAGGCCCTTCCTGTACGCGTCGCGGGCGCCCGGCAACGCCTGCATGAGCGGGGTGGCCGAGCACCCGGAGTTCGAGTCGCCGTCCGTGATCGGGCAGCCGGGGCCGATCAACCCGGAGTCCAAGGGCTGCGGCACGGTGATGCGCTCGGCGCCGTTCGGGCTGGCCCGGCTGGGCGTCGAGCTGTCCTTCGGGCTGGCCGTGCAGTGTGCCCAGCTCACCCACGGGCACCCGACCGGCTACCTCTCGGCGGGCGCCTTCGCGGCGCTGGTCGAGCGGCTCGCCAACGGGACCGAGCCGTGGGCGGCGGTCGGCGAGACCGTGGAGCAGATCCGCGAGCTGCCGGGGTCCAAGGAGACGGTGCAGGCGCTGGCCCGGGCCGTCCGGGTGGCCCAGGAGTCGCAGCCGACGGCGGAGTCCGTGGAGCGGGTCGGCCTCGGCTGGATCGCCGAGGAGTGCCTGGCCATCGCGGTGTACTCGCTGCTGGCGACCACCCTCGAACCCGACCCGGTGCGCAGCGCGCTGCTGCTGTCGGTGAACCACTCCGGGGACAGCGACTCCACCGGCGCGGTCTGCGGCAACCTGGTCGGCGCCGCGTACGGCGCCTCGGCGCTGCCCGCCGAGTGGGCGGGGGCGGTCGAGGGCCGGGCCGAACTGCTGCGGGTCGCGGACGACCTGCTGGTGCTGTTCGGCAGCCGCGACCCGGCCCACCCGGCGCTCGGCGGGCGCTACCCGGCCTGGTGACGCCCGGTCCTCCTCCGGCTGCTTCTCCTGCTTCGTCCGCTTCATCTGCTTCGTCCGCTTCGCCTACGGGTCGGCTCAGGAGGCCTGCGGGTCGGTGACCTGGCCGAGGAACAGCGGCCGCCCGTCGGCGGTGTCGCGGATCAGGAACAGGAACGGCCGGTCGATGTGCAGTTGGACGGACTCCGGCACGGCCGGCGCCGCCATCGCCGCCACCCCGGCGCCGCTGCCGGCCGCCGCGACCGTACCGTCCTCGTTCACCTCGACGGTGGCCTTCTGCACCACCGCGCCCAGGCCGAGCGGCTCCTTGGCGGTGATGCCGGTGAAGTCGGGCGCGTCGAAGGCCGCCTTGACGCCGAGTGAGCGCAGGGCGGGGACGAGGTCGTTGGCCGTGTCGAAGTGGAACCGCGGCAGGGTCAGGTCGACGGACCGCTCGCCGAGCCCGCCGAGGATCCGGTCGAGCTGGGCCTGGTCCAGGCCCTTGCTGAAGGCCGCGTACCCGCCCTGGGCGGGGACGATCAGATCCATCGCCAACCCAC
Source organism: Kitasatospora sp. NPDC058243 (assembly GCF_042882025.1). NCBI lineage: Bacteria > Bacillati > Actinomycetota > Actinomycetes > Kitasatosporales > Streptomycetaceae > Kitasatospora > Kitasatospora sp. NPDC058243. Next base: position 189,332 of record NZ_JBHVWW010000002.1, read on the forward strand.
CTCCCGCGTAAGGGAGTTCGACGGCCTGCCAGGGTTCGCCGACGATGCCGCCGGAGCCCTCGGCGTACCGGAGGGTGCCGGTGCGGCTCATCGTGCTCACCGCCGGGGTGGAGCCGTCCAGCCGGTGGAAGGGGCGCTCGGAGGTGTTCGCGGGCTTGAACCCGGAGGCCCACGCCGCCTTCAGGTAGAGCGCGTCGGTGAGTGCCAGCCGGGTGTCGGCGGTGATCTGCCGCGGGCCGAAGAGCTCCTTGATCCGCCCCTCGGTGGCCTTCTCCACCGCCGCGTTGATGCTCCCGCGGGCGCCGGCCGGGTCCCTGGCGAAGTCGACGGGGTGCACGCCGGTGTCGAAGGCGGCGGCGAGCGTGTCCAGGTACTCCGGGGCGACGGCCAGGCCCTGCTGCGTCCACAGGTCGTCGGAACGGCGCAGGACGACCTGGTCGCCGCCGGCCCGGCTCCCGCTGTCCGGCGCGCCGACGGCGAGGGCGTACTGCCGCGGGTCGAGCCCGGTGTGCAGGGCCTTGGCCAGCTCCTCGGCGGTGGCACCGCGCGCCCCCGGCAGCAGCATCCCGAGCACGCTCGCCAGCCCGGCCGGCGAGACCACGACGTTGCGCCCCGCCCCGTCCGGCGTCGCGGTCAGCACGTGCAGCAGGTCCAGCCCGAAGGCGCTGGTCCCGGCCGCCACCGCAGCCACCTGCCCCGGATCCACCGCCGCCCGGCTCCCCGACGCCGAGACCCGCACCACCACGGGCCCCCCGCCCGCCGCACTCCCGCACCCGGCCAGCGCCGGGCCGACCGCCAACCCGGCGGCGAGAAGCAGCCCCACCCGACGGCGGGAACGGCGATGCCCTGCGGTGCTGCGCTTCGTCATGGCCCTTCGACGCACCACCCCCGACCCCGGTTCCACCCGGGCCCGGAACGCAGGTTGTGGAGCTCAGTCCCAGAGCGCCCCGAGCGCGAGCAGCTCGTCCCGGTACTCGATCCGCTCCACCCACTCCTGCGGCCAGACCGACTCCCCGTGATGGGCCCCGGCGAAGGCGCCGGTCAGACAGGCCAGGGAGTCCGAGTCGCCGCTGGAGTAGGCGGCCCGGCGGACGGCGGACACCGGGTCGTCCGGCAGCAGCAGAAAGCAGAGCAGGCCGGTGGCGAAGGCCTCCTCGGCGACCCAGCCCTCACCGGTGGCCAGACACGGGTCCGCTTCGACGTCGGGCGCGGCGAGCGCGGCGTCCAACTGGTCGAGCACGGCCAGGCAGTCGTCCCAGCCGCGGGCGATGACGTCCTGCGGCGAGCGACCGTACCAGCGCGCGGAGAGGTCGCCGAGCCAGAACTCGTCGTACCGCTCGCGGCTCGCCAGCGCGTACGCCCGCAGCACCGCGGGCAGGCCGGCCGGCGGAACGCCCTCGGCGAGCTTGCGGATGGCGTACGCGGTGAGGTCACTGGCGGCGAGTGCGGTCGGGTGCCCGTGGGTGAGCGCGGACTGCAGCTGCGCGGCGCCCGCGAGCTGGCGGGCGTCGAGTTCGCGGATCAGTCCGACCGGAGCGACCCGCATGTTGGCGCCGCAGCCCTTGGAACCGACGTCGCTCGCCTGCTGCCAGCGGTACGCGGGGCGGCTCAGCCGCTCGCAGGCGCGCAGGCAGGTCATGCCGGGAGCACGGTTGTTCTGCGGGGAGCGCCACCAGTCGACGAACTCCTCGCGAACGGGCCGCTCCAGCCGTAGCGGGGTGAGCGGCCCGCGCTCCAGGGCAATGCGCAGACCACGGCCGAGGGCGAGGGTCATCTGGGTGTCGTCGGTGACCAGCGCCCTTCGGGGCAGCGGAAGTTGCCGCCAGTCCGGGTGGTCGTCGGCAATCATCTCTACCGTCTTGAACTCGGTCACCCGGCCGATCGCATCCCCGATCGCCAGCCCCAGCAGTGACCCCGTCGCCTTGCCCACAGCTCTCCCCCGTTCCTCGAACCGACCCCGACCTGGCCCCGACCTCGATCTAGACCTCGACCACCAGTTCCCTGAGGCCCCGGATCACGTAGCCCGGGTTCCACTCGGGTTCGCGGGCCAGGCGCAGGCCGGGGGCGCGGCGCAGGAGGGCGCCGTAGGACTCGGTGAGTTCCAGTCTGGCGAGCGGGGCGCCGAGACAGAAGTGGATTCCGGCGCCGAAGGTGATGTGGGGGTTGTCGGTGCGGCCGAGGTCGAGGCGGTCGGGGTCGGTGAAGCGCTCGGGGTCGCGGTTGGCGGAGCCGAAGAGGAGGGCGACCTCGGAGCCGCGCGGGATGGTGACGCCGCGCAGCTCGATGTCCTCCAGCACCCACCGTTCGAACAGCTGCAGCGGGGTGTCCCAGCGCATCAGCTCCTCGATGGCGGTGGGCAGGAGCGCGTCGGTCGCGCCGCGCAGCCGGGCGAGTTCACCGGGGTTGCGGAACAGCGCCCACCAGCCGTTGCCGGTGGTGTTGACGGTCGCCTCGTGGCCGGCGTTGAGCAGCAGCACGCAGGTGGAGATCATCTCCTGCTCGCTGAGCGCGTCGGAGCCCTCCTGGGCCTGGATCAGCGCGCTGATCAGGTCGGTGCCGGGGGCGGTGCGGCGTTCGCGGATGAGGGCGCGCAGGTAGTCGGAGAACTCGGTGCTCGCGGTGACGGCCTTGCGGGCGGCCTCCTCGCTCGGGTTGAGCTCGTACATGCCGGTGATGTCGGCGGACCAGGGCCGCAGCAGGTGCCGGTCGCCCTCCGGCACGCCGAGCATCTCGGCGATCACGGCGACCGGCAGCGGCTCGGCGACGGCGGCGATCAGGTCGCCGCCGCCGGCCGCGAGCAGGCCGTCGACGAGTTCCCCGGCGAGCCGCTGGACGGTCGGCCGCAGGCCCTCGACCATGCGCGGGGTGAAGGCCTTGGAGACCAGCCGGCGGATCCGGGTGTGGTCGGGGGCCTCCAGGTCGAGCAGCCCGAAGTCGTTGAGGGTGTGGAAGGGCTCGTGCGCCGGGTCGGGTTCGGGCCGGCCGAACTCCTGGTGGCTGAAGCGGTGGGTGTAGGTGCGCCCGAGCCGCCGGTCGCGCAGGAGCGCGCTGACGTCCTCGTGCCGCGAGACGAGCCACTGCCCGGTCGGCTCGAAGTACGTCACCGGCGCGTGCTCGCGCAACTCGGCGTACGCGTCGTACGGGTGGGCCACGAACGCCGCCGACCAGGGGTCGAACTTCGCCGTCGTCGTCATCGCTCGATCACTCCAGGCCATGAGGGGGGAGCCGGAAGGATCATCGTACGCATGCGGTTCACCCGTTTTTAAGCCCCTTCTTCGGAGCCCTTTTTTCAGAGCCCCTCCCCCACCAGCCTCCGCACCAAGTCCGGCAGCGCCTGGGAGATCGGCTCGCGGATCACCTCGACGGCGGCCTCGTCGTACGGCGTCGGCTCGGCGTTCAGGATGATCAGCTTCGACCCGGTCCGCACCGCGTCGTACGGCAGCGCGGCCACCGGGAACACCTGAAGACTGGTACCGACCGCGATGAACACGTCGCAGGCACGGGCGATCGAGTCGGCCTGCCCGAGCACCTCCTGGTCCAGGTTCTCGCCGAACATCACCGTGCGCGGCTTCAGGATCCCCCCGCACGCCCGACAGGCGGGGTCCGGCTCGCCCGCCTCGACCCGCCGCAGCGCCTCCGCCATCGGCCCCGTCGCCCCGCAGCCCAGACACTGCACCTCCAGTGCGGTGCCGTGCAGTTCGAGCACCTTGCGCGGGGCCAGCCCGGCCCGCTGGTGCAGCCCGTCCACGTTCTGGGTGAGCACCCGCAGCGGCAGCCCCGAGCGCTCCAGGTCGACCAGCGCCCGGTGCCCGGCGTTCGGCTCGGCCCCCAGCACACCCGTCTCCAGCCTCAGCCGCCACGCCCGCCGCCGCACCTCGGGATCGGCACGGTACGGGCCGATGGTGACCAGGTCCTGGGCCGACGGGTCGCGCTGCCAGAGCCCCTGCGGGCCTCGGTAGTCGGGGATGCCCGAGTCGGTCGAGATGCCCGCGCCGGTGAGGACGGCGATCAGGGGGCGTTTCGCGTTCATGCCCCGGACGGTACGGGCGGGCCGGTTCGGGGCGCCAGCGAAAATCCGGGTGCGCCGCGTCAACTCCCGCCGCAGACTGGGCCGGTCACCCCACCACTTGCCAAGGAGCCCCGTGCAGGGAGCAGTCAGCGTCTCGCCCGTCCAGATTCCCGAGTTGCTGCTCGGGCTGGCCACCGTCCGGCCGGTGTTCCTCTGGGGCGCGCCCGGGATCGGAAAGTCCTCGCTGGTAAGGGAGTTCGCCGAGTCGCTCGGCCTGGAGTGCGTGAGCCTGGTCGGCACCCAGCTCGCCCCGGAGGACCTGATCGGTGTCCCGCAGCTGACCCCGGAGGGCCGTTCCCGGTTCTGCCCGCCCGAGCAGATCGCCCGCGACGAGCCGTACTGCCTGTTCCTGGACGAGCTCAACGCGGCGACCCCGGACGTCCAGAAGGCGTTCTACTCGCTGATCCTGGACCGCCGGATCGGCTCGTACGAGCTGCCGCCCGGCTCGATCGTGATCGGCGCCGGGAACCGCGCCACCGACGGCGCGCTCGCCCGACCGATGGCGTCCGCGCTGGTCAACCGCATGGTCCACGTGCACCTGCGGGCCAGCGCCGCGGACTGGCTGCGCTGGGCGGCCGGCGCCGGCATCCACCCCTGGGTCGTCGACTACGTCACCGACCGGCCCGACCACCTGTGGTCCGCCCCGCCGAAGACCGAGGAGCCGTTCTCCACCCCGCGCGCATGGCACATGCTCTCCGACGCGCTGCACTCCTTCGGCCCCACCCTGGACGAGGAGACCCTCAAGGTGCTCGCGTACGGGCTGCTCACCCCGCAGCACGCGATCGCCTTCTGCGGCTACGCCAAGATCGTCCGCAACGCCTACGGCCTGGAGGCGATCCTCAAGGGCGACGCCCGCTGGCCGCACCGGCTGGAGGACCGCGACCTGCTCTACTACCTGGCCGACGCCTTCCGCGGCCGCCTGGTCAAGGAGCTTCCGGCCAGCAAGGAGCACGCCTCGGGGGCGCAGCGGCAGACCGCCTTCCGGGCCAAGTCGCTGCTGGTGCAGCTGGCCGAGATCTCGGTGGAGGTCGCCCAGACGGTGATCGCCGACGGCGCGGACGGCAATCCGGTGCTGCCCTCCTGGTTCCTGATCGAGGCGGCCCGGGACATGCCCCGGCTGGTCGAGGCCCGCCGGTGAGCCCTTCCGTCCAGAAGGGTGCGAAGAAGCCGGACCCGGGCGCGGAGGTCTTCGCCGAGGGGGTCCGGCTGCTGCGCCAGAACCCGGCCTTCGACGCCGTGCCCGCCGATTTCTGCCGCCGGGACGACTGCGGGCTGGCCCCGACCGGCGGCTGGGCGGTGGTCGACTCCGACGGCACCGTGCACGTCAACCCGCGCCGCCGGGCCGAGCCGGACGAGTGGGCCTGGGTACTGGCGCACTGCCTGCTGCACCTGGGCTTCGGCCACGTCCCGGCCGCCAAGGGTGTCCGGGTCCAGCCCGACGCCTACGAGGAGGCGGCCCGCTGCGCGGTGGTGAACCGTTTCCTCGCGACCTTCCCCGTCGGCCGCCCCCCGGTCGCCCTCCCGCAGGAGTACCCGGGCGGCGACGAGGAGGAGCTGGCCGCCCGCTGGCGCCGCGACGGCCTGCCGCCCGCCGTCACCGCCGGGACGGCCGGCACCGCCGACCACGACCAGCTGCTGGTCGAGTGGCAGGACTACGGCCACACCCCGAAGGACTGGTCGGCGGCCTTCGCCGCCGCCCTCACCCGCACCATGTCCGCCGCGATGGACCGGGCCGGCGGCCGTTTCGACCGGGAGACCGGCGAGCGCCTGCCCGTACGGCCGTGGACCAGGGCGCTCGGCTGGTTCGTCTCCTCCTACCCGCTGCTCGGCGGCATCGCGGCCGGCCTCACCGTCGTCGCCGACGCCGAACTGGCCCGCGCCCACGGCATCTCCATCGCCGCCGTCAACGCCGAGGCCGGCGAGGTCTACATCAACCCGCTGCGCCAGCAGACCGACGAGGAGTGGCGGTTCATCCTCGGCCACGAGATGCTGCACGCCGCCCTGCGGCACGGCGAGCGCCGCGGCGGCCGGGACCCGTTCCTCTTCAACGTCGCCGCCGACTACGTCATCAACGGCTGGCTGCTGGAGATGGGCGTCGGCGACATGCCGGAAGGCCTGCTGCACGACCCGCAGCTGAAGGGGCTGTCGGCCGAGGAGGTGTACGACCGGATCGTCCGCGACGAGCGCCGGATCCGCCGGCTCGCCACTCTGGCCGGCAAGAACCGCCCGGACATCCTCGGCGCACCGCTGGACCGCGGCCCGCGCGACTACGTGGACCTCGACGACTTCTACCGCCGCGGACTCCAGCAGGGCTTCGAGCTGCACCAGCGCGACCGCGGGCTGCTGCCCGCCGGACTGGTCGAGGAGATCCGCGCCCTCGCCCACCCGCCGCTGCCCTGGGACGCCCGGCTGGCCCGCTGGTTCGACGAGTTCGTGCCCCGTCCGGAGCCGGTCCGCAGCTACTCCCGCCCGGCCCGTCGGCAGTCCGCCACCCCGGACATCCCCCGGGCCGGCCGCTACCACCCGCCGGAGGAGGTACCGCGCTGCACCTTCGGCGTCGTCCTGGACACCTCCGGCTCGATGAACCGGGTCCTGCTCGGCAAGGCGCTCGGCGCGATCGCCTCGTACGCGGCCGCCCGGGACGTGCCCGCGGCCCGGGTGGTGCACTGCGACGCCGCACCGCACGACGCCGGGTACGTCCCGGTCGGCGAGATCGCCGGCCGGGTCCGGGTGCGCGGGCGCGGCGGCACCGAGCTGCAGCCGGGCGTCGACCTGCTGGAGCGGGCCGAGGACTTCCCGCGCGGGGCGCCCGTGCTGGTGATCACCGACGGCGCGTGCGACGTGCTGCGGGTGCGCCGCGAGCACGCCTTCCTCGTCCCCCGGGGCGCCGGGCTGCCGTTCACCCCGCGCGGACCGGTGTTCCGGATGAGCTGACGGGCGCCCGCCCCTCCCCTGCGGGAGCGGCCGCCCGTCCGGACCGCCCAGCCAGACCAGCACCGGGCGGACCAGCACCGGTCAGGCCAGCACCGGGCGGGGCCCGGCGGCGCGGCGGGCCAGCGGGGCCAGCGCCGCCAGGTAGCAGACCGCGGCCACCGGGATCAGCGCCAGGTCGGCCCCCGAGGCGGCGGTGCCGACCAGCATCAGCACCGGGCTCCACCAGGGCAGCGTCCGGGCCGCACCCACCGCGGCGGCGACCAGCAGGACCAGCAGGCCGACGTAGAACAGCAGCGGGCCGATCTGGTAGACCGCCGGCAGCACCCCGGGGACACCCTGGACGCGGTCGAACATCCGCGACTGCCCGGCCTTGTCCGCCGCCGCCAGGCCGACGTACAGATCGATCCCGATCTGCACCAGCGAGGCCGCCAGGCCGGCGAACGCCGTCCCGAGCGCGGCACCGGCCGCGAGCCGCCCGGCCGTGGTGCCGCGCGGGGCGAGCAGCCCGCGCAGGGCGAGCAGGACCGGGGCGAACAGCAGCAGCCCGGCGAACATCGCGGTGTGGCCGACCGTCCAGCCGAGGCCGGGCTCCCGGGAGCCCGGGATCAGCCGGATCCCCCCGTAGAGGGCCATCAGGGCGGGGGCGCCGACGACGACGTAGGCGGTGCGGCGGTTCTCCTGCGGGGTGTTCATCCGACGATCTCCTGTGGTGATCCGCGGCCCCGGCAGGTAGCTGGTGGCCCGTGGTCCGTTCCGACACCACAGATGCTGTCCGCCGCACCCCTCGTCGCGGATCGCCCGCACCGGCGAACCCGCCGCCTCCCCCGCACGGGGGAGCCACGCGCAGGGCCCCGCGCGAGGGCCCTACGCCTCCCCCGCCACCACCGCACCGGCCTCGTACGCGAACACCACCGCGTGCACCCGGTCCCGCAGCCCCAGCTTGCTCAGCACATTGCTGACGTGCGTCTTCACCGTGTGCTCGCTGACCACCAGCTCGGCCGCGATCTCCGCGTTGGAGAGCCCGCGCGCCAGCAGCCGCAGGGTCTCCTGCTCACGCAGGGTGAGCTGCTCCAGCAGCTTGGACGGCGGCCGCAGCGCCCGCTCGGGCGAGCCCGGGCGGCGGGCGGCGAACTCGCCGATCAGCCGCCTGGTCACCGAGGGCGCGAGCAGCGCCTCCCCGGAGGCCACCATCCGCACCCCGTGCGCCAGGTCGTCCCGCCGGACGTCCTTGAGCAGGAAGCCGCTGGCGCCCGCGTACAGCGCGTCGAAGACGTAGTCGTCGGCGTCGAAGGTGGTCAGCATGATCACCTTGGTGGACGGGAACTCGGCGCAGACCCGGCGGGCCGCCTCCAGCCCGTCCATGACCGGCATCCGGACGTCCAGCAGCAGGACGTCCGGGCCGTGGGCGCGGACCGCCTCGACCGCCTCGGCGCCGTCGCAGGCCTCGGCCACCACCTCGATGTCGGGCTGCGCGTCCAGGATCATCCCGAACCCCGCCCGCACCAGCTCCTGGTCGTCCGCGACGACCACCCGAATCGGCTTCATCCGCCCGCCTTCTCCACCACGCCCGCCACCCCCAACGGCAGCCGGGCACTCACCAGGAAGCCCTTGCCCTCCGGTCCGGGTCCGGCCTCGGCCCGCCCGCCGCAGGCCGCCGCCCGCTCCCGGATGCCGACCAGCCCGCGGCCGCCGGACCAGCCGTTCACCACGCCGCCGACGGTCACCGGCAGCCCGCGCCCGTTGTCGGACACCACGACCTCCAGGGTGTCCCCGGACCGCCGCACCCGGACCGCCACCCGGTCGGCGCCGGAGTGCTTGACCGTGTTGGTCAGCGCCTCCTGCACGATCCGGTACGCCGCGGCCTGGAGGTCGGCGGGCACCGCGCCCAGCCCGTCGGCCAGTTCGAGCTCCACCGCCGGTCCGGCCCGGCGCACCCGCTCGGCCACGTCGGCGAGTTCGGCCAGCCGGGGCTGCGGGGCCAGCTCAGGACCGGCCCCCTCCTCCTTCAGCACTCCGAGGACGCGCCGCAGTTGGACCATCGCGTCGCGGCCCGCGTCGGCAATGGTGTCGAAGGCGCGGATCGCCCGGTCCGGGTTGGCGTGCACCACCAGCGGCCCGGCCTCGGCCTGGATGATCATCAGCGAGACGGCGTGCGCCAGGATGTCGTGCATCTCCCGGGCGATCCGGGCCCGCTCCTCCACCACCGCACGGCCCGCCTCACTGGCCGCCCGTTCCCCCGCCTCGCGGGCCCGCTCGGCCTCCAGCCGGGCCAGCCGCCGCTGGGCGCGCACCAGCGAGCCGAAGACGAACGAGCCGACCGAGGTGAGCAGGCTGAACAGCATGCCGTTGGGCGAGTGGGTGCCGATCACGTTGGCGACCACCACCACCGCCAGCACCGTCCAGCGCTGCCGGTCCGGGGAGCGCTCCGCCACCGTGTAGATGCCGATCACACCGGCCAGCGGCACCTGCGGACTCGCCGAGTGCGCCACCACGGACAGCGTCATGAAGGCCACGCTGCCCGCCGCCAGCGCGGCCAGCGGCGCCCGGCGCCGCCAGGGCAGCGACAGCGAGGTGGACACCGCCACCAGGTAGACCCACCACGGCCAGGCCCTGTCGTCGTTGCCGACCGCCCAGACCGAGATCCCGGCCGATGCCACGGCCAGCAGCGAGTCCAGCACGTACGGACTCAGCCCGGCCGACCAGCTCCGCCAGCGCGCCGCTCGCACCACCGCAGCCCCTCCCCCGTGTCCGGGGGCGCCGCCCCCGCGGAGAAGATCATGCCCTACCGGCAGGACCTCCGGAACGGCCCGGTCAGACACCGTCGACCGGCACTGCGCCGGCGCCCGAACGCACCGCCCCCGTGATCGCCTCCGCGCCCGGTACCCGCTTCATGCCCGGCCCCCTTCGAAAGCCCCGTCGTCCCGACACGCGAAGCCTGCCCCGGCCGCCCCCTCCCCCGCCTCCCCCACCGGAGCGGTTCCGGCCCCTCCCCCGCACGAGGGAGGGGCCGCTCACGGGAACGACTCCCGGAAACGACGAAGGGCCCGGAGGCTTGATGCCTCCGGGCCCTTCGTTGCTACTGAGTAGCGGGGACAGGATTTGAACCTGCGACCTCTGGGTTATGAGCCCAGCGAGCTACCGAGCTGCTCCACCCCGCGTCGGTAAACACGACTCTACGCGACTTCTGCCAGGGAACCTAATCGCTGCCCCGCAGACCCCCCGACCCCGGGCCGCGCAGCAGGAACGCCGCAGGGCGGCCACCCCGCGAGGGGTGACCGCCCTGACAGCCGAACGTCGGACTCAGCCGGTGTACGGGCCGTAGTCGTAGTCGTCCAGCGGGACCGCCTGGCCGGAGCCGGCGCCGAAGGGCGACAGGTCGTAGTCGTCGTAGCCGACGGCCGAGTACATCGCGGCCTTGGCCTCTTCGGTCGGCTCGACCCGGATGTTGCGGTAGCGGGGAAGACCCGTACCGGCCGGGATGAGCTTACCGAGGATGACGTTCTCCTTGAGGCCCAGCAGCGGGTCCGACTTGGCGTGGATCGCCGCGTCGGTGAGGACCCGGGTCGTCTCCTGGAAGGAGGCGGCCGACAGCCAGGACTCGGTGGCCAGCGAGGCCTTGGTGATACCCATCAGCTGCGGACGGCCGGAGGCGGGGTGACCACCCTCGGCGACCACGCGACGGTTCTCCGTCTCGAAGCGGCCGCGCTCGACGAGCTCGCCCGGGAGCAGCTCGGCGTCGCCCGACTCGATGATCGTCACGCGGCGGAGCATCTGCCGGATGATGATCTCGATGTGCTTGTCGTGGATCGACACACCCTGCGAGTTGTAGACCTTCTGGACCTCGGCGACCAGGTGGATCTGGACGGCACGCTGGCCCATGATGCGCAGGACGTCGTGCGGGTTGGTGGCACCCATGGTCAGCTTCTGGCCGACCTCGACCGCCTCGCCCTCGCTGACCAGCAGCTTCACACGCTTGGAGACGGGGTAGGCGATCTCCTCGCTGCCGTCGTCCGGGGTGATGACGAGCTTGCGGGTCTTCTCGGTGTCCTCGATCCGCGCCCGGCCGGTGGCCTCCGAGATCGGGGCCACACCCTTGGGGGTACGGGCCTCGAAGAGCTCGACGACACGCGGCAGACCCTGGGTGATGTCGTCACCGGCCACACCACCGGTGTGGAAGGTACGCATCGTCAGCTGGGTGCCGGGCTCACCGATGGACTGGGCGGCGATGATGCCGACCGCCTCACCGATGTCGACCAGCTTGCCGGTGGCCAGCGAACGCCCGTAGCAGAAGGCGCAGGTGCCGACGGCCGACTCGCAGGTCAGGATCGAGCGGGTCTTGACCTCGCCGATGCCGTGGCGGATCAGCTCGTCGATCAGCACGTCACCGAGGTCGGTGTTGGCGGTGGCAAGGAGCTTGCCGTCCACCGTGATGTCCTCGGCGAGCATGCGGGCGTACACGCTGGTCTCGACGTCGTCGGCCTTGCGCAGCACGCCGTCCGCGCCGACGGTGCCGATCGCCAGCTTCAGGCCGCGCTCGGTACCGCAGTCCTCCTCGCGAATGATGACGTCCTGGGAGACGTCGACCAGACGACGGGTGAGGTAGCCGGAGTCGGCGGTACGGAGGGCGGTGTCCGCCAGACCCTTACGGGCACCGTGGGTGGAGATGAAGTACTCCAGCACGGTGAGACCCTCACGGAACGACGCCTTGATGGGTCGCGGGATGGTCTCGTTCTTGGCGTTCGACACCAGACCACGCATACCGGCGATCTGGCGCATCTGCATCATGTTTCCACGAGCACCCGAGTCGACCATCATGAAGATGGGGTTCGTCTTCGGGAAGTTCTCGTTCATGGCCTCGGCGACCTCGTTGGTCGCCTGGGTCCAGATGCCGATGAGCTCCTGCTTGCGCTCGTCGTTGGTGATCAGGCCGCGCTCGTACTGACGCTGGACCTTCTCCGCCTTCGCCTCGTAGCCCTCGAGGATCTGGGGCTTGTTCGGCGGGACGACGACGTCGGAGATCGAGACGGTGACACCCGAGCGGGTCGACCAGTGGAAACCGGACGCCTTCAGGTTGTCCAGGGTCGCCGCGACGACGACCTTGGGGTAGCGCTCCGCCAGGTCGTTGACGATCGCGGAGAGCTGCTTCTTGCCCACCTCGTAGTCGACGAACGGGTAGTCCTCGGGCAGCAGCTCGTTGAAGAGCGCGCGGCCCAGGGTGGTGGTCAGACGGAACGGCTCGCCGTCGAACCAGGCCGTCTGGCCCTCCTCGTCCACCGGCGGGGTCCAGCCGCGCGGCGGGACGGTGCCGGCCGGCAGGCGCAGCTCGATCGGGGCCTGGACGTCCAGCTCGCGGGCGTCGAAGGCCATGACGGCCTCGGCGGTCGAGGAGAAGGAACGGCCACCGCCCTTCACCGTCTCCCGGTCCGAGGTCAGGAAGAACAGACCGAGCACCATGTCCTGGGTCGGCATGGTGACGGGGCGACCGTCGGCCGGCTTCAGGATGTTGTTCGAGGACAGCATCAGGATGCGGGCCTCGGCCTGCGCCTCCGCGGAGAGCGGCAGGTGGACGGCCATCTGGTCGCCGTCGAAGTCCGCGTTGAACGCGGTGCAGACGAGCGGGTGGATCTGGATGGCCTTGCCCTCGACCAGCTGGGGCTCGAAGGCCTGGATGCCGAGGCGGTGCAGGGTGGGCGCACGGTTCAGCAGGACGGGGTGCTCGGCGATGACCTCTTCGAGCACGTCCCACACGACCGGGCGGGCACGCTCGACCATGCGCTTGGCCGACTTGATGTTCTGCGCGTGGTTCAGGTCGACCAGGCGCTTCATCACGAACGGCTTGAAGAGCTCCAGCGCCATGGCCTTGGGCAGACCGCACTGGTGCAGCTTGAGCTGCGGGCCGACGACGATGACCGAACGGGCCGAGTAGTCGACGCGCTTGCCGAGCAGGTTCTGGCGGAAACGACCCTGCTTGCCCTTCAGCATGTCGCTGAGGGACTTCAGCGGGCGGTTGCCCGGGCCGGTGACCGGACGGCCGCGACGGCCGTTGTCGAACAGGGCGTCGACGGCCTCCTGGAGCATGCGCTTCTCGTTGTTCACGATGATCTCGGGCGCGCCGAGGTCGAGAAGCCGCTTCAGGCGGTTGTTGCGGTTGATCACGCGGCGGTACAGGTCGTTCAGGTCGGAGGTCGCGAAGCGGCCACCGTCCAGCTGCACCATCGGACGCAGGTCCGGCGGGATGACCGGGACGCAGTCCAGCACCATGCCGTTGGGCTTGTTGGTGGTCTGCAGGAACGCGGAGACGACCTTGAGGCGCTTCAGCGCACGGGTCTTCTTCTGGCCCTTGCCGGTGCGGATGATCTCGCGCAGGCGCTCGGACTCCTCCGCCAGGTCGAAGGTCTCGAGGCGGTCCTTGAGGGCCGCCGCGCCCATCGAGCCGGAGAAGTAGGTGCCGAAGCGGTCGCGCAGCTCGCGGTAGAGCAGCTCGTCGCCCTCGAGGTCCTGGACCTTGAGGTTCTTGAAGCGGGCCCACACCTCGTCGAGGCGGTCGAGCTCGCGCTGCGCGCGGTCGCGCAGCTGCTTCATCTCGCGCTCGGCGCCCTCGCGCACCTTGCGGCGCACGTCGGCCTTGGCGCCCTCGGCCTCCAGCTCGGCCAGGTCGGTCTCGGCCTTCTTGGCACGGGCCTCGAGGTCGGAGTCGCGGCGGTTCTCGATCTGCTGGCGCTCGACCGAGACGTGCGCCTCCAGGGACGGCAGGTCGCGCTGGCGGCGCTCGTCGTCGACCCAGGTGATCATGTAGGCGGCGAAGTAGATGACCTTCTCGAGGTCCTTCGGCGCCAGGTCGAGCAGGTAGCCCAGGCGGGACGGCACGCCCTTGAAGTACCAGATGTGGGTGACCGGGGCGGCCAGCTCGATGTGGCCCATCCGCTCACGGCGCACCTTGGCGCGGGTCACCTCGACGCCGCAGCGCTCACAGATGATGCCCTTGAAGCGGACGCGCTTGTACTTACCGCAGTAGCACTCCCAGTCCCGGGTGGGGCCGAAGATCTTCTCGCAGAAGAGTCCGTCCTTTTCGGGCTTCAGGGTGCGGTAGTTGATGGTCTCCGGCTTCTTGACCTCGCCGTGCGACCACTGGCGGATGTCGTCGGCGGTGGCCAGGCCGATGCGGAGCTCGTCGAAGAAGTTGACGTCAAGCACTGGTCGTCAAGCCCTCTTTCGTAAGTCGAGAGTCGTTCATGTGGTCTGAGGGGGGCCTGGGGGCGGGCCGGCTGCTCGGGCAGCCGGCCCAACCTCCGTCAGACCTCTTCGACGCTGCTCGGCTCGCGCCGGGACAGGTCAATGCCGAGCTCCTCGGCGGCGCGGAACACGTCCTCGTCGGAGTCCCGCATCTCGATGGACTGGCCGTCCGAGGACAGCACCTCCACGTTGAGGCAGAGCGACTGCATTTCCTTGATGAGGACCTTGAAGGACTCGGGAATGCCGGGCTCGGGGATGTTCTCGCCCTTGACGATGGCCTCGTAGACCTTCACACGGCCGAGGACGTCGTCGGACTTGATGGTGAGCAGCTCCTGCAGCGCGTAAGCAGCGCCGTACGCCTCAAGGGCCCACACCTCCATCTCACCGAAGCGCTGACCACCGAACTGCGCCTTACCACCGAGCGGCTGCTGGGTGATCATCGAGTACGGACCGGTCGAACGGGCGTGCAGCTTGTCGTCGACCAGGTGGTGCAGCTTGAGGATGTACATGTAGCCGACCGAGACCGGCATCGGGAACGGCTCGCCGGAGCGGCCGTCGAACAGCCGGGCCTTGCCGGTGGAGTTCACCAGGCGCTCACCGTCACGGGTGAGGGTGGTGTTGTCCAGCAGGCCGGTGATCTCGTCCTCGCGGGCGCCGTCGAAGACCGGGGTGGCGAGGTTGGTGCCGCCCTGGACGGTGTCGGCGCCGATCGCCTGGAGGCGCTGGGCCCACTCGTCGGCGAGGCCGGAGACGTCCCAGCCCTGCTTGGCGAGCCACCCGAGGTGGATCTCCAGGACCTGTCCCGGGTTCATTCGGGACGGGACACCCAGCGGGTTGAGGATGATGTCGACCGGGGTGCCGTCCTCCAGGAACGGCATGTCCTCGACCGGCAGGATCTTCGAGATGACGCCCTTGTTGCCGTGACGGCCGGCGAGCTTGTCACCGTTGGTGATCTTGCGCTTCTGGGCCACGTAGACGCGGACCAGCTGGTTCACGCCCGGGGGCAGCTCGTCGCCCTCTTCGCGGTCGAAGACGCGGACGCCGATGACCTTGCCGGACTCACCGTGCGGCACCTTCAGCGAGGTGTCGCGGACCTCACGGGCCTTCTCACCGAAGATCGCGCGGAGCAGGCGCTCCTCCGGGGTCAGCTCGGTCTCACCCTTGGGCGTGACCTTGCCGACCAGGATGTCGCCGGTGACGACGTCGGCGCCGATGCGGATGATGCCGCGCTCGTCGAGGTCGGCGAGGACCTCCTCGGAGACGTTCGGGATGTCCCGGGTGATCTCCTCGGGGCCGAGCTTGGTGTCACGGGCGTCGACCTCGTGCTCCTCGATGTGGATCGAGGAGAGGACGTCGTCCTGCACGAGGCGCTGCGACAGGATGATCGCGTCCTCGTAGTTGTGACCCTCCCACGACATGAACGCCACGAGCAGGTTCTTGCCGAGGGCCATCTCGCCCTCGTCGGTGCACGGGCCGTCGGCCAGCACCTGACCGGACTCGACCCGGGCGCCCTCGTCCACGAGCACCTTCTGGTTGAAGGCGGTGCCCTGGTTGGAGCGGGTGAACTTGGCGGCGCGGTACGTGGTGTACGTGCCGTCGTCGTTGGCGACGGTGACGTAGTCGGCCGAGACCTCCTGGACGACACCGGCCTTCTCGGCGGTGATGACGTCCGCGGCGTCGACGGCGCAGCGGTACTCCATGCCGGTACCGACCAGCGGAGCCTCGCTCTTCAGCAGCGGCACCGCCTGGCGCATCATGTTCGAGCCCATGAGCGCGCGGTTGGCGTCGTCGTGCTCGAGGAACGGGATCATGGCGGTCGCGACCGACACCATCTGGCGCGGCGAGACGTCCATGTAGTCGATCTCGGTGCCCGGGATGTAGTCGATCTCGCCGCCACGGCGGCGGACCAGGACACGCGGCTCGGCGAAGGTCAGCTCCGCCGTCAGCGGGGCGTTGGCCTGCGCGATGACGTAGCGGTCCTCCTCGTCGGCCGTGAGGTAGTCGACCTGCTCCGTGACGACACCCTCGATGACCTTGCGGTACGGGGTCTCGATGAAGCCGAAGGCGTTGACCCGGCCGTACGAGGCCAGCGACCCGATCAGACCGATGTTCGGGCCTTCGGGGGTCTCGATCGGACACATGCGCCCGTAGTGCGAGGGGTGCACGTCACGGACCTCGAAGCCGGCGCGCTCACGGGAGAGACCACCGGGGCCGAGGGCGGACAGACGGCGCTTGTGGGTCAGGCCCGACAGCGGGTTCGTCTGGTCCATGAACTGCGACAGCTGGCTGGTGCCGAAGAACTCCTTGATGGAGGCGACGACCGGCCGGATGTTGATCAGAGTCTGCGGCGTGATCGCCTCGACGTCCTGGGTGGTCATGCGCTCGCGCACGACGCGCTCCATACGGGCGAGACCCGTACGGACCTGGTTCTGGATGAGCTCGCCGACGTTGCGCAGGCGACGGTTGCCGAAGTGGTCGATGTCGTCGACCTCGACCACGATGTCGCGACCGGTCTGGTCGTTCCACTCGGTCTCACCGGCGTGCAGCTTCACCAGGTACTTGATCGCACCGATGATGTCGGGCTCGGTGAGCACGCCGGAGTCCAGCGACTCGGCGTTGCCCAGCTTCCGGTTGACCTTGTAGCGGCCCACCTTGGCGAGGTCGTAGCGCTTCGGGTTGAAGTACAGGTTCTCCAGAAGCGTCTGCGCGGCCTCGCGCGTCGGCGGCTCGCCAGGACGCAGCTTGCGGTAGATGTCCAGAAGCGCGTCGTCCTGGCCCTGGGTGTGGTCCTTCTCCAGGGTGTTGCGCATGGACTCGTACTCGCCGAACTCCTCGAGAATCATCTCGTTGGTCCAGCCGAGCGCCTTGAGCAGCACGGTGACGGACTGCTTGCGCTTGCGGTCGATGCGGACGCCGACCATGTCGCGCTTGTCGATCTCCATCTCCAGCCAGGCACCACGCGAGGGGATGACCTTGCAGGAGTAGATGTCCTTGTCGGACACCTTGTCCAGGGTGGAGTCGAAGTACACGCCCGGGGAGCGGACCAGCTGCGACACGACGACACGCTCGGTGCCGTTGATCACGAACGTGCCCTTGTGGGTCATGAGCGGGAAGTCGCCCATGAAGACCGTCTGAGACTTGATCTCACCGGTCTCGTTGTTGGTGAACTCGGCCGTGACGAAGAGCGGAGCCGCGAACGTGAAGTCGCGGTCCTTGCACTCGTCAATCGAGTTCTTCGGCGGCTCGAAACGGTGGTCGCGGAAGGTCAGCGACATCGACCCACTGAAGTCCTCGATCGGGGAGATCTCCTCGAAGATCTCCTCCAGACCGGACTTGGTGGGGACGTCCTGACCGTTCTCCAGCGCCGCCTCGACCCGGGACTTCCAGGCCGCATTGCCGAGCAGCCAGTCAAAGCTCTCGGTCTGCAGGGCCAGGAGGTTGGGGACCTCGAGGGGCTCCTTGATCTTCGCGAAGGAGACGCGGAGCGGGGCGGTGGATGCGGCGGAATTGTTCGAGGCGTTGCGCGGCGCGGCCAAGAGGGGGGTCCTTCCGAGGGCTCGGAGCTCACTACGCGCGTACCAGCCGGGCCTTCACGGGCTTGGTCCCGCCTCCCTCGCCACTGGCCTCCGCCGGGATCGGAATCCCAGGTCAGAGCCGCTTTGCGGAGGCGATGCCAGACCCCTTCAGGGCAACGCAAACTCCGGGCGACGAGTCACGGAGCAGCTAACAGGCAGCGCAAAGGGACAGTGTAGCCAAAGGGCACACTGCTGTCCAGCTCTGATTCGGAAACCGAATCGGAGACTCCTCCCGGTAGCCGGCGGACGCGAACGCCCACCGGGTACTGCACCGGCCCGGGCACTGCCCGGGCCCCATAACTCACGTGGAGTCATTTCCCGCCTGAGCCACTGGTTATGCATCCAGTGGCAAACCAACCGGGCGGACTCGCGCCTTGAGAATCGCGCGCCTCGCCGGGTTCGTCAAGGGCCCGCAGGCGGTGCGGACCTCGACCCGTCCATCGGCCGGACGCCCCCCGGCGTTACAGAAGCCGTGGTGGGGGCCACCGTCGATGACGGTGATCACCATACCCGTCCGCACCGACGCTGCCGAGTGGGCTCTCGGCCACACCGGCGCGTCCCGGCCGCGGAGCGGTCCCAGGGCCGTCCAGGGCCGCCCAGGGCCGGAAACGCGAAAAAGCCGGGCCGACCACCCACAAGGGTGATCGGCCCGGCTTCAGGCCCCCTCAGAGGGGGCGAGAAGTCACTTGACGGTGACCTTGGCGCCGGCACCCTCGAGGGCGGCCTTGGCCTTCTCGGCAACGTCCTTGGCAACCTTCTCCAGGACCTTGGCACCAGCGGTGTCAACGAGGTCCTTGGCCTCCTTCAGGCCGAGGGAGGTCAGGGTGCGCACCTCCTTGATGACCTGGATCTTCTTGTCGCCGGCACCATCGAGGATGACGTCGAACTCGTCCTGCTCCTCGACGGCCTCAACGGCGGCCGGGCCACCGGCGGCGGCAACGGCGACCGGGGCGGCGGCGGTGACGTCGAACTTCTCCTCGAAGGCCTTCACGAAGCCAGCGAGCTCGATGAGGGTGAGGTCCTCGAACTGCGCGAGCAGCTCGTCCTGGGACAGCTTCGCCATGATGGCGTCCTTCCACTAAATCGGCAGGTGATGCCGTATGTACGGGTGGGGCGGGCACGGGCCCGCAGCGAGGCGTGAGCCTGCCGATTACTCGGCGGCGGCGTCCTCGGCGGCGGGAGCCGGCGTACCGGCACCGCCCTGCTCGACCTTGTCGCGCAGCGCGTCCACAGTGCGGACGAGCTTCGACGGCAGGGCCTGGAAGAGCGCGGCAGCCTGGGACTGCTTGGCCTTCAGGGCACCCGCCAGCTTGGCGAGCAGCACCTCGCGGGACTCGAGGTCCGCGAGCTTCTTGATCTCATCGGCGGACAGCGCCTTACCGTCAAGGACACCGCCCTTGATGATGAGAGCGGGGTTCTCCTTGGCGAAGTCACGCAGAGCCTTCGCCGACTCCACCGGGTCACCGGTGACGAAGGCGACAGCCGTCGGACCGTTGAACAGGTCGTCGAGCTCCGAAATCCCGGCCTCGTTGGCCGCGATCTTGGTCAGCGTGTTCTTCACCACGGCGTACTCGGCGTTCTCGCCGAGCGAGCGACGCAGGGTCTTGACCTGCTTCACCGAGAGACCGCGGTACTCGGTCAGCAGCGCCGCGGAGGAGCCACGGAACTTGTCCGTGATCTCGGCGACGGCAGCAGCCTTGTCGGGCCTTGCCATAGGCTTACGCCTCCTTCCGTGATGTCGAAATCCGGCCGACCGCGAAAGTCGACCATTCACGCCTCGAACCAACCGGACGGAAGGAAAGCCTGCGGAAAGCAGATGAGCCCCGATGCGCAGGGCGCACGGGGCTCGAAACGACCTCAACGGATGTTCGCGCGAACGCGGACCCGGAAGTCGAAGCTCCAGACACACCTGCGCGGGCTGCCTGCGACGAAGCGCAGATCCTTCGGCCACCGAATCCCTCGCGAGCACGGTGACAACCAGCGGTCTTTGGCTTCGGTAACAGTAACCGGACTCCGCCGTCCGGGGCAAATCGCCCCTGAACGGCCGATGCCCGCCGGGCCGGCCGCGCCGGACGGGGCTCAGCGGGCCAGCGGGGAGACCGTCCGGGGCCCGGTGTCCACGGTGTCCGTCTCGGCCGGGGCCTGCACCGAGAGCAGGGCGCCGGCGAAGTCGGAGTAGAGCACCGAGTCGTCCGCCCGGCCGCTGTCACCGCTGCCGGTGCGCTGGAGCCGGACCAGCTGGTCCTTGTCGTTGAGCCAGAGGTCCACGGTGAGCGAGATCGAGCCGCCGGGGGCCAGCGCGGCCCGCAGGCCGTCCCGGCGGGCCTGGGTCAGCTGGGTCTGGGCGGCGGCGTAGCGCTCGGCGGTGGTGGTGATCCGGTAGTGCTCGACCGTCGAGTCGTCGAACCTCTCCTCGCCGATGAACCGGGGGTCCACCCCGTCGGCGGTGGCGGCGGCCAGCGCCTCGACCGGGTTCAACAGGTCGATCAGCCCCGCGTACGGGACCTCCCGGTGGCCGTCCGGGTCCGGCGGGACGGAGAAGCGCTCCCAGTGCCGGCCGCCCTGGCGGGCCGCGGTGGCGGCGTCACCGCCCTGGTAGGCGACGGTGTCCACGACGATCAGCTGCTCGGCGTCGGCCGGGGTGGAGCGCTTGATCTGGAGCGCCGTCTTGGGCTGCCAGAACAGCGGCCCGGCCCCGGCGTCCGCGCCCAGCCGGTAGCTGACCTTGGCCCGGCGGGCGGTCTGCATCGCCAGCTGGGCGGAGACCAGGACGCCGTGCGGCGAGCGGTCGCTGGGCTTGGCCGCCTCGGTCGACGAGGAACTCGTCGGGGTCGGGCTGCCGGAGGGCGTGGACGGCGCGCCGCCACCCCCGCCGCATCCGGCCAGCCCGCTCGCCAGCAGGACGACCGCGGCCAGCGCCGCCAACCGCCGTCGTCCTGCCATCGTCTGGTCCCCTCTCGCCCGGGCGCCGCGTCGGCGGCTTTCGTTCCGGCCACCTTGCCACCCTGACCCGGATCAGCCGGTGGCGCCCCCCTTGCCGAGCTTCGCCAGCTCGGCCAGTTCCACCGTGTCGGCCGCGCCCGGCACCGCGGCGGTGACCGGCGTGCCGTAGTCCGAGTAGAGGACGGTGGACTTGAACGCGCCCGCTTTGGTGTCGCCGGTCGCACTCCGCTGGACGACCACCTGGTCGGCGTCCACCCAGAGGTCTCGTCGGCTCCGGTGCGCGGGTTCGGCGGATCAGCCGAGCAGTTTGAGGAGGTCGGTCTCGCTGCCGAGGTCGGTGGCGGCGGGGGCGTCGATCTTCGCGGCCTTGCCGAGGTCCGCGTACTTGACGGTGACGGCGTCGTGCTCACCGTTCTTGTCCCCGTACTCCTGGTACTGGACGAGTTCCTGCCGACCGTTGAGCCAGAAGTCGATGGTGAGGGTCCTGCCGTCCTCTTCCAGGGACTTCTGGACGGCCGTGCGCTGGTCGGCCGTGAGCGCCGGCATGGCGGCCACCATGGCGGAGGCCTCCTCGACCGCCCGCAGGTGGGTGACCTGGACGCCGTCGAGGCTCTCCTGGCCGACCTTGGCGGGCTTGCCGCTCTGCGCGGCGAGCCCGAGCTGGGCGACCGGGTTGAGCAGCTGACTCATCAGCAGGACGCCGTTGCCGAGTTCGTTCGAGGCGGGCAGCTTGATCCAGTGCTTGCCGCCCATGGCTGCGGCCTCGGTGTCGCCGCCGCCGAGGTAGCCGTCGGTCCCGATCACCCGGAACCGGATCTTCTTGGTCTCGACCTCGCCCGTCAGGTCGACGGCCGTCCGGTTCGGGTCCTTCCAGTCGGCGTCGCCGCTGCCCGCGGTGTGGGTCGAGCCGTCCGGGGAGACCATGGTGACCTTGCCGTTGCCGGCCTTCTGCATCACCAGGGCGGAGGCTGCCAGCGCGGCCTTGGGGTCTCCGGTCAGCGCCGCGGCCGCCGCGTCGCCGCTCTTGGCGTCGCCGCCCTTGCTGCCGCAGGCGGTGACGGCACCGAGCAGCACGGCCGCGATGGCGACGGTCGAGGCGAGGCGCGCAGCGCGCATGGAGTCCCCCGTGAGATCCGAACGATCCGATGAAGAACCGATTTTCGGCTTCTTCTCACGCGGACTCTAACGGATCGCCAGATCCCCCACGCGCCGGACAGCCCCCTCCCGTCACCCGGCTTCGACAGGGGGCGCGTCGCCTTCTCCGGGGGTCGAGACATCCGTCGTGGTCACCGTGGTGCCGTCGCTCCCCCGGGCCGTCTCACGCAGTCGCAGCAGCCGCTCGCCGGGCCCGACCCAGACGTCGTAACCGATCGCCGACACCCCTCGCCGGCCGTACCAGTCGACCACCGCGGCGAGTCGCGCCGGGGTCAACTCCTGGTCCGCGCCGAAGTATTCGGCCACCGGCGTGGAGCCCTGGTAGTGCGCCACGGTCATCCCGGCCAGCTGCTCGCCGCCGAGCGAGCCGAGCCTCCCGGCCTGCGCGATCTTGTACGCGCGGCTGCCCGGGTTGGTGACCAGTGCGGTCATCCAGCCACCCGCGTAGCCGCCCGGGCCGGCGGTCGCCCGCGGATCGAGCGACTCGGCGCCGTCCCGGTCCGCGTGCTTGGGCGGGGCGCCCTGGTAGCTGAGGTCGAGTGCGCCGTCCCGCAGGGTCAGCTGCCCGGTGCCCTGCTCGTCGGTGACGCTCAGGGCGCCCTCGTCCCGGGTGCCCCAGACCAGGGTGCCGCTCGCGGTGCGGCGGCCGGTCGGGCCCTCCTCGACCACGTCGATCCGGGCGCCGCCGGCGTCGTCCAGCGCCTGGGCGGCGGCGAGCACCACCTGGCGGGGCGGTACGGGCGCGGGGTCGCCGTCGGGGGTGCGGGTTCCCGGGGCGGCCAGCAGGCTGCACCCGGTGGTGGCACCGATCAGCAGCAGGGCGGCCACCGCGGCGGCGGGGCGAAGGGTGGGCGGCACGGCACGCTCCGACGGTCACACGTTCTGCACATGATCTGACCGGCAGAGCGTACGACGCTTCGGGCAACCGTTCCCATCCACCCCTGTCCCGATCCGGAAACGACGGCGGGCCCGCACCCCCGGTGAAGGGGGTACGGGCCCGTCGTACGGACTGCTTCAGAGCCGATCGGCTCAGACCGCGGCCGGGTCCTCTTCGACGAAGAGGTTGCGGGTGCGGTTCGGGTCCACGGGGATGCCGGGGCCGATCGTGGTGCTGATGGCGGTCTTCTTGATGTAGCGGCCCTTGGCGGCGGACGGCTTGGCGCGGAGCACCTCGTCCAGCGCGGCGGCGTAGTTCTCGACCAGCTGCTCGTCGGTGAAGGAGGCCTTACCGATGATGAAGTGCAGGTTCGAGTGCTTGTCGACGCGGAACTCGATCTTGCCGCCCTTGATGTCGTTGACAGCCTTGGCGACGTCCGGGGTCACGGTGCCGGTCTTCGGGTTCGGCATCAGACCACGGGGACCGAGCACGCGGCCGAGGCGGCCGACCTTGCCCATGAGGTCCGGGGTGGCGACGACGGCGTCGAAGTCCAGGCGGCCCTTGGCGACCTCGTTGATCAGCTCGTCGGAGCCGACGATGTCGGCGCCCGCAGCACGCGCGGCCTCGGCACGGTCACCGGTCGCGAAGACCAGGACCCGAGCGGTCTTACCGGTGCCGTGCGGGAGGATCACGGTGCTGCGGACCATCTGGTCGGCCTTGCGCGGGTCGACGCCCAGACGCATGGCGACCTCGACGGTGCCGTCGAACTTGGTGGTGCTGGTCGCCTTGGCGAGGCGGATGGCCTCGAGGGGGGCGTAGAGGCGGTCGCGGTCGACCTGAGCGTCCGCGGCCTTCAGAGCCTTGCTGCGCTTCACTGCTGCTCCTGAATGGTGATGGGAGTCGTGGTATCACGGGCCTGCGCAGGCCCTACCACAGGGACGAAAAGAGCTGGTCAGCCCTCGACGGTGATGCCCATCGACCGGGCGGTGCCGGCGATGATCTTCTCCGCCGCGTCCAGGTCGTTGGCGTTCAGGTCGGGCATCTTGGTGGTGGCGATGTCGCGGACCTGGGCGCTGGTGAGCTTGGCGACCTTGGTCTTGTGCGGCTCGCTGGAGCCCTTGTCCACACCGGCGGCCTTCAGGATGAGGCGCGCGGCCGGCGGCGTCTTCGTGATGAAGGTGAAGGAACGGTCGTCGTAGACCGTGATCTCCACCGGCACGATCATGCCGCGCTGCGACTCGGTCGCAGCGTTGTAGGCCTTGCAGAACTCCATGATGTTGACGCCGTGCTGGCCCAGCGCGGGGCCGACCGGCGGCGCCGGGTTGGCCGCACCGGCGTTGATCTGGAGCTTGATAAGCCCCGTGACCTTCTTCTTCTTGGGAGGCATGTCTCTCCGGGTCCTTCCGAGAGGTGAGTGCTGGTGTGTGCGGAACCGGGGCGACACCCGGCCGCCAACACACACATCGAACCAGGCTAACGCCTTAGCGCCGCTGGACCAAAACGGATCCGGGGCAGGGCCCTCGGCCCCGCCCCGGATCCGAAGATTGTGGGACTAGTTCTTCTGGATCTGGTCGAAGGAGAGCTCGACCGGGGTCTCCCGGCCGAAGATCTCGACCAGGCCCTTGACCTTCTTCGAGTCGGGGTTGATCTCGTTGATGGTCGCCTGCAGGGTCGCGAACGGACCGTCGGTGACGGTGACCGAGTCGCCGACCTCGAAGTCCAGCACCTGGATCTCGCTCGGCTTGATCGGCGAGGGCTTGCCGGCCTCCTTGGCCGCCTGGCGCTCGACGTCCGGGGCGAGCATCTTGACGACCTCGTCCAGGGTCAGCGGGTACGGGTCGTAGGCGTTGCCGACGAAGCCGGTGACACCGGGGGTGTTGCGCACGACGCCCCAGGACTCGGGGGTGAGGTCCATGCGCACCAGGACGTAGCCGGGGAGCTTGTTCTGGCGGATGGTCTTGCGGTCGCCGTTCTTGATCTGGACGACCTCCTCCTGCGGCACCTCGGCCTGGAAGATGTACTCCTCGACGTTCAGCGAGACGGCGCGCTGCTCCAGGTTCTGCTTCACCCGGTTCTCGTAGCCGGCGTAGGTGTGGATCACGTACCACTCGCCCGGCATGAAGCGCAGGTCCTCGCGGAACTTGGCGACCGGGTCGACCTCGACGACCTCCTCGGCCTCGGCCTCCTCGGCGTCGGCCTCGGTCTCCTCGGCGGCGGGCTCCACGTCGTCCTCCACGTGCAGCGCCGCCTCCTCGGCGGGCTCGCCGGCCTCGGCCTCGTCGTGCGCCTCGACCTCGTCCTCGTCGCCGTCCACGGCGTCAACGATCTGCTCGGCGGACTCGGCTTCGTCAGCCAGCTCGGCCGCGTCCAGCTCGGCGGCGACATCCGCCTCGCGGACGGTCTCGTCGGCGTCGTACAGGGGGGACTCAGACACGGTGGCTGCTTCTTTCCTGGAGATGGTGAAGGTGGCGCGCTCCGGGGCCGGCTCCGGCGGGCTGCCGCTCGCGCGGGCGCCAGGAGAGGACTCGGAGACTTCAACAGTACCGAGTCCACGGTAGCGGCCGCGTACGTCCGGCGCAGACAGCACGACCCGGGCCGAAGATTCGGCCCGGGTCGGGAGACTGCTACGGAGGTGGGACGGCCAGGTCAGCCGAAGACCAGGAGGCTCAGCTTGGAGAGGCCGTAGTCGAGGCCGGCCACGAAGCCCATCACGACCACCACGAACACGACGACGACGGTCGTGTACTGGGTGAGCTCGCTGCGGGTGGGCCAGACGACCTTGCGCAGCTCGGCGATGATCTGGCGGTAGAACAGGCCGATTCGGGCGAACGGGCCCATCTTGCCGCGCTTGCCGGACTTCTTGTCACCGGCGCGGGCGGCGCGCTTGCGCTCGCGGCGCGAGAGCGACTTGTCCTCGCCCTCCGCGGGCGTGGTGTCGGCAGCGCCGTCGGCCCCCTCGGGGTTGCCGCTCTCAGGCGTTGCGGTGGAGCCCGTGGTCTCCGTCACTCGTCCTCACCTGAATCCGGGTCCGGCCGAGCGGCTCGCGCCCGATGGGGCACGAACGGCCGGCTACAAGCGGTGCTGATTCGGAGCCCTCTCCGCATCAAGCCCGCTCGCTCTGCGGAGCGAACGGGCTGAAAACGGATCAAGCAGCAGGGCAAGAGGGACTTGAACCCCCAACCGCCGGTTTTGGAGACCGGTGCTCTACCAATTGAGCTATTGCCCTACGGGGTCTCGCGACTCCGTAGCGACCAACCTACCGCATCTCCCCCCGCTGTCTGCACAGCTGGTGAAGCTCCGGTTCTTTTTCGGCGGGCCGTCGAGCAGTGAGCATACGTGGTCGAGGGGTGTTTGGTCGAACCTCTTCTTCCGGGGGAACCGGTTGTCCGGCATATGTCCGGCATGCCCGCATGATCACCGGCGGATCGGCGGGCGCCGCCATGTGGACGGTCCCGTACGGATGGTGAAACCACGATGCCCGGTCCGTCCCGGTTCTGCGACGATGCAGGCATGAGCGCTTCCACCCCGCAGCCCGACCGTTCCATCCGCCCCGCCGACCGCCGGGTCTCCGCCCGGATCGGTGCGATCGCCGAGTCCGCGACCCTCGCCGTGGACGCCAAGGCCAAGGCCCTCAAGGCGGCCGGCCGTCCGGTGATCGGCTTCGGAGCCGGCGAGCCCGACTTCCCCACCCCGGACTACATCGTCGAGGCGGCCGTCGAGGCCTGCCGCGACCCGAAGAACCACCGCTACACCCCGGCGGGTGGCCTGCCCGAGCTGAAGTCCGCGATCGCCGCCAAGACGCTGCGCGACTCCGGCTACGAGGTGGACGCCTCCCAGGTGCTGGTCACCAACGGCGGCAAGCAGGCGATCTACGAGGCGTTCGCCGCGATCCTGGACCCGGGCGACGAGGTCATCGTCCCGGCCCCGTACTGGACCACCTACCCGGAGTCGGTCCAGCTCGCCGGCGGCGTCCCGGTGGAGGTCGTGACCGACGAGACCACCGGTTACAAGGTCTCGGTCGAGCAGCTGGAGGCCGCCCGCACCGAGAACACCAAGGTGGTGCTCTTCGTCTCGCCGTCCAACCCGACCGGCGCGGTGTACACCGAGGCCGAGGCCGAGGCGATCGGCCGCTGGGCGCTGGAGCACGGCCTCTGGGTGCTCACCGACGAGATCTACGAGCACCTGGTGTACGGCGACGCCTCCTTCACCTCGCTGCCGGCCCTGCTGCCCGAGCTGGCCGACAAGTGCATCGTGGTCAACGGCGTCGCCAAGACCTACGCGATGACCGGCTGGCGGGTGGGCTGGGTGATCGGCCCCAAGGACGTCATCAAGGCCGCGACCAACCTGCAGTCGCACGCCACCTCGAACGTCTCCAACGTCGCCCAGCGCGCCGCGATCGCCGCCGTCAGCGGCGACCTGGCCGCGGTGCACGAGATGCGCACCGCCTTCGACCGCCGCCGCAAGACCATCGTGCGGATGCTCAACGAGATCGAGGGCGTGTACTGCCCCGAGCCGGAGGGCGCGTTCTACGTGTACCCGTCCGTCAAGGGCCTGCTGGGCAAGGAGATCCGCGGCCGGCGCCCGCAGAGCTCCGGCGAGCTGGCCTCGCTGATCCTGGACGAGGCCGAGGTCGCGGCCGTCCCGGGCGAGGCCTTCGGCACCCCCGGCTACCTGCGGTTCTCCTACGCGCTCGGCGACGCCGACCTGGCCGAGGGCATCGGCCGGCTGCAGAAGCTGCTCGGCGAGGCCCGCGACTGACACCCGCCGGCGCCCGCTGAGGTCCGCTGACGTCCGCTGACGTCCGCTGACGTCCGCTGAGGTCCGCTGAGGTCCGCTGACACCCGCGCTTCACGTCGGGTACCGCCCTCTTTCACCCCTTCGGGGGACGGAAGGAGGGCGGTTCCCGTTTGGGGGTCCGATGCGGCAGTATCGGCGAATGGAACGCCTGTTGAATCCGCGAGACGTCAGGGACCTCCCGAAGGCCCACCTGCACCTGCACTTCACCGGCTCGATGCGGCCCGCCACCCTGCTGGAGCTGGCCGACAAGCACGGCGTCCGACTGCCGGAGGCGCTCAGCTCCGGCGAGCCGCCGCAACTGCGGGCCACCGACGAACGCGGCTGGTTCCGCTTCCAGCGCCTGTACGACACCGCCCGCTCGGTGCTGCGGGACGAGGAGGACATCCGCCGGCTGGTCCTGGAGACCGCCCAGGACGAGCGGCGGGACGGCTCCCGCTGGCTGGAGATCCAGGTCGACCCGACCTCGTACGCGCCCCGGCTGGGCGGGCTGATCCCCGCGCTGGAGCTGATCCTGGACGCCGTGGAGAACGCCGCCACGGCCACCGGGGTGGGCATCCGGGTGCTGGTCGCGGCGAACCGGATGAAGTCCCCGATGGACGCCCGGACGCTGGCCCGGCTCGCCGTCCGGTACGCCGACCAGGGCGTGGTCGGCTTCGGCCTCTCCAACGACGAGCGGCGCGGCCTCGCCCGGGACTTCGACCGGGCCTTCGAGATCGCCCGCAAGGGCGGGCTGCTGGCCGCCCCGCACGGCGGCGAGCTGGCCGGGCCCGAATCCGTCCGGGACTGCCTGGACGACCTGGGCGCCGGCCGGATCGGCCACGGCGTCCGCGCCGCCGAGGACCCCCGGCTGATGGAACGGCTGGCGGACCGCCAGATCACCTGCGAGGTCTGCCCCTCCTCGAACGTCTCGCTCGGCGTCTACGAGCGCCCCGAGGACGTCCCGCTGCGGCGGCTGTTCGACGCCGGCGTGCCGCTGGCCCTGGGCGCGGACGACCCGCTGCTGTTCGGCAGCCGGCTGGCCGCCCAGTACGACCTGGCCCGCGACGTCCTCGGCTTCGGAGACGCCGAACTCGCCGAGCTGGCACGGCAGTCCGTCCGCGGCTCGCGCGCACCGGAGGCCGTCCGCAAGGAGTTGCTGGCGGACATCGACACCTGGCTGGTCAGCGCCACCTGAGGCGTGCCTTGTGGATCAGGCCGACCCCGGACAGGCCTAGAGCTTGACGCCGATCATCACCGGCTCGTTCACCAGCTCGACCCCGAAGGCCTCGCGGACGCCGTCCCGGATCTCCCGGGCCAGCGCCAGCAGGTCCTCGGCGGTGGCCGCGCCGCGGTTGGTGAGCGCCAGGGTGTGCTTGGTGGAGAGCGTCGCCGGGCCGCTGCCGTAGCCCTTGCCGAAGCCGGCCCGGTCGATCAGCCAGGCGGCCGAGGTCTTGGTGCAGCCCTCCGGCGCCGGGTAGGCGGGGGCGTTCTCGGTGCCCGGGCGGGTCCGGAAGGACTCGTACTGGGCGGCGGTGAGCACCGGGTTGGTGAAGAAGGAGCCGGCCGACCAGGTGTCGTGGTCCGCCGGGTCCAGCACCATGCCCTTGCCGGAGCGCAGCCCCAGCACCGCGTCGTGCGCCCGCTCCAGCGGCACCCGCTCGCCCTGCTCGACGCCGAAGTGCCTGGCCACCTCGGCGTACTTGACCGGGGTGGAGAGCCCCTCGTGGTCGGCCAGGGCGAACCGCACCCGCAGCACCACGTAGCGGTCCGGCTCGGCCTTGAAGCGGCTGTGCCGGTAGGAGAACGCGCACTCGGCGTTGGGGAGCGTGACCACCTCGCCGGCCGTGCGGTCGTAGGCGACCACCTCGGTGATCGACTGGGCGACCTCCTGGCCGTACGCGCCGACGTTCTGCACCGGGGTCGCACCGGCCGAGCCGGGGATGCCGGCCAGGAACTCGACGCCCGCCAGGCCGTGCTCGCGCACCGCGCGGGTGACCGCCTCCGACCAGACCTCGCCGGCCGCCAGCTCCAGCACGGTGCCGTCCAGGGCGAAGCCGGTGGTCGCGATCCGCAGCACGGTGCCGGGGAAGCCGACGTCGCCGATCACCAGGTTGGAACCGCCGCCGAGGACCAGCAGCGGCTCGCCGGCCTCGTCGGCCGCGCGGACGGCGGCGATCACCTCGTCGTCGGTGTGGGCGGTCACCAGGCGGCGGGCCGGGCCGCCGAGCCGGAGCGTGGTCAGCGGGGCGAGGGGGGCGTCGTTTTCTACCAGCACGCCCACCAGCGTACGGGTGCGGGGGGGGGCGGACCGCCACCCCCCCCCCCCCCCCCCACCCCGTCCCCCCCGCCCCCCCCCCCTCCTCTCCGCGTGGGGGCGCATCTCTCTCCCCCCTCCTCCCCCCCCTCCTCTTCCCCGCC